>NZ_CP030771.1:3600000-3951666 GCF_006088715.1 Streptomyces sp. YIM 121038
AGTCCGACGCGCTGCCCAACGCCGTGCAGGAGGCCGTGATCTCCGGCTTCGTACAGACCGAGCAGCGGGAGCTGCTCGCGCCGTACGCGGAGAAGTACTTCGGCGCCGTCAAGGCGGTGTGGGAGTCCCGGTCGCACGAGATGGCGCAGCAGGTCGCCGTGGGGCTCTACCCCTCGGTCCAGGTGTCCGCGGCGACGCTCGACGCGACCGACGCGTGGCTCGCCTCGGCGGAGCCGAGTCCGGCTCTGCGGCGGCTGATCACGGAGTCCCGTGCCGGGGTGGAGCGGGCCCTGCGGGCGCGGGCCGCCGACAAGGCCTGACCCCGGCTGCCCCGGGGGGCCCTGTCCTCCCACCCGCCCACCCGTAGCTCCCCGGCTTCGCCAGACCGGCCCCGACGCGGAGCGCCCACGGGTGGGCGGGCAGGCGCCCGCCGCTACCGCGGCGGGTTCTTTCCCACCCACCCACCCGTAACACCCGAGCTTCGCCGGCCCGGCCCCGACGCGAAGCGCCCGCGGGTGGGTGGGCAGGTGGGCCCCCGCTCCCCCGTCCCTTCGTGGGGCGGCACGGGTGGGCGGGCGCGTCAGCCTTTGCCGCTGTGGGCAATCGTCCCGCAGGGCGGGACGGGTGGGCACAGCGCCCAGGTGCCGCCCGGCCGTTCCGCTGGGGCCCGAGGCCCAGGTGCCGCCCCGCCGTTGGCACAGGGGCTCAGGCCGGGGCCGCCGCGTGGAGGGCGGTGAGGACGTGGGTCACGGCGGGGCCCGCGCCCCGCCGGGTCGCCGCCACGACGTGGCGGTAGGGCCGCTCCGCCCCGAGCCCCCGCGTCACCACGCCCCCACACCCGGCGGCCCCCGCCATCCGCGGCACCAGCGCCACCCCCATCCCCGCCCCCACCAGCGCCAGGATCGCCGTCCACCCCGCGGCACTGTGCGCCTGCTCCGGCACGAACCCCGCGGCCTCGCACGCGGCCCGCGTGATGTCCGACCAGGGGCCGGACCCGCCGAAGATCCACGGCTCGTCGGCGAGGTCGGCGAGCCGCAGCCCCCGCTTGCGGGCCAGCGGATGCCCCTCGGCCAGGGCGACGTCCAGCGGGTCGGCGAAGAGGGTGACCCCGGTGAAGCGGGGGTCGCTCCGCGCCGGGGCGTGCGCGGCGAGGGACAGGGCCAGATCCACCTCGCCCGCCGCGAGCAGCTCGTACGCCTGCGCCGCCTCGGCCTCCCTGACCCGTACGAAGACGCCGGGCCTGGCCTCCCGCAGGGCCCGTATGGCGGGCACCACGAGCGCGGGCACCGCCGTGGAGAAGGCCCCGACCCGCACCTCCCCCGCGTCGCCCCGCGCGTGCGCGGCCAACTCCGCGTCGGCCCGCTCCAGTTGGGCGAAGACCGCCTCGGCGTGCCGCAGCACGAGGTGCGCGGCGTCGGTGAGCCGCACCCGCCGCCCCTGCGCTTCGAGGAGGGGGACGTCCAGCTGCCGGGCGAGGTTGGACAGCTGCTGGGACACGGCGGACGGCGTCATGCTGAGCGCCCCGGCGGCCGCCGTCACCGTGCCGTGGTCCCGCAGCGCGCGCAGGATCCGCAGCTTCTTGATGTCCCACTCACTCATGCGGCCAACGTACCCGCGGCCCCGCCGGTCTCCCCCGCGCGGCGGAGGCGGTACCGCCCGGGGACCGACGCCGAGGCCCCCCGCCGCCCGGGAGGATCGGAGCACGCCGGCCGGGCGAGCCCCGTCCCGTCGGCCGGGCGCGCCCGTACAGTCAGGCGGGCGCGCCCTCCCGCCCCCGTCCCGCAGGAGCCGCAGCCGTGTTCAAGAACGCCCTCCGCGCCACCGCCCTGGCCGCCCTCGCCACCGCGGTGGCCGTGCCCGCGGCCCTCGCCGGGCCGTCGGGCGCCGAGCCGCGGCCCGCCACCGCGAAACCCCCGGTCGTGACCTCCGTGCTCAAGGGCGAGGGACGCATGGACTATCCGGTCAGGAGCGAGGACGTCCGGATCAAGGTCGACGCCGAGGCCGTCTTCCCCGCGGACCGGCCCTTCCGGCCGAGCCGGACCACGGGCACGTTCCGCATCCAGCACAGCTACCCCGCCCGCGACGGCAAGCCCGCGCGCACGCTGTGGGGCGACTTCAAGGTGGACTGCCTGACCACGGGCGGTCCGACCGCCACGGTCACCGGCATCCTCGTGCGCACCAGCCCCGGCCACCCCTGGCGCACCGCCCTCGACCGGCACACCCGTATGGGCGTCAGCTTCTACGTCCCCGGCGGTGACGGGAAGAACGCCGCGCGGGACACCGCCCGCATCGGTCTGAGCGGCGCCACGGCCAAGGGCAGGCCGAGGCTCACCCGGTGCATGGCACCGGCCGCCGACGCGGCGGTCGTCGACGGCGGGTACGCCCTCAAGGACCGGCTCACGAGCTGAGCGACCGCCCGCGGCCCGCCGTCGAGCCGAGCACCACGCCGCCGAGGATCAGGCCCATGCACGCCGCCCGCGGCCGGCTCATCCCCTCGCCGAGCAGGGCGAAGGACAGCAGCGCCACGCAGACGGGCTGGAGGTAGTAGACGACTCCGGCGCGGGCCGCGCCGATCAGGGCGATGGCCTTGTTCCAGGCGAAGAAGGCGACGGCCGAGGAGACGACGCCCACGTAGAGCAGCGGCGTCACCGTGGCCGGTGTCGGGGTGAAGCCGCCCTGGGCCGTGAGGCTGACGGCGTACGCGGGCAGCAGCATCAGCGTGCCGAGCACGAACGTCGCGAAGAGGAAGGGCAGTCCGCCGAGCTCCGGGGGCCTGCGCCGCAGCAGCGCGCTGTAGGAGCCGAAGGCGAGGGCGCCGCCGATCACCCACAGGTCGCCGGGGGCGAGGTCGAGGGTGAGGGAGCCCTTGCTGACCAGGAGCAGCACCCCGGCGCAGGCGATCAGCATGCCGGTGGTGCGGCGGGCGCCGAGCCGGGCCCCGCCGAGGCGTTCGTAGCAGGCCATCAGCACCGGCGACGCGGCCATGATCATGCCCATGTTGCCCGCGGTGGTGGTGACGCCCGCCTGGTTGACCAGGGTGTTGTAGAGGGCGACGCCGAGGAAGGAGGCGGCGAGGAGGTAGCCGAAGTGACGGCGCAGGACGGCCCGTCGGCGCCAGGTCCGGCGGAGCGCGAAGGGCGCGACCGCCGTGACGGCGATCAGCCAGCGCCAGAAGGCGTGCTGGACGGGCGGCACGCTGTCGGCGAGGGCGCGGGACGTGACGAAGCTGCCCGACCAGACCACGGTCGCGAGCAGCGCGAGCCCGAGCCCGGCGCCGAGGCCGCCGACAACGGCCGACCGGGCCGACCAGTCGTCCTGGTCGGCCCGGTCGGCCCGTGCGCTTCCCGCGCCCCTCGCGCCCTCCACGTCCCCTGCGTCCTCCGCGTCCTCCGCGTCCTCCGCGTCCTTCACGTCCCCTGCGTCTTCCGTGCCCTCCGCGCCCCCCGCATCCCTCGCGCCCTCCGCGTCCCCCGCGCCCCCTGCATCCCCCGCGCCCTCCCTGCCCTCCCTGCCCTCCGGGCCCTTCGCGCTCGGCTCGGCGGTCCGGTCCAGGGGCGTCGCCACTGATGTCCCTCGCCTCTCTCCCCGGGTCCGGGGCGGTGGGTGCGTTCGTTCGCCGGACTACCGTCGCACCGCCGAACCGCTCAGGTCCATCGAATCTTTCCGACCGTTCTTTGAAGCCGAGCTGAACGATCCGGCGGCGGCGGGCACTCCCGCCACCGTGCGCGCCCCGGCCGGCTCCGCCTTCTCGCGGGGCTTGAGCTGACCGAACAGCGTCGCCGCGAACGCGAGCGCCATGCCCGCCACCTGCACCGCCGTCAGCGACTGGCCGAGCGCCGCCCAGCCGATGACCGCCGCCGTCAGCGGCGAGAGCGGTCCGAGCAGGCTGACCTGCGTCGCGCTGAGGCGGCTGAAGCCGCGGAACCACAGCCAGTAGGCGACGGCCGTACCGGCGATGGAGAGGTACACGTAGCCCGCGACGTTCCGGCCGTCGAGCGCGGGCGGCGCGCCCTCGATGAAGAAGGCGAGCGGCGCGATGAGCAGGCCGCCCATGGTCAGCTGCCAGCTCGTCAGGGCCAGCGGGCCCACGCCCTCGGGGCGGCCCCAGCGCTTGGTGAGCACGGTGCCCGTGGACATCGACGCGGTGGACGCCACCGCCGCGAGCAGACCGATCGCGTCCAGGCTCCCGGCGGCCTTGAGGACCACGAGGCTGACGCCGAACGCGGCCGCGATCCCGGTGAGCAGCGTGCGGACGGTCGGGCGCTCGCTGAGGACAAGAGCCGAGAGCCCGGCGACGAACAGCGGCCCGACGGAGCCGACGACGGCGGCCATGCCACCGGGCAGGCGGTAGGCGGAGAGGAACAGGAGGGGGAAGAAGGCCCCGATGTTCAGCGCCCCGAGGACCGCCGCCTTCCCCCACCACACCCCCTTCGGCAGCCGTCTGGCCAGCAGGAGCAGCAGGAGTCCGGCGGGCAGCGCCCGCATCATGGCCGTGAACAGGGGCCGGTCCGCCGGCAGGAACTCCGTGGTGACGAAGTAGGTGGAGCCCCAGGTGATGGGGGCGTAGGCGGTGAGCAGGATCGTGGCGGCGCGGTTCATGGCACACCTCTCTCGGCGGCCCGACAGGCCGGAGTGGAAGCTTGGTGGTGATTAGCTTAGCCGCAAGCTACTTAACGTCAACCCACTTAGCGAAAATTCACTTAGCTTGAATCTGCTTACTTGCAAGCTTCTGGAGTGGGGACCGATACTTCCCCCATGCACTCCCCGGACACTCCGCACGTCGACGCCGACGCCGTCGACGCGATCATCGATCAGTGGGCCTCGGTCAGGCCCGAACTGGAGACGACCCCCATGGAGATCTACGGCCGCGTGTACCGCGTGGCGCAGGCGGTCGGCGACCGCGTCGAGAAGGCCTACCGCGAAGTGGGCACCACCCGGGGCGAGTTCGACGTCATCGCCACGCTGCGCCGGCACGGCGAGCCGTACACGCTCTCGCCCCGGCAGCTCTCCGCCACGCTGATGCTGACCACCGGCGGCATGACGGGGCGCCTCGACAAGCTGGAGCGGGCGGGCCTGCTGCGCCGCTCGCCCGATCCGAACGACCGGCGCGGACTCCAGGTCACGCTGACCGACGCGGGGCGCGAGCTCGTCGACCGGGCCGTCGTGGCCGGTCTCGAGGCGCAGCGCGCGGCGCTCGGCGCCGCCGGGCTCGACGAGAAGGAGACGGCCCAGCTCGCCGGCCTGCTCAGGAAGCTGCTCGCGGGCGCCGCGCCCGCCTGAACACGCACGAGGGCGCCCTCCGGCGGCGTGCACGCGGAACGCGTACGCCGCCGAGGGGCGCCCTCGACGTCAGAAAAGGGGGGCGGATCAGCCCTGCTTCTGCTGCTTGCGGGACTTGTCACCCACCATGACCAGACCCGCGATCACCAGGAAGAGGACGATCGGTGCCGCCACGTACAGCCCGAGCGTCTCCGCCACGCTCAGCTTGGGAGCCGGGTCGTCGCCGTCGTCGCGGGTGAGCGCGAGCGCGGGGGACGACATGAGCAGCATCATCAGCGTCGTACCGGTGGCAACGGCACCGGCGCGCAGGGCGTTCTTCTTGTCCACGATGCCAAACTAGCGAACGGCTCCGCGGGCCGCGCGCCCGGGGTGCCATCAGGGGACCGCGCCCGGGCCCCGGCAGGCCCCGCCGGCGCGGGCGCCCCGGAACTCCCGGAAGACGTCGAGCAGCGCGTGCAGCCGGGGCGACGCCGTCAGGTCCTCCAGGGACACCGGGCGCCCGGCGGCGTCGGCGATGGGCAGCCGCCAGTTCGGATACGCGTCCAGGGTGCCCGGCAGGTTCTGCGGGCGGCGGTCCCCGACCCCGTCCGGCAGCCAGACCCCGATCAGCCGGGCCGGGGTCGCGAGCAGCAACCGGTGTACCGCGCGCACCTCGTCCTCCTCGTGCCCGGCGCCACCGCGCAGCAGCCCGAGCCGGGCGGCGAGCGCCAGCCATTCGCGCACCTCGGCCGCGGCTTCGGCGCGCTCGGCGGCCAGCGGCCGGGTCAGCAGGCCCAGGTCGTGGCGGAGCGTGACGTGCTCGCCGGTGACGCGGGCCGCCGTGGACGGCAGGTCGTGGGTGGTGGCGGTGGCGAGGCAGTCCGCGCGCCACTCCCCGGGCGGCAGCACCTTGCCCGACCCGCCGGAGCCGGGCTCCTCGGTCGCCCAGTCCCGCTCGAACCAGAGCACCGACGTGCCGAGCACCCCGCGCTCGCGCAGCGCGTCGCGCACGCCCGGCTCGACGGTACCGAGGTCCTCGCCGATGACGAGCGCGTCCGCGCGGTGCGCCTCCAGGACGAGGGCGGCGAGCATCGCCTCGGCGTCGTACCGCACGTACGTGCCCTCCGTGGGCGGGCGTCCCTCGGGCACCCACCACAGCCGGAACAGGCCCATCACATGGTCGACGCGCACCGCGCCCGCGTGCCGCAGCGCCGCGCGCAGGAGCTCGCGGAACGGCGCGTACCCCGACTCCGCGAGCCGGTCGGGCCGCCACGGGGGCAGGTTCCAGTCCTGGCCGCGGGCGTTGAAGGCGTCCGGGGGCGCGCCCGTCGACATGCCCGCCGCGAAGCAGCGCCGCTGCGCCCAGGCGTCGGCGCCGTCCGGGTGCACGCCCACCGCCAGGTCGTGGACGAGGCCGATGCCCATGCCCGCGTCCCGCGCGGCCCGCTGCGCCGCGGCCAGTTGCTCGTCGACGTACCAGGCGAGGCGCTCGTGGAAGTCGACGCGGTCCATCAACTCGGCACGGGCGCGGGCGGTTTCGCGGCTGTCCGGGTCGCGCAGGGGCGCGGGCCAGGCGTGCCAGTCGGGTCCGTGCCGCTCGGCGAGCGCGCACCAGGTGGCGTGCGCCTCCAGGGCCTCGCCGCGCTCGGCGAGGAAGTCGCTGTACGCGGCGCAGCGGCCGGGGCCGAGCGGCACCCGCGCGGCCAGTTCGAGCGCCTCGGCCTTGGCCGCCCACACCGCGTCGCGGTCGATGAGGCACCCGTCCCGCAGCACCGCGCGCCGCAGCCCGTCGCCGCGTTCGAGCAGGGCGCCCGCCCGCTGCCGCGCCGCGCCGCGCAGCCGGGCGAACTCCGGTACGTCCTCCACCCGTACGTGCACGGGGTCGGGGAAGCGGCGCGAGGAGGGCCGGTACGGCGAGGGGTCGCTGCTACCGCCGGGCGGCGCGGGCACCGCCGCGTGCAACGGGTTCACCTGGACGAAGCCCGCGCCCACCGAGCGGCCCGCCCACGCGGCGAGCTCCGCCAGGTCCCCCAGGTCGCCCATGCCCCAGGAGCGGCGGCTCAGCAGCGAGTACAGCTGGACGAGGAAGCCGTACGCCCGCGCGCGCGGCCCGGGCGCGCGGCTCGGGGCGACGAGGAGGTGCGCCTCGGCGACGGCCCCGTCCGGAGTGGTGGCGCGCAGCCGGTGGGCACCCAGCGGCAGGGGCGGGGGCGGTGACGGGGCGTCCCAGGTGAGCGTGTCGCCCTGCTCGGTACGGAGGTGGAGGCGGGTGCGGGCGGGCAGCGCGCTCAGGGGCTTGGGGGCGGCCCCTTCCTCCGGCAACTCCTCCGCCGCGCGCCAGAGGACCACGGTCGGGGGCAACAGCCTTTCCCGCAGGGCCCGTTCGCGCTCCGCGAGGGCCGCGACCACCGCGTCCGGCGTACGCGCGTCGACGTCGAGTGCGGCGAGCGCGGCGACGAGCGCCGCGTCGGAGGCCTGGACCGTGCGGCCCGGGGACGGGGAGTACGAGGCGGCCACGCCGTACAGGGCGGCGAGCCGGGCCAGGGTCACCCCGCGCCCTAGATCCCGGCCGGGTCCAGGCCCGCGGCCGTGCCCGTGGAGGTCGGCTCGCTGGTGAGGGGCGCGGCGTCGGTGAGCGGCGGCTCACTGGTCAGCGGCGCGGCGTCGGCGAGCGGGGGCTCGCTGGTCAGGGGCGGCTCCAGGCAGCCGCAGGAGCAGGATCCTTCGAGTCCTGAGTCCGGGTGCGAGACCTCCGGGGGGAGGCCGGACGGGAGAAGATTCGCCGAAGGGGGCACGGGACGCTCCTTGTTTCGCGGGTGGGCGTGGATGCGCGAGGGATTTCGCGGGCTTCGGTTCCCGGGGGCATACCCACTGCGCCGCACCACAGACGCAAACGACCCGCGAAGGTGACGCTGGTCACAGCGACCCCGCCGGGGGCTTCCCCGAACCCGGCCGCGATCCAGCCCGTCCGGCGTTTGAGGACGAGGCGCGAAGCGCCGACAGACGGGGGGCGCGGGGGGCGGAGCCCCCGGGATCGGGAAGGGGCGGGCCAGGGGCGCCCCGCGAGGGCCGGGCCCCCGCGTTGACACCCGCCCCGCGGCAATGGTGGGCTCAGTGCTCTACGTGACCGTTCGTGCGACGACAGTGACGAGGAGGGGGCCGTGCAACTGCGCGGCAGGAAGGGCGCGGCCGCCATCGCCGCAGCCGTCATCGCGAGCACCCTGGGCACCACCACCGCCCTCACGGAACCGGCCCTCGCCGCCCCACCGCCCCCGGGCGACCCCCGTACGGAGAACGAGCAGACGACGACCGGCCCCCCACAGGTGTGGCCCCGCCCCCACCACCTGGAGCCCACGGCCACCGCCCCGGTCCCCGTCGGCGACGGGGTCGCCCTGGTCACCGACGGGGACGCCGACCCGCACGCCCTGGACGTCCTGCGCGGCCTCCTGCGCGACGCGGGCGCACGGCGGTTCACCGAGGTGCGCGACGGCACCCCGCCCCCGCCCGGCACGCACCTGGTGATCCGCGCGGGAGGCACCGGCGCGGCCGAGGCGCTGCGCGCGCTCGGCGCCCGGCCCCGCGCCGGCCTGCCCCCGGGCGGCTACCGCCTGGCCGTGGGCGAGGTCGCGGGCCGGGGCACGGTGGCCCTGGACGGCGTCGGCCCGGACGGCCTCTTCCACGCGGTGCAGACGCTGCGGCAACTGACGGACGTCCAGGCCCGGCTGATCCCCGGCGTCCGCGTCCACGACTGGCCCGCGGCCCCGGTGCGCGGCCTAACGGAGGGCTTCTACGGCACGCCGTGGACGCGCGAACAGCGCCTGGCCCAGCTGGACTTCATGGGCCGGACGAAGCAGAACCGGTATCTGTACGCGCCGGGCGACGACCTGTACCGCCAGGCCCGCTGGCGCGAGCCGTACCCGGCGGCGCAGCGCGCCGGGTTCCGCGCGCTCGCCGAGCGGGCCGCCCGCAACCACGTGACGCTCGCCTGGGCGGTCGCCCCCGGCCAGGGCATGTGCCTGTCGTCGGGCCGGGACGTGCGGGACCTCGCCCGCAAGGTGGACGCCATGTGGGCACTGGGCTTCCGCGCCTTCCAGCTCCAGTTCCAGGACGTGAGCTACAGCGAGTGGCACTGCGCCGAGGACGCGGACGCCTTCGGCTCGGGCCCCCGCGCCGCGGCGCGGGCGCAGGCGCGGGTCGCGAACGCCCTGTCCCGGCACCTCGCCGCCCGGTACCCCGGGGCGGGGCCGCTGTCCCTGATGCCGACGGAGTACTTCCAGGACGGCTCGACCGCGTACCGCGACGCCCTCGCGCGGCACCTGGACGGCGGGGTGGAGGTGGCGTGGACGGGTGTGGGCGTCGTGCCGCGCACCATCACGGGCCGTGAACTGGCGGACGCGCGCGAGGCGTTCGGCGCGCATCCGCTCGTGACGATGGACAACTACCCGGTGAACGACTTCGCGCGGGACCGCGTCTTCCTCGGCCCCTGCACGGGCCGCGAGCCCGCCGTGGCGCAGGGCTCGGCGGGCCTGCTCGGCAACGCCATGGAGCAGCCCGCCGCGTCCCGCATCCCGCTGTTCACGGCCGCCGACTACGCCTGGAACCCGCGCGGCTACCGGCCCCACGCGTCCTGGCTCGCGGCGATCGACGACCTGGCGGGCGGGGACGCGCGGGCGCGCGGCGCGCTGCGGGCCCTCGCGGGCAACGCCGCCTCGTCCGTCCTCGGCGCCGAGGAGTCGGCGTACCTGCGGCCCCTGCTGCGGGCGTTCTGGGCGGCCCGCACGACGCCCGAGCAGGGCCGTGCCGAGGCCGCGGCCCACGCGCTGGGGTCCGCCTTCGCCGTCATGCGCGCGGCGCCCGGGCACCTCGCCGGGACGGAGGTGGGGCGCGAGGTGGCGCCCTGGGCCGCACAGCTGGCGCGCTACGGCGCGGCGGGCGAGACGGCCGTCGCCCTGCTGTCGGCGACCGCCCGCGACGACGGCGCCACCGCCTGGCGCGCGGCCCGGGCCCTGCACGGGCTCCGCGCGGAGCTGCGGACCGGCGGCGTGACCGTCGGCGCGGGCGTCCTGGACCCGTTCCTGGACCGCGTCGAGCGGGCGTACGGGCGGTGGGCGGGGCTCGACGGGGCGCACGCGGCGGACGGGCCCGAGGCCCGCTGGGGCCGGGCCCGGGCGCTGGCCGCCGTGACGGCCCTGACGGACCCCGGCACCCGGGGCGCGCTGGAGGCCCACGTGCCGGGCGCGGGCTGGCGCCGCCTCGCCGGGCTCTCCGCCTCCGGGTTCACCGAGGCCCGCCCGGAGCCGGGCCTGCGCGCCGACGCCGTACGGGTCACCGCGTCCGGCGGAACGGTCTTGCACCTGGCGCCCTGGTTCGCCGACGGCCCCGCGGCCCGGCTGACACTGGCCCGCGCCGAGGCGGACGCGGAGATCGGCGGCGCCCCCGTACGGCTGACGGCGCGGCTGCTCCCGCGCCGCCCCGGCCCCGTGCACGGGCACCTCGAGGCGCGGGCGCCCGGGGGCATCCAGGTGCGCGTCCCGGAGGCGACGGCGCTGCCCCGCGGCACCCGGGTCGAGGTGCCGCTCGACGTGCGCGTCCCCGCGGGCACGCGCGCGGGGACGTACGAGATCCCGGTGTCCTTCGCGGGCGGGACGCGGACGGTGGCGGTGCGGGCCTTTCCCCGCACCGGCGGCCCGGACCTGGCACGCGGGGCGCGGGCGTCGTCCTCGGGCGACGAGACGGCGCGCTTCCCGGCCGCGGCGGCCCTCGACGGCGACGCCGCCACCCGCTGGTCCTCCCCGGCCGAGGACGGCGCCTGGTGGCAGCTGGAGCTGGCCGGTCCGGTGCGGCTGGGCCGGGTGGTGCTGCGCTGGCAGGACGCGTACGCCGCCGCGTACCGGATCCAGACGTCGGCCGACGGCAGGACGTGGCGCACGGCCGCCACCGTGCGGGACGGGCGCGGCGGGGTCGAGTCGGTGCGCATGGACGCGCCGGGCACCCGCTTCGTCCGGGTGCAGGGCGACCGGCGGGCGACGCGCTTCGGCTACTCGCTGTGGTCGGTGGAGGCCTACGCCGTGGCCGAGCGGGGGGCGGCGGACTGGGGCCCCGGGCCCGGCCCACGCCCGTGACTCGTGCCCGTGGGCCGCGCCCGTGCTCCGTGCCGTGGCCGTGGCCGTGGATCGGGCCGTGGCCGTGGCCGCGATGCTGTCGTAGCCGCGACGCCGCACATCCTGGCCGTGCGTCGTCGCGGCTACGACAAAGGCCCGAACCGATCCGGTCCCCTAGGCGGAGATGCCGTCGATCCGGGCCATCGCGTCGTCCGCGCCGAACGGCTGCAGGTACGGCAGCCAGCGCGGGTCCCTATGCCCGGTGCCGATGATGCGCCAGGCGAGACCTGTGGGCGGGGCGGGCTTGTGGCGCAGGCGCCAGCCCAGCTCCATCAGGTGCCGGTCGGCCTTCACGTGGTTGCAGCGGCGGCAGGACGCCACCACGTTGTCCCAGACGTGCTGGCCGCCGCGGCTGCGCGGAATGACGTGGTCGACGCTGGTTGCGACGCCACCGCAGTACATGCACCGGCCGCCGTCACGGGCGAACAGCGCACGTCGCGTCAGAGGAACGGGCCCCCGGTAAGGGACCCGCACGAACCGCTTGAGCCGGACCACGCTGGGTGCGGGGATGGTGCGGGTCGCGCTGTGCATGAAGGCGCCGGACTCCTCGAGGCAGAGTGCCTTGTTCTCCAGGACGAGGATGAGCGCGCGGCGGAGCGGTACGACGCCAAGGGGCTCGTACGACGCGTTGAGGACCAGGACATGCGGCACGGAGGCCTCCTTGTACGCCGGCGGCGCGTGGCTCGCGCCGGGACGATCTGTGGACCAGTTTCCCCTCATGCCTGGTCGTAGCGCCACCATGTCCCGGTAACGGCCTTGAAGTGTTTTCAACCACATCCCTCCGGCACCGCTGATGACACGTGTTCCCACGGCTGAGCTGCCGCTGGTCACCGGGTGATCACCCCGCCGCCTTCGAACATGACAACGATCCCCACACAATGCCCCGTTAGTGTGGTGGGTCTGCCCGGCGCATCTCCTGGGCAGACCGCTATGCCTGGAGGTACCCGCCGTGTTCCTGTCCGTGCTCTCGGCCGCCGGGACGGACCCGGACCCGACGAAGACGCCGAAGCCCGTCACGCTCGACGACGCGCACGAGAGCGCTCAGAACGCCGCGAGCTGGGTCGAGGAGAACTGGTCGACGTGGCTCGCCATCGGGCTCCGCATCCTGCTGATCGTCGTGATCGCGATGGTCCTCAGAGTGCTCGTACGGCGCACCATCACCAAGTTCATAGACCGGATGAACCGCACGGCGCAGGCCGTGGACGGCACCGCGCTCGGCGGGCTCCTGGTCAATGTGGAGCGGCGGCGGCAGCGGTCGCAGGCCATCGGGTCCGTGCTGCGCTCGGTGGCGTCGTTCCTGATCCTGGGCACGGCCGCGCTGATGGTGCTCAGCACCTTCGAGATCAACCTCGCGCCGCTGCTCGCCTCGGCCGGTGTGGCGGGCGTCGCGATCGGCTTCGGCGCGCGCAACCTGGTCACCGACTTCCTCTCCGGCGTCTTCATGATCCTGGAGGACCAGTACGGCGTGGGTGACTCCATCGACGCCGGGGTGGCCTCCGGCGAGGTCGTCGAGGTGGGCCTGCGCGTCACCAAGCTGCGCGGCGACGCCGGTGAGATCTGGTACGTGCGCAACGGCGAGGTCAAGCGCATCGGCAACCTCTCCCAGGGCTGGTCGACCGCCGGGGTCGACGTGACCGTGCGCTCGGACGAGGACCTGGACAAGGTCAAGCGGGTGCTCGGCGAGGTCGGCGAGCGGATCGGCAAGGACGAGCCCTGGAACGAGCAGCTGTGGGGTCCGGTCGAGGTGCTCGGCCTGGACAGCGTGCTGCTCGACCAGATGGTGGTGCGGGTCTCGGCGAAGACGATGCCCGGCAAGTCGCTCGGCGTGGAGCGCGAGCTGCGCTGGCGCATCAAGCGGGCCTTCGACGAGGAGGGCATCCGCATCGTGGGCGGCCTGCCGCTGCCGCTGGAGGAGGCGCCCGCCGCCGACCCGACGGCGGGCATGGCGGCGCCGTCCGCGTACGCCTCGACGACGTCCCCGCAGTCGCTGACGGCGTCGCCGATACCGCCTCCGACGAACCTGTCGAAGTAGCCGTCGGGCTCCGCCGCGGGAGCCCCTCGGGCTGTTTTCGGACACCTTCGCATCCGCCCCTGGGGGCGCCCAGCACCGGCCGGGCGCCCCCTTCGGCGTCCCCGGCCCGTACGTGCGCCCCGGTGGATCTTCCGCAGGTAACGAGTTGGTTGCCCCCGCGCCGCCCACTCTTGACGGGCCCTTCACGGCGGCTTACGTTCCTCGCAACCAATAGGAAGCCTTCCTAACAGTGACGTAGGGGGGCAGGTCGCCGAAGGGCAGGTGTCGTCAGCGATGGCCGGAACCACCCCGTCCAACGGGTCGCCCGGTGTTCCGGGCACGCCCCGCGTGCTCCGCGCCATGAACGACCGCGCCGCGCTCGACCTGCTCGCCGCCCACGGGCCGCTCACCCGCACCCGCATCGGCGAGCTCACCGGCCTGTCCAAGCCCACCACCTCGCAGCTGCTCAGCCGCCTGGAGAGCGCGGGCCTGGTCCGCACCACCGGCCGCCAGAGCGGCCGCCCCGGACCCAACGCCGTCCTGTACGAGATCGACCCCGGCGCGGGCAGCGTCGCCGCCCTGTCCGCCGACCCCACCGGGCTGACCGCCCTGGTCGCCGACATCACCGGGCGCGAGGTGGGCCGCTTCCGCATCGAGGCCGACGCCATCGCCGAGGACGTGCGCCACCGCACCGCCCAGCTCGTCGCCGAGGCCGTGGACGGGGCGCTCGCCCAGGCCGGGCTCGGCCACGACGACCTGCGCGCCACCGTCATCGGCACGCCCGGCGCCATCGACCCGCACGACGGCCGGCTCCGCTACGCCCCGCATCTGCCCGGCTGGCACTCGCGCACCCTGCGCGCCGAGCTCGCCGAGGTGCTCGGCACCCCGGTCACCATCGAGAACGACGTGAACCTCGCCGCCATCGCCGAGCAGTACGAGGGCGCGGCCCAGGACCACGACGACTTCGTGCTCGCCTGGCTCGACGAGGGCGTGGGCGCCGCGATCGTCCTCGGCGGCACCCTGCTGCGCGGCGCGACCGGCGGCGCGGGCGAGATCGGCTACATGCCGGTGCCGGGCGCCCCGCTCCTGCGCGGCCCCGAGTCGACGCCCGGCTCCTACCGGGGCGGCTTCGAGAGCCTCGTCTCCGGCTCCGTGGTCCGCAGGCGGGCCGGGGGCAAGCCGCTCGCCGACGCCCTCGCCGACCCCGCCGTGCGCGACGAGCTGGCCGGTCACATCGCCACCGCCCTCGCCGCGGTCGTGGCGGTCGTCGACCCCGAGCTCGTCGTCCTGTCCGGCCAGGTGCCGCAGGCGGGCGGCGAGGAGCTGCGCCTGCGCGTCGAGGCCGAGCTGACCGGCCTGGCGCTGCCCCGCCCCCTGCTGCGCATCAGCGAGCTCGACGGGGACCCGATCCTCACCGGCGCCCTGCGCACGGCCCTCACCCAGGCCCGCGACACCCTCTTCGACACGGCCTGAGCCGCGCCGGACCCCGCACTCCCCCGTCCGCTCCCTCCCCCTTCTCCCTCCCTCTCCTCCCTCTCCTCCCTCCCGCAAAGGAAGTCCGCCATGCCGCGATGGCGCATACGCGCACGCGTGCCGGTCGTGCTCGCCGCCGCCGGACTGCTCCTGTCCGGCTGCGCCAACCCGAGCACCGGCAGCGACGACGACGATCCGACCAAGCCCGTGACGCTCAAGTTCTGGCACGGCTGGTCGGCGCCCGGCGAGGTCAAGGCGATCGACGAGAGCATCGAGCGGTTCGAGAAGCTGCACCCGAACATCGATGTGAAGGCGACCGGCAACGTCACCGACGCCACCATCAACCAGGCCCTCAGGGCGGGCGGCGGCGAGGCCCCCGACGTGGTGGTCTCCTTCACCACCAACAACGTCGGCCAGTACTGCGACTCCGGCATGTGGGTCGACCTCGACCCCTTCATGAAGAAGACCGGCCTCGACAAGAAGAAGACGTTCCCCAAGACCCTCCTCGACTACACGAGCTACCAGGGCACCCAGTGCGCGCTGCCGCTCCTCGCGGACGCGTTCGGCATGTACTACAACAAGGACCTCTTCGAGGAGGCGGGCATCGCGCACCCGCCGCGCACCATGTCGGAGCTGAAGGCCACGGCCAAGAAGCTGACCGTGCGCAGCGGCAAGGACTCGTACAAGCGGGTCGGCTACATGCCCAACTTCCGCCTGTACCAGGGCAGCCCGGACCGCCTCTTCGCGCAGTGGGGCCCGCGCTACTTCGACGCCGACGGCAAGTCGCGGCTGGCGAAGGAACCCGCCTCGTACGACTACTACAAGACGACGAACGCGCTGATCGACGCGCAGGGCGGCTTCGGAGACCTGGAGAAGTTCCGCCTGACCTTCGGCGACGAGATGTCCAGCCAGAACGCCTTCCTCACCCAGAAGCTCGCCATGCTCCTGGACGGCGAGTGGCGCGGCCTGATGCTGAAGGACGCCAAGGCCAAGTTCAACTGGGACGTCGCGCCCCTTCCGGTGCCCGACGACCAGGCCGACACCTACGGCCGCGGCTTCATCACGGGCACCGTCGCGGGCATCGCGCACAGCAGCAAGCACCAGAACGCGGCCTGGGAGCTGGTGCGCTTCCTGACCGCCGACACCGGCCAGGTCGTGGACCTCGCCAACGCCATCCACAACGTGCCCTCGACGTTCGCGGCCCTCAAGTCGCCGAAGCTGGACGCCGATCCGACGTTCCGCACCTTCTTCAAGATCCTGCGGAGCAAGCACAGCCAGGCCCTGCCGCCGACCACCAACGGCAACTCCTACGTCAACTCGTTCGGGGACTACTCGTACGGGGTCGAGGCGGGCCACGAGAAGAACCTGCGCGAGGGCCTGAAGGAACTCGACGACCAGATCGACGCCGACAACCTCCAGTCAGAGAACTGAGGAGGGCCCCGCCATGGCAACACTCTCACCCCCGACGCGCCGCAGACTGCGCGTGCTCGGCTTCCTCTCCCCCTGGCTGATCGGCTTCAGCGTCTTCTTCGCGTACCCGCTGATCGCCACCGTCTACTTCTCGTTCATGCACTACAACCAGATCAAGGAGCCCACGTTCGTGGGCCTGAAGAACTGGCGGTACGTGTTCGAGCAGATGCCGCTCTTCGGCCCGGCCCTGTGGAACACGCTGTGGCTGGTCGTCGTGATGGTGGCCCTGCGCGTGCTCTTCGGGCTCTCGCTCGGGCTGCTCGTGACGAAGATCAAGAGCGGGGTCGGGTTCTTCCGCACCGCGTTCTACATCCCCTATCTGGCCCCGCCGGTGGCGGCCACCGTCGCCTTCGTCTTCCTGCTCAACCCGGGCACGGGTCCGGTCAACGAGATCCTGTCCAAGGTCGGCATCGACGCGCCCACCTGGTTCAACGACCCGAACTGGGCCAAGCCGTCCCTGGTGATGCTGTCCCTGTGGGGCATCGGCGACCTGATGGTGATCTTCATGGCCGCGCTGCTCGACGTCCCCAAGGAGCAGTACGAGGCCGCGGAGCTCGACGGAGCGGGCTCCTGGGCGAAGTTCCGGTACGTCACCTGGCCCTCGATCACACCGATCGTGATGTTCGCCGTGGTCACCGGGATCGTGCAGACCATGCAGTACTACACGCAGGCCCTGGTCGCCGGGAAGATCGCCTCCGGCGTCAACATCGGGCCCGGCTCGGTGATCCAGCCCGGCTACCCCGACCACTCCACGCTCACGGTCCCCCAGCTCGTCTACTCGATGGGCTTCCAGAACTTCAACACCGGCGCGGCGTGCGTGCTCTCGCTCGTGCTCTTCGCCATCGCCATGGCCGCGACCCTGCTGCTCATGCGCAAGCGCTCGGGCCTGCTCTCGGCGGAGGACTGATCCCCATGACTTCCACGACCCTCAGCGCGCCCGCGCCCTCGAAGGCCGCCGCGCCCGCGGGGCGGCGCGACCCCGCGGCCGTCCGTGCCCGCCGCAAGCGGATCCTGCACTGGATCGCCGTGCACAGCGTGGCGATCGCCGTCGCGCTGCTCTTCCTCCTGCCGTTCGTCTTCGTCTTCCTGACGTCCGTGATGAGCGACTCCCAGGCGATGAGCGGCGACCTGTGGCCGTCCTCCTGGCACTGGGAGAACTACAAGACCGTCTTCGAGACCGACGGCTTCCTCACCTGGTGGCGCAACTCCCTGCTGTACGCGGGCCTCGGCACGCTCTTCACCGTGTGCTCGGCGATCCCCGTCGCGTACGCGCTCGCCAAGTTCCGCTTCCGCGGCCGCCGCACCGCGATGCTGCTCGTCATCTCCACGATGATGCTGCCGCCGCAGGTCATCGTGATCCCGATGTACCTGGTGTGGGCCCAGCAGTTCCACCTGTCCGGCACGCTGTGGCCGCTGATCATCCCGATGGCGTTCGGCGACGCGTACTCGATCTTCCTGCTCCGCCAGTTCCTCCTGACCATCCCCAAGGAGTACATCGAGTCGGCGCGCGTCGACGGCTGCGGCGAGTTCAGGACGCTCCTGACGATCATCGTGCCGATGGCCAAGCCGGGCATCGCGGCGATCGCGCTCTTCCAGTTCTTCTACTGCTGGAACGACTACTTCGGCCCGCAGATCTACGCGGCGCAGGACCCGGGCTCGTGGACGCTGAGCTACGGCCTGGAGTCCTTCAAGAGCGCCCACATGGTGAACTGGAACATGACCATGGCGGCGACGCTCCTTGTCATGGCTCCGGTCATCGTCATCTTCTTCTTCGCACAAAAGGCCTTCGTGGAAGGCGTCACCCTCACCGGAGTAAAGGGCTGAATCAGCAATGAAGCTCGCAGTGGTCGGCGGAGGCTCGACCTACACACCCGAACTCATCGACGGCTTCGCGCGGTTGAGGGACACCCTGCCGATCGAGGAGCTCGTCCTCGTCGACCCGGCGGCGGAGCGCCTCGAACTCGTCGGCGGCCTCGCCCGGCGCATCTTCGCCAAGCAGGGCCACCCGGGCCGGATCGTCACCACGTCCGACGTGGACGCGGGCGTCGCCGACGCCGACGCGGTCCTGCTCCAGCTGCGCGTCGGCGGCCAGGCCGCCCGCCAGCAGGACGAGACCTGGCCCCTGGAGTGCGGCTGCGTCGGCCAGGAGACGACCGGAGCGGGCGGCCTGGCCAAGGCGCTGCGCACCGTCCCGGTGGTCCTGGACATCGCCGAGCGCGTGCGCCGCACCAACCCGAACGCCTGGATCATCGACTTCACCAACCCCGTCGGCATCGTCACCCGCGCGCTGCTCCAGGCCGGGCACAAGGCCGTCGGCCTGTGCAACGTGGCGATCGGCTTCCAGCGGAAGTTCGCCGCGCACCTGGGCGTGGACCCGGCGCGGGTGCACCTGGACCACGTGGGCCTGAACCACCTGACCTGGGAGCTCGGCGTCCGGCTCGGCGGCCCCGAGGGCGAGAACGTCCTGCCGGGCCTCCTCGCCGAGCACGGCGAGGCCATCGCGGCCGACCTGCGCATGCCGCAGACCCTGGTGGACCGCCTCGGCGTCGTCCCCTCCTACTACCTGCGCTACTTCTACCAGCACGACGAGGTCGTGCGGGAGCTGGCCACCAAGCCCTCGCGGGCGGCCGAAGTCGCGGAGATGGAACGGCAGTTGCTGGCGATGTACGGCGACCCGGCCCTGGACGAGAAGCCGGAGCTGCTCGCCAAGCGCGGCGGCGCCTTCTACTCGGAGGCGGCCGTGGACCTCGCGGCGTCCCTCCTGGGTGGTGGCGGCAGCCCGTACCAGGTGGTCAACACCTACAACAACGGCACGCTCCCCTTCCTCCCCGACGACGCGGTCATCGAGGTCCAGGCCTCGGTCGGCAAGGAGGGCGCCACCCCGCTGGCCGTCCCGTCGCTCGACCCGCTCTTCTCCGGCCTGATCGCGAGCGTCACCGCGTACGAGGACCTGGCGCTGCACGCGGCCCTGCACGGCGGCCGCGACCGCGTCTTCAAGGCGCTGCTCGCCCACCCGCTGGTCGGCCAGTACGCGTACGCGGAGCAGCTCACCGACAAGCTCGTCGCGCACAACCGGGAGCACCTGGCGTGGGCCTGAGTTCCGTGCTCGCCATCGACGCGGGCAACAGCAAGACCGACGTCGCGGTGGTCGCGGCCGACGGCAGCGTCGTCGGCACGGCCCGCGGCGGCGGATTCCGGCCCCCGCAGGACGGCGTCGAGACGGCCGTGGACGTCCTCGCGGACGCCGTGGGCCGGGCCCTGCGGGAAGCGGGCCCGACGTCCGTCGGCCACGTCTCGGCCTGCCTGGCCAACGCCGACCTCCCGGTCGAGGAGCGGGAGCTCGCCGACGCGCTGCGCCGCCGCGGCTGGGGCGGGACCGTCGACGTGCGCAACGACACCTTCGCGGTGCTGCGCGCGGGCCTCCTGGAGGACGCGGAGCCGCGCGGCGTCGCCGTGGTGTGCGGCGCGGGCGTCAACTGCGTGGGCATGCTGCCCGACGGGCGCACCGCCCGCTTCCCCGCCATCGGCAAGATCTCCGGCGACTGGGGCGGGGGCGGCGGGCTCGCCCAGGAGGCCCTGTGGCACGCCGCCCGCGCCGAGGACGGGCGCGGCGGACCCACCGCGCTGATGCGGGACCTGCCCGCGCACTTCGGGCTCGACTCCATGTACGCGCTCATCGAGGCGCTGCACCTGGGCCGCGTCGAGGCGGTGCGCCAGCACGAGCTGACGCCCGTGCTGTTCGCCACGGCCGCCGCGGGTGACGCGGTCGCGCGGGCGCTGGTGGAGCGGATGGCGGAGGAGATCGTCGCCATGGCCGCGGTGGCGCTCGCCCGCCTCGACCTCCTGGAGGAGGAGGCGCCCGTGCTCCTGGGCGGCAGCGTGCTGGCCGCGCGCCACCGCCTTCTGGACGACGGCGTCCGCTCCCGGCTCGCCGAGCGCGCGCCCAAGGCCGTGCCCCGCGTGGTCACCGAACCCCCCGTCCTGGGCGCGGCCCTCCTCGCCCTGGACACCACGGCGGCCCCGCCCTCCGCGTACGCCCGCCTCCGCCACCACTACGCCTTCTGACCCCGGCTCAAAGCACCGCGCTACCGCGCTTGTCCTCAAACGCCGGACGGGCTGGTTGGGCCCGCCGCACGCCGTCGTTCGACTGACCGCCGAACGACGGCGCGCAGGCCGCCAGGTCGGGGCCCGACCGGCTCGTTGGGTGTCACGGGTGGGGGCGGTGGGAGAGATCCCGCCGCGGCGGCGGTGCGGAAGGGAACCGGAGCGCGGTCGAGCGCGTGTTCCAAAGTGCGCGGCCCACCGCAATCCGCACAAGATCGAGGCAAGCCCCGTGCGGATCCCCGCCCCGACGGCGATACTTGCGGCCGAGCACCACTTCCTGCCCGGGGCCCGGGGTCCAGGAAGAGACGGCGGTGCCACGCCCGATGACCGAGGGGGAGGTCGAGGCCCAGGTGACACACCCGCCAGCAGCACCCGAGGCACCGCCCGCGGCGCGGCCCGCCGCGGCGCCCGCCGCTGTGCCGGAGCCGCCGCCCAAGGCCCCCGCGCGGGAGTCCGCCTGGGCGGAGGGCGTCAAGCGCCTGCGCAAGGCGGCCACCACGGAGCCGGGCAGGCTCCGCGTCATCGGCGCGGTCCTCGCCGCCCTGGTCCTGGCGTTCGGCGCGGTCACCACCTGGGAGACGACGTCGCGCGCGGACGCCGCGGACCGCGTGCTGCACCGCAGCCAGCCGCTGAGCGCGGACGCCGCCGCGATCTACCGCTCCCTCGCGGACGCCAACACGGCCGCCTCGACCGGCTTCCTGGGCGGCGGCCAGGAGCCCGCGAACATAAGGGAGCGCTACCAGCGGGACATCGAGCGGGCCAGCGAGAAGCTGGCCACGGCCGCGGCGAACGCGGGCACCGGCGGCAACGGCTCGTCGGCCGCGGCGATCAGCGCGCTCAACAAGCTGCTGCCCCGGTACGCGTCCCTGATCGAGCGGGCCCGCGCCAACAACCGCCAGGGCCTGCCTCTCGGCGGCGCCTATCTGCGGTACGCCAACGACACCATGCAGACCCGCATGCTGCCCGCCGCGGAGAAGCTCTACAAGGCCGAGAACCAGCGCCTGGACGACGACTACGCCGACGCCGAGCCCTACCCGTGGGCCTCGCTGGCCCTCGGCGCCCTCGCCCTGGCCGCGCTCGTGTGGGCCCAGCGCCGCAACTACCGGCGGACGAACCGGGTGTTCAACGCGGGCCTCCTCGCCGCCAGCACGGCCGCCGCCGTCGTCCTGCTGTGGCTCGTCGTCGGCCACACCGTGGCCCGCTCCGGCCTCAGCACCTCGTACGACGACGGCGTTCGGTCCCTGACCGTCCTCAACGACGCCCGGATCAGCTCCCTCAAGGCCCGGGGCAACGAGAACCTGACCCTGGTCAGCAGGGGCGCGGAGACGACCGAGGACGGCAAGGACGCGTTCGACACCGCCTACCAGGAGCAGATGAGGCGGCTCGCGGGCGGGTCCGGGCTGCTCGCGCGGGCGGCCCGGCTCGCCGACGACGGCGCGGGGCAGCGCCCGGTCGCGGCCGCGGTGGACAACGTGACCGAGTGGAAGGCCCGGCACAAGTCGGCCCGCGCCAGCGACGACGCGGGCTCCTACGAGGCCGCGCTCGACAAGGTCATCGGCTCCGAGAGCACCAAGGGCGAGTCGACGGGCGAGTCCTTCGACAATGTGGACGCCGCCCTGGACACGGCGCTCGCGCACGAGCAGCGCGAGTTCCAGCAGGCCGCGCAGGACGGCAAGGGCGCGATGACGGGCCTGCCCGTCGGCGCGGCCGTGCTCGCGGTCCTCGGCGCGGCGGGCGCGGTGCTCGGCATCGGCCGCAGGCTGTCGGAGTACCGGTGAGCGGGGCAGGGGTGACGGGGTGAAGGGAGGCACGCGGACGATGCGTACGCGACGTGACGGGACTCGGTGGCACGGCGGGGGCGTGGCGCGGCTGCGCGGCTGGGGAGGCGTGGCCACGATGGCGCTCGCCTGCCTCCTGGCGACCGCCCTGGTCCTGGTCCTGCCCCGGCTCAGCGACGGCGGCAGCGGCAGCGGCAACAGCGCCGCGCGGAAGGCCGGTTCGCGGGACGCCGACCAGCTCACGCAGGCCGCGCCCGCGCGCGCCGACGAGGAGTGCAAGGAGCCGGAGCGCAGCCTGCGGCCCTCGCCCAAGGACGGCCCGGTGCTCGAAGCGATCAAGAAGCGCAAGGTCAGGAAGCTGGTCGTGGGCGTCGACCAGAACAGCTTCCGCTGGGGCTACCGCGACCCGAACAAGGAGAAGGGCGAGCTGGAGGGGTTCGACATCGACCTCGCCCGTGAGATCGCCGAACGCCTGCTCGGCGACCGGAAGGCGGTGGTGTTCCGGGCGATCCCCACCAACCAGCGCATCCCCGCCCTCCAGAGCGGCCAGGTCGACATGGTGGTCCGCACCATGACCATCAACTGCGCCCGCATCGAGCAAGTCGACTTCTCGACGGCCTACTTCGAGACCGGCCAGCAGGTGCTCGCCCCCAGGAAGTCCACGATCACCGGCTACAACGACACCCTCAAGGGCCGGCGCGTGTGCTCGGCGGCGGGCTCCACTGCGGAGGCCGCCCTCAAGGAGAAGAGCTTCGGTGCCGACATCAAGACCACGGTGCCGAACCAACTCGACTGCCTGGTACGGCTCCAGCTGGGCCAGGTGGACGCGGTCCTCACCGACGGCGCGCTCGCCGCGGGCCAGGCCGCCCAGGACCCGACGGTCGCGCTGAAGGGCAAGCCGTTCACCACCGAGTACTACGGCGTGGCGATGAAGAAGGGCGCCGACGACCTGGTCCGCCGGGTGAACGACGTCCTGGAGGACTACCGCAAGGACGGCTGGAAGAAGTCCTACGACGACTGGCTCGCCGACGACCTGGACTCCCCGGCCCGCCCGCCGAAGCCGAAGTACAAGGACTGACCCGACCCGACCGGACCGACCAGACCCGACCCGACCCGACCCGACGAGAACCGGCGAGTACCGGCGAGACCCGACAACTGGCCCGACAGCACGCAAGAGTTGGCAACGCAGAGCGGAGAGGTGATCGATGAGCGTCGCGGGACCCCCCGGCCCCGTCATGGACCGGGACGAGGTGGACCGTGCCCTTGCCCGCCTCGACGCCGAACACGAGGCGATCGAGACCTCGCTCCTCGCCCTCCAGGACCACGCCGGCCGCCGTCTGCTCGAAGGCGCCCGGCTCACCGGCACCACCCAGGAGCGGTGGCTCGGCGCCGAGCGCCAGATCACGCTCCTGTGGACGTACTTCGACGCGTACGCGGGCGCCCTGCGCACCGCCCGTGAGGTGCGCGAGCGCAGGCGCTGGCCCAGCCGCGACGACCTGACGGAGCTGACGCTGCTGCTTCGCGGCGAGAGCGTCACGCTCGCGGGCGGGTCCGCGTCGGGCGCCGCCCCCTCGATCACCGGCCCCGCCAGGCTCACCGAGCGGTTCACCCTCGAAGAGCTGGTCGCGCGGATGAACGACCTGTACGCGCACTCCCTGGACACGGTCGTCGCCGCCGACGCCGTCTGGTCGGCGCTGCCCGCCCGCATCGACCTGCTCGCCGCCGAGCTCCAGCGCACCCGGCAGCTCGCGCACTCCGTGGGCGTGCGCCCCGGCGAGCACCCCTCGGGCGACGACCTGGAGAGCATCACGCGGGAGCTGGCCCTGCTGCGCGAGCAGGTGGTGTCCGACCCGCTCGCGTTCTGGCAGCCCGCGCCGGGCAGTTCGGCCCCCGGCGGCGGCCGCCCGCACACCGACCGCTACGACACGGCGGCCCGCGCCCTGGAGGACGTGCGCCGCGAGATCGACGCCGTGCTCACCGTGCGCCAGGACGCCGAGGCCCGGCTCGGCAAGCTGCGCGACCTCCTGTCGCGCGCGGACCGCACCCTCGCCGAGGCCCGCTCCGCGCGCGGCGAGGTCCTCGCGAAGATCGCGGCGTCCGAGGTGCCCGCCGTCTCCGGGCCGCCGACGGCCCTCCAGGAGCAGCTGGCCATGGCCGCCGACTACCGCCGCAACGCGCAGTGGCACCGGCTCTCGCCGCTCCTCGAGTCCCTGGAGCAGAAGGCCGAGGACGAACTCCTGCGCGCCCGCGAGTCGCTGACCGCCGTCACCGCGCCGCTCGCGGTCCGCGCGGAGCTGCGCGGCCGCCTCGACGCGTACAAGGCGAAAGTCGCCCGGCACGGCCTCGCCGAGGACCCGTTCCTCATCGAGCGGTACGACACCGCGCGCCGGATGCTCTGGAGCGCGCCGTGCGACCTGCGCGTCGCCGAGCAGGCCGTGCTGCGCTTCCAGCAGGCCGCCGCCGAGGCCCTGGCACCGCGGGTCCCGCAACCGGGCGGGCCCGCCGACCGGAGGGGGGACGCATGAGCGAGCACACGGCCGGAGGGCCCGCGGGGCCGCGGCCCTGCCAGCGGCCCGGCTGCACCGGCGCGTACGAGGACGTGGGCGGCGGCGAGCTGTACTGCGACACCTGTGGGCTCGCCCCGGTCGTCTCGCCGCAGGGCATGGTGGGCTCGCCCGCGACCGGCATCACCGGCGGCGCCAAGGGCTCGGGCGCCTCGGGCCGGTCCGCCTCCGCCCGCTCCACGCGCGGCAGTTCGCGCTCCTCGCGCTCCCAGTCGTCGCGCCGCTCGGTCTCCGGCCGCCTGTCGCGCTCCCTGTCGGGGCGCACGTCGTCGCGGTCGGTCTCCGTGCGCAGCTCGGGCACGTCCAGCGGCTCGTCGGCCCGCGCCCGCCTCGGCATGGGCCTGGTCGCGGTGCCGGGGGTGCCGCGCCCCGACCCGCGCGGCGCGGTGCAGCGCGACCCCGAGGTGCCCGAGCGCAAGCGGTTCTGCTCGCGCTCCGACTGCGGCGCCCCGGTGGGCCGCGCGCGCGGCGACCGGCCGGGGCGCACGGAGGGCTTCTGCACCAAGTGCGGCCACCCGTACTCCTTCGTGCCCAAGCTGCACCCGGGCGACGTCGTGCACGGCCAGTACGAGGTCGTGGGCTGCCTCGCGCACGGCGGCCTCGGCTGGGTGTACTTGGCGGTGGACCGCGCGGTGTCCGACCGCTGGGTGGTCCTCAAGGGCCTGCTCGACACGGGCGACCAGGACGCCATGGCCGCCGCGATCGCCGAGCGCCGCTTCCTCGCCGAGATCGAGCACGCCAACATCGTGCGGATCTACAACTTCGTGGAACACCTGGACCAGCGCACGGGCTCCATGGACGGCTACATCGTCATGGAGTACGTGGGCGGCAAGTCCCTCAAGGAGATCGCCAACGGCCGCCGCACCCCGGGCGGCAAGCGGGACCCGCTGCCGGTCGAGCAGGCCTGCGCGTACGGCATCGAGGCCCTGGAGGCCCTCGGCCACCTGCACAGCCGCAACCTGCTGTACTGCGACTTCAAGGTCGACAACGCCATCCAGACCGAGGACCAGCTCAAGCTGATCGACATGGGCGCGGTCCGCCGCATGGACGACACCGAGTCCGCGATCTACGGCACGGTGGGCTACCAGGCGCCGGAGGTCGCGGAGGTCGGCCCCTCCGTGGCGTCCGACCTGTACACGGTGGCGCGCACCCTCGCGGTCCTCACCTTCGACTTCCAGGGCTACACCAGCGTCTTCGTGGACCTGCTGCCCGACCCCGACCACATCGAGGTCTTCCGCCGGTACGAGTCCTTCTACCGGCTGCTCGTCCGGGCCACCGACCCCGACCCGGCCCGCCGCTTCGCCTCGGCGCAGGAGATGGCCGAGCAGCTGACGGGCGTCCTGCGCGAGGTGGTGGCCCTCCAGAGCGGCCGCCCGCGCCCCGCGCTCTCCACCTTGTTCGGCCCGGAACTGAAGGTCACGGACACGGAGCTGTTCGGCGAGGTCGAGGGCGAGGTCTCGGTCCTCGGCTCGCGCGTCGTCGTCGCTCCCGCCGCGGGCCCCGCACCCGCCCCCGCCGCCGCTCCCGCCGTGCCCCACGCCCGTGCGGCCGGGGCCCCCGGCGAGGAGAACGGCGCCCCGGCGGCGGTCCCCGTCCCCGTGAAGCCCCTGGACGCCCCCGCCGCGGCCCTGGCCCTGCCCGTCCCCAGAGTCGACCCCGCCGACCCCAACGCGGGCTTCCTCGCGGGCCTCGTGGACTCCGCGGGCGGCGGCGAACTCCTGGCCGCCCTCCAGGCGGCCCCCGCCCGCTCCGCCGAGCTCCGCCTGCGCGAGCTCCGCGTCCGCCTCACCCTGGCCGAGCACGTGCTGGCCGCGGGCGCCCTGGAGGACCTGGAGCGGGACTACCCGGACGACTGGCGGGTGGTCTGGTACCGGGGCGTCGCCGCCCTCGCCACCGGCGACCACGAGAACGCGGCGCTGTCCTTCGACGCGATCTACGACGCGTTCCCCGGCGAGCCCGCGCCCAAGCTCGCCCTCGGCCTGTGCGCCGAGGTCCTCGGCCAGCTGGACAACGCCGCCGAGTACTACCGCCTCGTGTGGACCACCGACCCCAGCTACGTCAGCGCCGCCTTCGGCCTGGCCCGCGTCCAGCTGGCCACCGGTGACCGCGCGGGCGCCGTACGGACCCTGGAGTCCGTGCCGGAGTCGTCGATCCACTACACGGCGGCGCGGGTCGCCGCGGTGCGGGCGCGGCTGCGACGGCGTATGACGTTCGACACGGCCCAGGGGCCGGGAGCGGGCTTCCTGGACGACCTGACGGCCGCAGCCGGGCAGGTGGAGGCCCTCGCGGGCTTCGGGCTCGACGCGGTGCGCAGGGAACACCTGTCGACCGAGGTGCTCGGCACCGCGCTCGACTGGGTACTCTCCGGTAGGCACTCTGGTCACGCTTCCGCCCCGTCGACGGCCCACGGCGACCGGCACGCGCGGACCGTACTGCTCGGCAGCGATCTGGACGAGCGCGGCCTCCGGTTCGGTCTGGAGCGCGCGTACCGGACGCTCGCCCGGCTCGCCCAGGGTGGCGAGGAGAGGATCGAACTGGTGGAGCGGGCAAACCGTTTCCGCCCCCGGACGTGGGTGTGAGGATGTCGGAAATGCACCAACCGGCGGCCCTGTCGACGTGTCCCAGCTGTGAGTGGCCCCTGGATACGGGCGACTTGTACTGCGGCGCGTGCGGCTACGACCTCTCGGCGGCTCCGGTGTCACCGGACGACCGCCCCACGCTGGTGATCAACGGCTTGCCCCGCACCGCCCCCGAGCCCCCGGCGGCTCCCCCCGCGGCGCCCCCGGACGGGCCCGACGCGTGGCCCGCCGCCCCCGACGCCGCGCGCGGCGCCCGGGGCGACATCGCCGCGAGCGAGACCCAGGACGCCGACGACGTACGCGTGCGGGAGAGCGCCGACGCGCGGGACGGGCACGCGGGCCGGGACGAGGCGGCCGAGCCCGACGACTATCCGCTGCCCGCCCCCGATCCGCGCGCCGGGGCCCCGGCGGCCCCCGCGGCCGAGCCCGCCGCGGAGACCAAGGTCTGTGTCGCCTGCCGCGCGGGCAGCGTCGCGCCGGACGGCTACTGCGAGAACTGCGGGCACGCCCAGCCGCGCGAGCGCGACCACATGGAGCGGGAGCTCGACGCGGTCGCCGCCGTCAGCGACCGCGGCCTGCGCCACCACCGCAACGAGGACGCCTTCGCGATCTCCACGGCCGCCCTGCCCGACGGCTCCCCCGCCGTCGTCGCGATCGTCTGCGACGGCGTCTCCTCGGCGACCCGCCCCGACGAGGCCTCCGCCGCCGCGGCCCGCGCCGCCGACGCGTCCCTGCGGGCGGCCCTGCCGCGCGGCACCCATCCGCAGCAGGCCATGCACGACGCGATCGTCTCCGCCGCCGACGCCGTCAACGCCCTCGCGGACGAGCCCGCCGCGGCCCGCGAGCACCACCCGCACCAGAACGCGCCCGCCTGCACCCTCGTCGGCGCCGTCGTCACCGGCGGCCTCCTCGTCGTCGGCTGGGTCGGCGACAGCCGCGTCTACTGGGTTCCCGTCGACCGCACGGGCCCCGCCGTCCGCCTCACCGAGGACGACTCCTGGGCCGCCCAGATGGTCGCCGCGGGCCTGATGAACGAGGCCGAGGCGTACGCCGACGAGCGCGCCCACGCCATCACGGGCTGGCTCGGCGCCGACGCGTACGAACTGGAGCCGCACACCGCTTCCTTCAAACCGGACCGTGCGGGTGTAGTGGTGGTGTGCACCGACGGCCTGTGGAACTACGCGGAGGCGGCCGAGGAGATGGCCGCGGCCGTGCCCGCGGACGCCGCCGAACGGCCGCTGCACAGCGCCCGGGTGCTCGTCGGCCACGCCCTCGACGGCGGCGGCCACGACAACGTAACAGTGGCGGTCCTGCCGTTCCCGGCCGCGTCGCGAGGGGCAGGATCGGCCTAGCGGTCCGGGCGCGACGCCGTCGCCCGCGCCGGGACCTTCGTACGGTACGGGCCCCGACGGGCTGCCGTGCACCCGTACTTCATGCGCGCGCCCACACCGTGGGACCGCCGTGGGAACCGTCTCAGGGGGGAACAGCAACCATGGCCAATTTCTTCAAGTCGAGCGTCCCGCAGTTCACCGTCGACGTCTATCAGAACGAGTACCTTCCCGAGGGCGGCCGCGAGGTCAACGCGATCGCCACGGTGACCTCCACCGGCGGCGGCACCATCGGCTCCGCCGTCAGCGCGCCCCATCTGTACGCGGCGGGCCAGGGACCGGACGCCGCCGTCGCCATCATGGTCGACTGCTCGGGCTCCATGGACTACCCGCCGACGAAGATGCGCGGCGCCCGCGACGCCACGGCCGCCGCCGTGGACGCCCTGCGCGACGGCGTGCACTTCGCCGTCATCGGCGGCACCCACGTCGCCAAGGAGGTCTACCCCGGCGGCGGCCGCCTCGCCGTCGCGGGCCCGCAGACCCGCGCCCAGGCCAAGGAGGCCCTGCGCAAGCTCAGCGCGGGCGGCGGCACCGCCATCGGCACCTGGCTGCGCCTGGCCGACCGGCTGCTCTCCTCCGCCGAGGTGTCGATACGGCACGGCATCCTGCTCACCGACGGGCGCAACGAACACGAGTCGCCGGACGCCCTGCGCGCCTCCCTCGACGCCTGCGCGGGCCGCTTCACCTGCGACGCCCGCGGCGTCGGCACCGACTGGGAGGTGAAAGAGGTCACAGGGATCGCCTCCGCGCTGCTCGGCACCGCCGACATCGTCGCCGACCCCGCGGGCCTCGCCGACGACTTCACGCGCATGATGGAGACGGCCATGGGCAAGGAGGTCGCCGACGTCAGCCTGCGGCTGTGGACCCCGATGGGCGTCGAGATCGTCTTCGTCAAGCAAGTGGCGCCCACCGTCGAGGAGTTGACCGACCGGCGCACCGAGGCCGGGCCGCGCGCGGGCGACTACCCGACCGGGTCCTGGGGCGACGAGTCCCGCGACTACCACGTCTGCGTCCGGGTCCCGGGCGCCGAACTCGGCCAGGAGATGCTCGCCGCCCGCGTCTCCCTGGTGGTGCCGCAGCACGACGGCACCGTACAGACGCTGTCCCAGGGCCTGGTGCGGGCGGTGTGGACCGACGACCTGGCAGCGTCCACCTCCATCAATCCGCAGGTCGCGCACTACACCGGCCAGGCCGAGCTGGCCCAGGTGATCCAGCAGGGCCTGGACGCCCGCAAGCTGGGCGACCTCGACGGCGCAACGGCCAAGCTGGGCCGGGCCGTTCAGCTCGCGAGCGCCTCCGGCAACGAGGACACCGCGAAGCTGCTTTCGAAGGTGGTGGACGTCGTGGACGCCACGACAGGTACTGTTCGATTGAAGGCGCGCGTCGCCGAGGCCGACGAGATGACGCTCGAGACGCGCTCGACGAAGACCGTGCGCGTGAAGAAGTAGCACGAGCCGGCGAACGTGTCCCTCGTCATACGACGGCACGGAGCGTCGTGATACGACGGCGCAGTACAGCTACGTCTGCCCGTACCGGACAAGCACCGCACACGGCCCTCGGGCCGGAGAAGGAGAGGGGGAAGCGCCGACATGCCGACCTGCCCGAACGGACACCAGTCGGGTTCCGACGACTGGTGCGAGGTCTGCGGTCACCGCATGGCCGGTGCCGTACCGCCGCCGCCTTCTCCGCCGCCCCCGGCCGCCGGGTACGGCTACCCGCCGCCGGGGCCCGGTGGCCGGCCCGGTCCCGGGCAGCCCGGTCCGCCGCCCGCGCCCGGCGGCCGCCCGCACCTGTCCGCGGTGCCGGACCGCGAGCCCCAGCTGTGCCCCCAGTGCCGCACCCCCCGCGAGGCGAACGCGCCGTTCTGCGAGGAGTGCCGCTGGAACTTCCTGACGAACACGGCGACGTCGTACACGCCCGCCGCGCCGAACCCGCCGCTGCCCACGTCCGCGGGCATGCCCGGCCCCGGCGGGGCGCCCGGCGGCCCGCCGCGGCCCGGCTTCGACGGGTCCGCTGGGCCTGGCGGGCCCGGTCCGCACGGTGGCCCCGGCGGTCCTGGTGGGCCTGGTGGCCGCGGTCCGTTCGGTGGTCCCGAGGGGCCCGGCGGCCCCGGGCGTGCGCCGGGTGGGCCCGGCGGTCCTGGTGGTCCTGGTCCGTTCGGTGGGCCCGGGGGTCCTGGCGCGGCCGGGGGCCCCGGTGGGCCGGGTGGTCCCGGCGGCCCCGGGGGTCCTGGCGCGCCTGGCGGCCGTGGGCCGTTCGGTGGGCCTGACGGTCCCGGTGGGCCCGGCGGCCCGGGTCCGGGTGGTCCCGGTCCGGGTCCGGGTGGCCCTGGCGGTCCCGGTGGGTTCGGTGGCCCGGAGGGTCCCGGTAGGCCGGGCGGTCCGGGCGGTCCCGGCGGCCCGGGCGCGGGCGGTCCCGGTCCGGGTGGTCCCGGTCCCGCGGGTGGCCCTGGTCCGTTCGGTGGCCCGGAAGGCCCCGGCGGCGCCCGTCCCTTCGGCGAGGGCCCCGGTGGGCCTGGCGGCGGACCCGGTGGCCCCGGCGGGCCCGGTGGCCCCCGCCCGTTCGGCGGCCCGGAAGGCCCCGGTGGTCCCGGCGGCCCCCGTCCCTTCGGTGGCCCCGGTGCCCCGAACGGCCCTGGCGCGCCCGAAGGCCCCGGCGGGCCGGGCAGCGGTCCTGCCGGGCCCGGTGGCCCCGGAGGCTCCGGCGGCCCCAACCCCGGTTCCCAGTTCCCCCCGTCCGCGGGCTCCGGCTCCGGCCACGACCCCTTCGACTACCAGGGCTCCCGCCCCTCGCAGGTGAACCGCCCCGCCGAGCCGATCCCGCCCTTCGGCGGCGGCCCGTCCGCGCCGCCGCCCGGCGGCCCGGAGAGCGGCGCGCCGCAGGGGTTCCAGCAGGGTCCCCCGGCGCCGCCCGCGTTCCCGCGCGAGACCGGTGCCCCGCAGGGGCCCCCGCCGCCGGGCCCCGGCCCGTCGGGTCCGCTGACCGGTGGCGACGACTGGGTCCTCTCGCCTCCCTCGGCCGAGGCCCCCGCACAGGGCTTCCCGCCCCAGGGGCAGCCGCAGGGCCCGGGGACCTGGACCGCGACCGTCGGCCCCGACCGCGAGTACTTCATGGCGATGATGCAGCGCAGCGGCCCCGAGGCCGCGGGCCTGAACCTGCCCGCGTACTCGCCCGAGCAGCACCGCCCGCTGGTCGGCAACCAGGTCACGATCGGCCGCCGTCGGCACTCCACCGGCGACACCCCCGACATCGACCTGTCGGTGCCGCCGGAGGACCCGGGCGTATCGCACCAGCACGCGATCCTGGTCCAGCAGCCCGACGGCGGCTGGGCGGTCGTCGACCAGAACTCGACCAACGGCACCACGGTCAACGGCGGCGAGGAGCCCATCCAGCCGTTCGTCCCCGTCCCGCTCCAGGACGGCGACAAGGTGCACGTGGGCGCCTGGACGACGATCACCGTCCGCCGCGACTGACCCCACCGCGCACAGCACGACCCGAGGGCCGTACGCCCGCCGTCACAGCGGCCAGGCGTACGGCCCTTCGGGGTCGTCCAGCCACGCCCACGCGTACTCCCCGCTGACCGTCACCCCGAACCGCTCCCGCACCGGCCGCCGCTCCCGCTGCCACAGCGCGAGCGCCTCGTACGGATCCAGGGTCCCGGCCGTCAGCTCCAGGAGGAAGCGGAACAGCTCGCTCTGCAGCGCCCGGCGCGGCAGCCCCCCGAGCTGCGGCTCCTGCGCCATCCGGCCGCTGCCGCCGCGCAGCGGCACGAAGTACGCGGGCGTGTGCAGGAACCGCCCCTCCGCGTGGGTGGCGTCCCGCACCCGCAGCGCGATGAGCCCCGTCGCCAGGGGCGCGAGCACAAGGGCCCCCGGACGGCACTGCGCCAGCCACGGCCTCGGCACCGAGTTCAGCGTGCAGGTCGCGACGATCCGGTCGTACGGCGCCCGGCGCGGACACCCCGCGGCCCCGTCCCCGGTGACCACGGTGGGCCGGTACCCGGCCACGGCGAGGTGCCGCCGCGCGGACTCGGTGATCTCCGGGTCCAGGTCGACGGTCGTGACGCGGCCGTCCCCGAGCCGGTGCGCGAGCAGCGCCGCGTTGTAGCCGGTGCCCGCGCCGATCTCCAGGACGTCGTACGGCCCGCCGTCACCGACCCGGAGCTCCACCAGCATCTTGGCCATGAGCGAGGGCTGGCTGCTGGAGGAGAGCAGCTCCCCGTCCCGGACGCGGGTGGCGAGCGGCGCGTCCGCGTACGCCCCGCGCAGCCACCTGGCCCGCCGCACCGGGTCGGGGTCCTCGCCCCACAGCCGCTCGTAGCCCCCGGTCTGGCTCACGTAGTAGTAGGGCACGAACACGTGCCGCGGCACCGCGTCGAACGCCTCCCGCCAGCCGGGATCGCCGTCGAAGGCACCGCCCGCCTCGATGTCCCGCACCAGAGCGGCCCGCGCCTCGGCGGCGACGACGGGGTCGGGTTCGTCCCTGAGCGGAGCTTGCGCACCCATACCCCCACTGTGCTGCTCCCGGCCGTCCGATGCGAGCGGTCCTAAGCCTTCCGTCCTCGGCCACGGCGTCTGAGACCATGGAGAGGTGAATGAGATCCCGCGCGGCACGCTTCAGGAGCAGACCTTCTACGAACAGGTCGGCGGCGAGGAGACCTTCAGGCGCCTGGTGCGCCGGTTCTACGAGGGCGTCGCCGAGGACCCGCTCCTGCGGCCCATGTACCCGGAGGAGGACCTGGGCCCGGCCGAGGAGCGCCTCGTGCTGTTCCTGATGCAGTACTGGGGCGGCCCCCGCACCTACAGCGACAACCGCGGCCACCCGCGGCTGCGCATGCGCCACGCCCCCTTCACGGTCGACCGCGCGGCCCACGACGCCTGGCTCCGGCACATGCGCGCGGCGGTCGACTCCCTGGACCTCACCGAGGAGCACGAGCACACGCTGTGGAACTACCTGACCTACGCGGCCGCCTCCATGGTGAACACCCCGGGCTGAGCGGGCCCGCCACGCGCCTCAGGCGGGCGTGACGGACAGCGCTCCGACGCCCGCCCGCCGCAGCGCGACGGACCCGTAGGGCGTGCGGAGCCGCAGCCAGACCCCGGCCGACAGCAGGTCGAGGGAGTCCCCCCGCAGGAACCCGAGCGACTGCGCGGCGTGCGCGGCCCGCACGGGCAGCCCCGTGCCCGGCACGACGCGGGACCAGATCTCCCGCCCCACCCGGTCCAGCTCCGCCCTGACCCTCCGCTCCGGCGCCAACTCCTCCACCCGGGCCCGGAATTCGGTGACGGCACCCCGCACCAGGGCCCGCACCTCGGGCGCGGCCGGAAGGCCGGGGACGCGCTCCCAGCCGCCCCGCGGCGGCAGCACACCGGCCCACGGCGGCCCGGTCACGGCGGCGGGCACGGCGGCCGTGCCCGCCGTCCCCGCCGATTCCGCCGAATCACCCACGGACTCCAGGAACTCGCCCGCGGACACCGTCACGTCGAGCGAGGTGTCCAGCCCGTCCTCGTACGGCTTGGCGAGCCGCGCCGTCCGGATCGCGAGGACCTCGAACGACGGCGGCCGCCCGAACACGGCGAGCGTCTCCCCCGCCGCCTGCAGCCGCACCGCGGCCGCCTTGTCGTAGTGGACCAGACGGGCCAGGAAGGCGGCCAGGTCCGCCGCCTCCCCCGGGTCCACGAAGTGCAGCCGCGCGGTCATGCGACCAGCGCCTCCGCACCGCCCGCGCCGTCGTCCTGGTACTCCTCCAGGACCGCGCGCTCCTCGGCGGTGATCCGCCGGGGACGCTGCGCCCGCAGGTCGAACGGCACGACGACCGTCGTCGCCCGCACGTACACCTGCTCCGGGTCCTTGATCTCGTACGAGACCGTCAGGGACGCGGCGCCTATCTTCGTCACCCACGACTCGATGGTGACCGGCTCGTGCCGGTGCACCAGCGGCCGCAGATAGTCGATCTCGTGCCGTGCCACCACGGACCCGCCGGAGAACGACGGGCCGTCCTCCGACGAGAGCCGGAACATGAAGTCGATGCGCGCCTCTTCCAAGTACCGCAGGAAGACCGCGTTGTTGACGTGCCCGAAGGCGTCCATGTCCGACCACCGCAGCGGGCAGCTGTACAGATGACGGGCCATGTCAGCCCCGGGTGAGCTTCTTGTACGTGGCGCGGTGCGGACGGGCCGCGTCCGGGCCCAGGCGCTCGATCTTGTTCTTCTCGTACGACTCGAAGTTGCCCTCGAACCAGAACCACTTGGACTCGCCCTCGTACGCCAGGATGTGCGTGGCGACGCGGTCCAGGAACCAGCGGTCGTGGGAGACGACCACGGCGCAGCCCGGGAACTCCAGGAGCGCGTTCTCCAGGGACGACAGGGTCTCGACGTCCAGGTCGTTGGTCGGCTCGTCGAGGAGCAGCAGGTTGCCGCCCTGCTTGAGGGTCAGCGCCAGGTTGAGGCGGTTGCGCTCACCGCCGGAGAGCACGCCCGCGGGCTTCTGCTGGTCCGGGCCCTTGAAGCCGAACGCGGACACGTAGGCGCGCGAGGGCATCTCGACCTGGCCGACGTTGATGTAGTCCAGCTCGTCGGAGACGACGGCCCACAGCGTCTTCTTCGGGTCGATGTTCGCGCGGCCCTGGTCGACGTAGGAGATCTTGACGGTGTCGCCGACCTTGATGCTGCCGGCGTCCGGGGTCTCCAGGCCCTGGATCATCTTGAACAGCGTGGTCTTGCCCGCGCCGTTCGGACCGATGACGCCCACGATGCCGTTGCGCGGCAGCGTGAAGCTCAGGTCGTCGATGAGGACCTTCTCACCGAAGGCCTTGGAGAGGTTGTTGACCTCGACGACGATGTTGCCCAGGCGGGGGCCCGGCGGGATCTGGATCTCCTCGAAGTCCAGCTTCCGCATCTTGTCGGCCTCGGCGGCCATCTCCTCGTAGCGGGAGAGTCGCGCCTTGGACTTGGCCTGCCGCCCCTTGGCGTTGGAGCGGACCCACTCCAGCTCTTCCTTGAGGCGCTTGGCGCGCTTGGCGTCCTTCTGGCCCTCGACCTTGAGGCGGGTGGCCTTCTTGTCGAGGTACGTCGAGTAGTTGCCCTCGTAGGGGTGGGCGCGGCCGCGGTCGAGCTCCAGGATCCACTCGGCGACGTTGTCCAGGAAGTACCGGTCGTGGGTGACGGCGACGACGGTGCCCGGGTACTGCGCGAGGTGCTGCTCCAGCCACTGCACGGACTCGGCGTCCAGGTGGTTGGTGGGCTCGTCGAGGAGCAGCAGGTCGGGCGCCTCCAGGAGCAGCTTGCACAGCGCGACGCGGCGGCGCTCACCACCGGAGAGGTTGGTGACCGGCCAGTCGCCGGGCGGGCAGCCCAGGGCGTCCATGGCCTGCTCGAGCTGGGTGTCCAGGTCCCACGCGTTCGCGTGGTCGAGGTCCTCCTGGAGCTTGCCCATCTCCTCCATGAGCGCGTCCGAGTAGTCGGTCGCCATCAGCTCGGCGACCTCGTTGAACCGCTTGAGCTTGTCCATGACCTCGCGGGCCCCGTCCTGGACGTTCTCCAGGACGGTCTTGGACTCGTCCAGCGGCGGCTCCTGCAGGAGCATGCCGACGGTGAAGCCGGGCGACAGGAACGCGTCGCCGTTCGACGGCTGCTCCAGACCCGCCATGATCTTCAGCACCGTGGACTTACCGGCGCCGTTCGGACCCACGACACCGATCTTCGCGCCAGGCAGGAAGTTCAAGGTGACGTCGTCGAGGATCACCTTGTCGCCGTGCGCCTTGCGCGTCTTGCGCATGGTGTAGATGTACTCAGCCAAGAGAAACCGTCCGGCAATCAGTGTGTGGGCAGATACACCCCATCTTGCCGTACGGCTAGCCCCAGGCGAAAACCAGTATGTGCGGGGGCCCTGACCAGGGGCGCAAAGGTCAGCCGCGCACGCGGCAACCGTCGCTACCTGTCGTTGTTGGTCGTCGTCGGGCACCCTCGGACGGCCCACAGACGGCCCCACGGGCGGCCCGTGACGACCTCTACCGGTAGAGGCCGGAACCTCTAGCGCTAGAGGTCTCACTAGCGGTCTGCACCGCCTCTGACCAGGGTGGTAGACGCTAGAGGCTGCCTTCGCGGAATCAGCGGATAGCCCCTGGGGCAGGGTCTGCGGCGGTCGCGCCGAGAGCTCTAGCGGCTCGGGCCCGACGCTCCCAGCGGCTCGCGGCCACGAGTCGCGAGAGCCGCTATCGATAGCGGCAGGGGGCGCTAACGTTAGCGCCCCTGATAGCGGCCCAAACCGCTGTCGACCTGGTCGCTAGCAGATAGCGAGGCACCTGGGCAGACCCCGGAATCCGGCCACTAGGGGCCTCCCGGGAGGGGCGCCGCCGGATCGCTATCAGCCCCGGCCGGACCGCGCGCGGCTGCCGGCCGTTGCGGGGGAAGAGCACGAAGGAGCGGCCTGCGGCCGCACGATCTTTGGCAGCTCGCTGCGCTCGCGCGCCCGGTCACCGTGGACTGGCCCCGATCCGGCGGCTGCGGGCCGTGGGCGGCCGTGACGGCTGCCTGACGCCTGACACTGTCACGGCGCCTGACACCCAAACCCCTAGGCACACGCGGTGTCACGCGCCCTGACACCCGGCCTGACGCCTGACGCTGACACCGCTTGACGCTCACCCTGACGCCCCGCCGACCGCGCCACACGACGGCATTTCAGGGGAAGGGAGAGCGCCCCCGCCTTGGAAGGCGGTCCTGTCGGCCTTCCAAGGCGGCGCGGCAGCCCTGGCCCACCCTGAAATGCCGTCGTGTGACGCTCCGTACAGCTCACCGTGACTCCGGCACCTGGAGCACGCCGTGACTCGTCACATGTGACGGGCCCGTCACACCCAAACCCCTAGGCAGACGCGGGCGTGACGCGCCCATCACAGCGGTCGTCACACCGCATCACACCTGCCTGTCACAGCATCTGGCCCAAGCAAGAAGAGCACCCCGCCCCGCCCGGTGCTCTTCTTGCTTGAACCGACCGCGCATACCGTGATCGCGCCGTACCTGGAGAGCCTTCCTTCTTCTCTTACTAGAGAGTTGAGAGGGAATAGCGTCCGCAGCGTCCGCCGGGCGACGCTCACCCCATCTGACCTGCGCTGTTCCTGCGGACGCTAAACAAAATGTTTAGCGTCCGCAGCGTCCGGACACACCCTGTCACCAAGAGCGTGTTTCAGCAGGTCAGGGCAGCTCTCAGCAGATGGAGGGGTGCGGACGCTGCGGACGCTAACCCACGCCGGGAGCCTCGAAGAGGCCACCACCCGGACGCCGGGTGGCCTCTTCGCGGCGTCGACGGCCGGTCGTGCGCGACGATGCTCAGCGCGGTACGGCGACTGTCGCGCGCGAGCGCAGCGAGCTGCCAAGGGTCGCGCGGCCGAAGGCCGCTCCACACTGTTCGCTACTGAGGCAGGAAGCCGGGGGCCGTCTGCCCCAGTTCGCGCAGATGCGCAAGGTAGTCCTGAGTCGCAGGCTCGGACGCGTAACGGCGCTTCATCTCCGCCGCAAGCTCGCGGCTGATCATGATGAGTGACGGAACCGACTGGCGCTCCCCTTCGAGAGCTCGCTCCCCCAGGATGAGTGCTTGTTCGAGGTCACCTTCCCGCGCGGCCGTCACGCCCAACGTGACGCGTGCTTCCGCGTTGCGCATCGGCGCCCGCTCCGTGCCGTCGAAGTCCGTGCCTGCCCGGAGAACTTCCTCAGCAAGCGTCCGGGCCAGCTTGTCCTCTCCCACCAAGCGGTAGCAGTCCATCGCGTAGTAGTCGAACTTCGCGGGGTCCACCACGAAGTGGTTGTCTAGGTTCTCCGGATGCGGCATCCCTTCGAGCAGGTTGCGCCCCCTGTCGAGCGCCACCTCAACCCGTCGGCGGTCCCCGAGCCGAGCCCATGCCTTGGCCTCCTGCGCGGCAAGCTGCACGGCTACGCCCTGGTGGGCGGCCACCTCTGTCCCTGCCTGTGCCGCTGCGACGACCCCGCGGTAGTCCCCCGTCGTGAGCGCGAACCAAGCTCGCATCTCATGGGCCCAACCGGCGACTTCAGCATGGTCCGCTTCGGTTGCCAGTGACAGGGCGGCCCGGCGCGTCGACTCGGCTGCATGGCGGTCGCCCATGTCGTACTCCACGCACCCCACGAGGAGTGCTAGCCAGCCGGACAGGGACAGTACCTCGCGGTGCTGCGAGAGCGTCAGGCTCTTGGAGTGGAGCTCTACGACGCGGCGGAGCCACTGGCGGCCTTCGATGAGAAGCTGTCCGCTCGGCATGAATGGGTACTCCGAACAGAGCCGATCTGTAGTGATCCGCAGTGCGTCGAGCGTGGCAGCGTCCACGTCGGACCGGTTGAGACGGCTCACGATCTCCAGTGTCTCCATGCCGCTCACGGCCAGGATTTCCCTGTCTCCATCCCGACGCGGCGGCGCGGGGAAGAGCGCGTGCGTCACGGTGCCGAAGACCGCCGCGATCAGAGGTTGGTAGAACTCGTTGGGGCTCTGCCCAGACTCCCAGCGCTTCCACTGCCGGATCAGGCTGTCATCTGCGGGAAGTTCTCCGTCCGCGTGGGCACGAAGCGCTCTTACCGCGTCTCGCTGGGACCAGTCGCGCGCCGCACGTTCGGCCGCAATGCGCCGTGCCCAAGCGGGCCTGCCGTCGCTCATACGCCCTCCTCCGAGTGCCTACGCTCCGAGTCTCACCCGCGGCCCGGGGGGACAGGGAAGGGGACAGCAAGGTGACACCGGACATGTCCCCTGCTTCGGTTCACTGCCCCCCTCAGTGTCACTTACGTCACAGGCCGCCGTGCTCGCATTCTGGTTCCAGATCAAGCACCGCCAGAGTGAGAGCGGTTCTCCAGCGCTTCGAGCCGTTCAGACAGCATCTGAATCTGGGAGCGGATTTCCTTGATGTCATCGCGCACGTCGGCCGGAGGCACGGTTCCATCGCCGACAAAGTTGCCGAGGTTCCCGGCCGAGATGACCAGCCCTTCGGCCTTCAGCTTGTTCAGTCCGTTTTGGATGGTTTGGCCCGCGAATCCGAACCGGTCAGCCAAGTCCTTCTGTGACGGAAGTTGCTGGCCGGGCTCCATCGTCTTGATGTCCTCGCGGAGCGCGTCCGCGACCTGTTCCGCCTTCGTCTTGGGCAAGCCTGTGGCAGTCATGCTCTGAGGGTACCGGCGCACACCACAGCGAACTAGTGCACTCCAACTCAGGGGTTGCGCACTAGCGTGTACTAGTGCACGCTAGTGCATGCAAAGCCGACCGCCACAAGGCGAGCGCACGACAAAAGGCCCTGGTCAACGCCGGGGCGAAGAAGCAGGGAGCGGCTCCCTACCGCCAAGCAGATAGCCGCTCCCCGACCCTCGAAGGGGTACCTCCATCATGCCTGGAACTGTCATGGAGCAGGGCACCGCGCAGGATGCGGTCTTAGGGATCACCCGCAGCGAACTCGGCGTTCTGCTGGACCACTTGCGGGAGATCCGGCAGTCGATCTCCGGTATGGAGCGGCGGATCGACGCGCTGGAGAACGCGGCGCGCATCCCGGCCGTGTCGGAGGCAGCGCAGCCGGTCACGATCGTCGCGAGCGGCCCGGTCGGCCGCCTGGTGGACAACGTGGACGTGCTCGGGGACCCGGAGCCGGGAGCTCCCATGCGAGTGACCGTGGACGTGTGCTCGCACCTGTCGTTCGGTGAACTGCTGGCCCTGCTGCTGTTCACGCCGGGTCTGAACCTGCTGTGGTCCGAGCTGGAGGACGACGACGCTGCGGTCCGGGAGAGCGTGAGCTTCGCCGTGCTGGCCAATGATCTGCTGGCCCTGGACGACCGCGCGGACTACGCCCTGTCCCTGTACCAGCGGCGGCCGCAGGCCTGCGCCCCGGCGGGGCTGGCGGTGACGGACATGGACCCGACGTACGTGTACTGCGTGGGGCAGGCCATCCAGCGGGTCTACGGGGTGACGGCATGACCATCACGAGGGAACGCGAGCGGACGCCTTCGCTGGTGACCGTGACGGTCAACGGACCAGTTCCCCCGCAGCCGCAGGCGCTGCGGGCCGCGAACACCCCGTTGGGGCACGCCCGGCTGGCGCGCGGCTGGTCGCAGGACAAGACGGTGCGGGCCCTGCGTCTGCTCGCGGAGAACTGGGGCTGGCAGATCGCTGCGGAGACCTCGCTGAAGGTACAGCTGTCCCGCTGGGAGCACGAGTCGGGCCGTCCCAGCGAGATGTACCAGGTACTGCTGTGCGCGCTGTACCGGGCCACGCCCGATGAACTCGGCTTCCGCCGGACGCCGGTGACGGTGAAGGCGCTTCAGAACCGTATCGACGACCTGGAAGCCCTGGTGTGCACGCTCACCGCTGAGCGGGAGGCGCAGGCATGAGCACTACTGCCCTGGACGCCCTGTACACGCAGGTGCGGACCGCTGCGGCGCCGGTCGTCTCCCTTTCAGGGATGGACCGGCGCCGGGACGGCGACACCTTCGCCACCATCCCCGTGGCCGGGCTGGAGCTGACGGTGGGCGAGGCAGCCGCCGCGCTGTTCGAGACGGCTGCGGAGGATCTCGCGCTTCCGGTGCCCAGCACCGACGCCCTGTACGCGGCGCTCACCGCCGCCGTGAACACGCTGGGCCCAACGGGAATCGCGGAGCACACGCCCGAGTTCGAGGGCCTGGACGGAGACCCGGTGGAGTGGCCCGAGGTGGCCACCTGCCGCAGGTTCGCCTACCGGCTGGCCCTGTCGTTCTGGTACGCGGGAGCGCGCTCGCGGCCGATGACGGCCGGGGAGGTCGGCGCGGCGGTGTACCTCTCCAGCCTGAACCGCTACCGGGCGGAGGTCTTCCGTGAACTGCCCGGCCGCAAGCTGCTGCTGGCCCGCGCGATCCACGAGGGCGCCACGGCGGTGCCGACCGAGACCCTGATCCGCCTGGGCGCGGTGATGGGCGGAGAGCTCGGCGGAGCCGACCGCGACCGCGAGCGGGAGTGGCTGTACAAGCAGGCCCTGCCCGACTACCACCGCCGCCGCTTCGCGTTCGACCTGGTGCGCTTCGACCGCAGTCAGCCCGCGCCGCTGGTCGTGCGCCCCGACTCCGGCGGCTACACCATCGGCCTGACCCCGCCGCCCGGCCCTGACGGCACCTGGCTGCGGCCCCTGCGGGCGGAGTGGTAGCCGTGCGCCCCGGACATCCCCTCAACTCCGCGCGGCGGCGCGTGCGCAAGGAACAGCTCGCGCGCCGCCACGGGCAGCGCTGCGCCTACTGCCGCCGCCCGTTCTCCTGCCTGAGTGAGGCCACCCTCGATCACGTGGCACCGTGCTCACTGTGGCGCTCGTGGTCGGTCACCTCCCTGATGCTGGCCTGTGTCGACTGCAACCACGCCAAGGCCAACCAGCTGCCGCTCTCGCTCGCCCTGGTGCTGTGCGCGGCGCTGCGGTCGACGCCCGTCAACGACGCTTCGACGCCCGTCGCCCCGACCGTCGACGCCCCGACTGTTCACGTCAATGGCCCCGCGCTCACGGCCGCTCATGCCGTGTTCACGGCGCCGTTCACGCTCGGCCTCTGGCGGCTGCTGGCCCGACTCGCACACGCCCACCAGCCGACGTTCACGGCCGTGTGGTCGCCCGACCCGACCGGCCGACGGTCGACCCCTGACCGGCCTCAATCGGCCTGCCACGACCGCCGTGAACAGCACCCGTCGGCCCGACCGAACTGCCTGCGCGCACCCCGACCAGTGCGGACGTGCACGGGCTCGACTGGAGAGGCGGTGTGCGCGTGAACGCGATGAACGGCCGCATGAACGGATCGGCCCGACCCGTGAACACGGTGAACGGCGCCGTGAACACCACGGCCGACCCGGTGAACACCCCCACACCCGACGCGAGTCGGGCGGCCGTCGATCGGACCCGGTCGACCGGCCGTCGGCCCGACCATGGCGACGATGGCGGCAAGAAGCCTCCCGTGGCGGCCCGGATCGTCGATATGGCGCGGGAGGAGTACCGGTTCGTGACGTCTCCCGACGGCCGCCCCTACGCGGTCGCCCTGGACGGGCCGAACGTCGCGCTGCCGCTGCGGAACAAGGGCGGCTTGCGGCAGCGGCTGGCCCGGCAGTTCGCCGACGCCTACCCCGGAGAAGTCGCCTCGCAGTCCGCGCTCGCGGACGCCATGACCGTGCTGGAGGGCATCGCCGATTCCGGCGACCCCGAACCGGTGCACCTGCGCGTGGGACGCGACCCCGCCGGCGGAATCGTGGTCGACCTCGCCAGCGCCGACGGCCGCGCGGTCCAGGTCACCGCAACCGGCTGGAACGTCGTGGAGCGGGCCCCGGTGCTCTTCCGCCGCTCCGGGGCCATGGCACCGATGCCCGCCCCCGTCCTGGACGGCGACGGACTGGCCAAGCTGCACGCCCTGCTCAACATGGACCAGCCCTCGTTCCATCAGCTCGTGGCGTGGCTGGTCGCGGCCTGGATTCCCGACATCCCGCACCCCGCCCTGGTGTGCAAGGGCGAGCAGGGCACGGGCAAGTCCAAGGCCGCGCAGATGTTCATCAACCTCATTGACCCGTCCCCGGCCGCCAAGCGCAGCCAGCCACGCGACGAAAAGGCCTGGTCCCGCCAAGCGTTCAGCTCCTGGGCCCTGTGCCTGGACAACGTGAGCACGATCCCGCCGTGGCTCTCGGACACCCTGTGCAAGGCCGTGACCGGTGACGGTGTGGTCGACCGCGCCCTGTACACCGACGACGACGTGGTCGTGCTCACCTTCAAGCGGGTGCTGGCCCTCACCACCATCGACGCCGGGGCACTCGCCGGGGACCTGGCCGAACGCGTCCTCCTGCTGGACTTGCAGCTCATCGACTCCGAACACCGCCGCTCCGAAGAGGAGTTGGACGCCACCTTCGAAGCGGTCCGTCCGGCCGTGCTCGGCGCTCTGTTCGACGTGCTGGCGTGTGTCCTCGCGGTCCTGCCGGGGGTGCGGCTGGCGTCCATGCCTCGCATGGCCGACTTCGCCCGCGTCCTGGCCGCAGTCGACCAGACGCAGGGCTGGAACACCCTGAACGACTACCTCGCCACCTCGGCGAACGTCGCCACCGACGCCCTGGAAGGCGACCTGTTCGCCATGGCCATCGCCCGCCTGGTGGAGCAGGCGGGCACCTGGCAGGGCACCGCCGGGCAGCTCCTCGAGACACTGCCCGCACCACTGGTCCGCCCGCCGAACTGGCCCAAGGACGCCACCCGCACCAGCGGACGCGTCAAGCGCCTCGCCCCGCTCCTACGCTCCATCGGAATCATGGTCGACGACACGCAGCGTAGCCGCGACCGGACCCGTCACAAGCTCCTCACCCTGTCCCGCGCACCCGACGAGGACGAGCCAGCGTCCGCACCCGAACAGGGCCCGCTCTGGCCGGAGGTGGCCCCGCCGGGGCACGGCAGAACCCCGCACGACCAGCCATGACGTAGCCGGAACACCTGCCGGGCCGGGCCGCACACCAGCGGCCCGGACACGTCGAAACCTGCGGACGCTACAGCCGCCCCGCGTCCTCAGCGTCCGCACTAGCGTCCGCACCCCGCACCCCCGCTGGCCTGCCACAACGCGGCCGTGCGGACGCTGGGAAGCTGCGGACGCTGAAATACACCAACTCTCTAGGACGGCAACCGGCACCACTCCCACGCACCGCATCCCGGACACGAGGAGTCACCACCGCCATGCCCCCCGCCGACGAGCCGACCGATCCGCGCGAGACCCTGCGCGGCGGCCTCCCGGACCGCTACCTCACCCCCGAAGACCTGGTCACCATCTTCAGCCTCCCCAGCGTCGAAACCGTCTACCAGTGGCGCCGCAAACGCATCGGCCCCACCGGCTTCCGCGTCGGCCGCTACCTCCGCTTCAACCCCGCCGCCGTACAAGCCTGGGAAGCCGAACAGACCGCCCTTAACGACGCGGCCTGAACGGCTGCTAGGCCTAGCGCCCACCCCTGCTAGGCCTAGCACCCCCACTAGCGGCCGATCCGCCCCCTGACCAGCCACCTAGCGCCTAGCACCACCACCCGCCGAGACGCCCGAAACGGGCCCGGACGGCGGGGGAGGCAGCACCCGCCGGGCCGGGGAAGGGGGAGAACTCCCCCCGAACCTTCCTCGGCCGCCTCCCCCGCAGCCACCTGCGGAAACACCCCCAGGGGGAGGCGGGGGAGGCCCCGCCGGAGCTCCCCCGAAACCCCCTCAGACGGCCGCTTCGGGCCCCCGTCTCCACCTCCCCCACCGCGCCCCGGCGGGCACCGCGAGCGGCAGGGAGGCACCACCCGCCACCCCAGGGAGCCAGGGAGAACTCCCTGACCACCTCCCTGCTCCGCCTCCCTCCACCTGACCAGCGCAAACAGCCCCTCAGGGAGGCAGGGAGGCACGCCCCCAGCACTCCCGGAAGCCCCCTCAGGAAGCCAACCGAGACCCCTGTCTCCACCTCCCTGAAACCCCACCGGAGGGCGCTACCGATAGCACCCGCACCCGCTACCGGTAGCAGGCCCACTAGCAGCCCAAACCCCCAGTGATCAGGCCCGTAGCAAGTAGCGGGCCCGGTCCAGCACACCCCGAAACCGGCCGGACGGGCGCCACCAGGTCCCACCGCGCCCTGCTACCGAGAAGGGAGTCAGCCCCGATGGCTGGCCATGTCCAAGACCGTTGGTACAAGACCGAGACCGACGCCGACGGCAAGGAGATCAGGGTCAGAAGCGACCGTTACGGCACGGGCCTGCGCTACCGGGCCCGCTACATCGGACCCGACGGCACCGAGAAGTCCAAGAGCTACGCCGACGGCAAGAAGCGGCTTGCCGAGAAGTGGCTAACGCGGATCGAAGCGGACATGGACGCGGGGCAGTTCATCGACCCAAAGGCCGGACAGATCACGTTCGGGGAATACGCCGAGAAGTACCTAGGCGGACTGACAACCGATCTGGGCAGCCGTGAAGTCGTGTGCCGACGCATCCGGTTACATGCCGTTCCCTATCTGCGCACGCGCCCCATGGGATCCTTCAAACCCGAGCACATGCGCACCTGGTTGAACCAGCTTCAGCTAGCGGTGCCGAACGGGACTTACCGCCGTGCGATCTACGATTCGGTGTCGTCGCTCTTCAACGCTGCCGTAGACGATCGCGTGATCAGGTCGAACCCCTGTCATGCCCAGTCGGTCAAGTCTCCGATCCCTGAAGACCGACTGATCGTGCCGTGGCCCGAAGAGCGGGTAGTGGCTGTTCGCGAAGGGATGCCCCCGCGGTACGCCGCCACTGTGGACGCTGGCGGCGGATGCGGGCTCCGCCAAGGTGAGGTGTTCGGCCTTGCCGAGGACAACGTGGACTTCGACACCGACTGGGTGCACGTCCGACAGCAGATCAAGCGTGTGGGCGGCGTCCTGGTCTTCGCCCCGCCCAAGCGCGGCAAGCTTCGGGACGCGCCGCTCAGTCCGGTGGTGGGGGCGGGGCTGCGTGAGCACATGGAGCTGTTCCCACCCGTCGACGTAAAGCTGCCGTGGAAGACGCCGGACGGACCGCTGGTGACGCGGAAGCTGATCTTTACGAGCGGCGTGGGCAAGGCCATCTGGCGCAGCTACTTTGACGATCACGTGTGGAAGCCCGCCCTGGCTCATGCCGGTGTGATTCCCCCCAGGAAGCCGGGCCAGCGCTACGCCGCCGCCCCGGACGACGGCATGCACGCGCTGCGGCACTTCTACGCCTCGATGGTCCTGGAGGGCGGAGGCAGCATCAAGGCGCTGAGCACCTACCTCGGGCACTCCGACCCCGGGTTCACGCTGAAGATCTACACCCATCTCCTCCCCAGCAGCGAGGAGAAGGCTCGGGCTGCCGTGTCGGCCGTGTTCCAGCGGATCCGCCCGGCCCCGGAGCTCCCGGTGGCGGCCTGACGGCCCCCAGACGGCCCACGGCCCGTGCTCGGCCCCTGGTTGGCGGTTCTCCCGCTGGTCAGGGGCCGTTCGCATGGTCGGGCTCGGCAGAAACACCCCATCTTGCCGTACGGCTACCCCCCGGAGAAAACCGGATAGCCGTGCGGCCCGCCCGACCCGTGGGGGCCACCCGTCAGGAGTGCGGGTGGTGGACCCGGGGCCGGTGGCACACACCGTGGCAGGGTGGTCACGATGTGCTTACTCCTCGGTCGGGGTGGCCTTGTCGGTCCCGGCCGGGTCGTTCTTCTTGCGGAGCAGGAACACCGCGCCGCCGCCGACCACGACCAGGGCGATCGCGAGCCCTGCTATCAGGGGCGTGGCGTTCGACCCGCCGGTCGCCGCGAGGTCACCGCCCCCGGACGTACCGCCCGCCGACGCGGGGCTCGGCTGGGGCGCGGGCTGCGCCTTGCCGCCGACGCCGACGACCGCACCGGCTTCGGTCCGGCAGTCGAGCACTCCGCTGAAGCGCTTCTCGAAGCCGCCGGGCCCGGTGATCGTGAAGTCGTAGGCCTGGTCCTCCTGGAGCGGAATCGTCACCGTGCGTGACTCACCGGCCTTGATGGTGTGCTTGGCGCCCATCAGACTGAAGGTGAACGGCGCGTCGCCCTTGTTGCTCGCCGTGATGTCCACGCCGGACTCCGCGCAGTTCTTCTCCGCGGACAGCGCCGGTATCGGGCCCTTGCGCGCCCAGTGCGCGGTCGCCGTCGCGGCCACCGTCGACTCGCTGGAGCCCGCGAGGATCTGCGTCTGGCTCCTGGTCTCGGAGGTGAAGGCCCGCCCGACCGGCACGGTCGTGGACGCCTGCACCTCCAGCGAGGCCATGCCGTCCGGCGTGCCCTTGGGGACGGCGAAGTACAGCTTGCCGCCGTCGGACACCGACTTCGCCGGCTTGCCGTTCTTGCCGACGACCCGCACGCCGCTCGCCGGGTCGGCGGGGGGTATGACGGTCACGCTGTCCGCGCCCGTCCGCACGGTCACCGGGCCGAGCCGCTCCCCCGCGCGGCCGGACACGGCGGGCGGCTCCAGGGTCAGCGACGCCTTCGGCTCGGGGCTTGTGCGCGCGCTGCGCTCCAGATAGTCCGCGAGCTTCTCGGCCCGCGGGTCCACCGCCTCCACCTCGACCCCGGCGGTCCGGCCCGTCCCGTGCGACTTGCCCGCCCGCTCCGCTCCCTTCGCCTTCTCCGCCTTCTGGGCCTTCTCCGAGTAGCGCCAGATCGCCACCTGGGTGCCCGCCGCGGCCGTCTCCTCGGTGAGCGAGCCCGCGCCCGCCTTGCGGGCCAGCTCCGCCAGGTCGTTCACCTGGGGGTAGGAGTGCTGGAGGATCCAGCGGATCTTGCCCGCGTCGCGGTTGGCGTGCAGGGACGTGCCGCGCCAAGGGGTCTCCTTGTACTGCGCGTCCTTCTGCGTGGGGTTGTGGAGGTCGACGCAGTACGTCTGGAGGGTGCCGCCGTTGTCCACGGACATCTCGAAGAGGCCCGCGGGGATTCGCTGGCTTTCGCCGTCCTCGCGGATGACGGCCTGGCTGTAGGTCGTCAGGCCGTCCAGCGTGGCGGTGGCCCCGCCCCGGTACGGCGGGGCGTCCGTCGCCACGGCCGCCGCCGCGGTGGCTGTCGCGCCCGCCGAGACGAGCCCGGACGCGACCAGCGCGGCGGCGAGGCGCGCGGCACCCCGGCCCCGTATGGACAACGCAGCAATCACAGAATTCCCCTCCGGGCAGGACCGATTCACATGGGGGGACGGGTCCCGCCAGCAGACTCAGAGCGAGCAGAGTCACCTGCCGAGCGCTCCACTCGGGCATCAACTGACCCACGCAGCCACGCCCGGAATCCTAAAGACGCGACGCATCGCCGTTCCCAGTACGACCGTCCGACAACCGATCCGAATCGGAATCGTTATCGGCAACGCCCCCGTTGAGCTGGGCTTATCGATAAATCCATGGTTCCGTTCCCCTCATTTCACAGGGGGACGGCGGGCGTTGGACGCGGGGCCGGGCCTTCCGGCGCCTCAGCCGACCGCGGCCGGTTCCGGGTGGGCGTCGGCTGCGGCTTCGGGCTCCGCCCGCACCGTGGCCGTGGCATCCGCCACCGCGCCGCTCGCCTTCTCGGCGCCCGGGTCGGCCCCTTCCGCGGGGGACTCCCAAGCGGGCTCGCGCTCCATCGGCGCCTGGGCCGGCGCCCTGCCGCGGCGGAACGCGGACGTCCCCCGCGCCAGGTCGTGACCGATCGCGTGCGCGTCGATGTCCACCGACAGCCAGTGCTGGCCGCCGCGCTCCTCGTCCTTGATCTTCAACCTGCCCTGCACGATGACCTGTTCGCCGAGCGACAGCGAGCTCTGCACATTCAGGCCGAGGGCCTTTCGGGCCCAGACCGTGAAGAAGTTGGTGTGCCCGTCCGCCCACTCGTTGCGCGCGCGGTCGAAGTGACGGGGTGTCACCGCGATCCGGAAGCGTGTCACCGGGCCGGACGGCAGCTCCCGGAACACCGGTGTCGTGGCCACCCGCCCCACCACCGTGATCATCGTGTCGTTCATCGTCGGGCCCCTCCCTCGCACACCGCGTGCGGGCCTCTCCCGCGTCGGCGGCGGTCGCGACGACCGCAGATCCAGACTGCGCCGGTCCGGCCGGGCCCGCTGAGCGCTGTGCCGTACCCACGGGTTGTGGACAACTCCGTCACCCGACGGAGGCCCTCCGCTTCCCGCCCGGGCCCCGGCCCCGGCCCTCGGCCGGCCCCCGGCCCCGGCCCCTCACCCCCGCTGAGCCACCCGCACGTACTGCTCCCGCACCTCGCGGTACCGCAGCAGCTCCGCCGCCACCGGGTCGAGCACCCGTGCCCGGCCGCACCCCGAGGCCGCCTCCCGCAGCCTGCGTTCCGCCTCGAAGCCGTACCGGCGCGCGGGTCCGCGTGCCGCCATCCGGCTCAGCCACTCCACCCCGGGGCCGCCCAGGATGCCCGCGAGCATCAGCAGCACGGGCACGCCCAGGTTCGGCGTCGCGACCCCCACGATCTGCGCCACCAGCCAGAGCCCGCCGACGACTTGGAGCAGCGTCATCACCGCCTGCGCGAACACCGCGACCGGCCACCAGCCGGGCCGGGGCGGGCGCCCCCGCGGCAGCCCGGCCCGCACGGCCAGCTCGTCCAGCGCCTCGGGCAGCCCCTCGGCGCCGCGTGCCGCCGCCTCCCGCACGGCCTGTCCCCAGGGCGTGGGCAACCCCGTCGCCGCCTCGTCGGCGACCGTGCGCACGGCGTGCTCCACGCGCGCGCGTGCCGTGGCCTCCTCGTCGACGGGGGCGCGGGTCACGGGCGCGACGATCGACCCGAACGGCGAGCGGCGCGCCTCGTACCAGCGCCACAGCCGCAGCCAGGGCGTACCGCACGCCTTGTTGGCGTGCCTGCGCCAGGCGCGCTCGGCGGCCTGGCCCACGGCGGTGGCGCCCACCGCCTCCGCGAGCCGGTCGGCGAACTCCTCGCGGGCCTCCTCGCTGAGCCCGACCCGCCCCCGGCCGACGGCGGGCCCCGCGTCGGCGGCGTACACCGGGCGCAGGCGCGCGGCCGCCGCGTCCAGGTCCGCCTCCACGCGGCGCGCGGCGGCACGCCGCTCGCGCGTGAACTGCCCGAGCGCCTCGCGCAGATCTCCGACGCCGTCGCCGGTCAGCGCGGACAGGGCGAGCACCGCGGCGCCCGGTTCCCCGTGCTCGCCCAGGGCGATGCCGTCCTCGTCGAGCAGCCTGCGCAGATCGTCGAGCACCTGGTCGGCGGCGTCCCCGGGGAGCCGGTCCGTCTGGTTGAGCACGACGAACATGACCTCGGCGTGGCCCGCCATGGGCCGCAGATACCGCTCGTGCAGGACCGCGTCGGCGTACTTCTCCGGGTCGACGACCCAGATGACGGCGTCCACGAGCCGGAGGATGCGGTCCACGTGCCGCCGGTGGTCCTCGGCCGCCGAGTCGTGGTCGGGCAGGTCGACGAGGACGAGCCCCTCCAGGGCCTGGGCGTCGGTCCCCGGGAGGGGCCTTCTGCGCAGCCGACCCGGAATGCCGAGCCGGTCGAACAGGCCCGCGGCGCCATCCGTCCAGCTGCACCCGATGGGCGCGGCCGTGGTCGGCCTGCGGACGCCGGTCTCGGAGATCATCACGCCCGCGAGCGCGTTGAACAGCGTCGACTTGCCGCTGCCGGTGGCCCCGGCGATGGCCACGACGGTGTGCCGGTCGGACAGCCGCCGCCGGGCCGCCGCCTCGTCGAGGACGCGCCCCGCCTCGGCGAGCGTGGCGCTGTCGAGCCGCGTCCTGGAGAGGCCGATCAGCTCCCGCAGTGCGTCGAGCCGGGCCCGCAGCGGCCCTTCGTAGAGGGCGGTCGCCTCGGCGGCTGCCTCGTAGGGGCCGTCGTGGTCGTAGGCCTTCTCGTAGCCGGAGGAGTGCGCGTGCGGGGAGGACGTCCCGTAGGCGGACGGGCTTTCGCCCCCTGTCGGGCCCCGGTCCCCCGTCCCCGTAGAGCCCGTGCCCGCCGAATCGTCGCCCCCAGGGGAGCCATGGCCACCGGCCCCGGCCCGCCGTGCGATGAGGCCGTCGTCCCAGATGCCGTCGGCCTCCCGCGCGCGGGAGGCCGGGTCTTCGGGCCGGTCGGCGTGGTCGGTGTGATCCGTGACGGCGGTCACCGCGGTCACCTCTCCTTCTGCAGTACGGACAGCGCGGCGATGAGTTCGGCCTGGGGTTCGGGGTGGACGCCGAGCGCGTCGAGGGGGGCGAGGCGCCGCTCCCGCTCCGCGCCGAGGACGGTGTCCAGGTAGTCGGTGAGCAGCCGGCCGCCCCGGTCGCGCAGGCGCAGCGCGCCGTGGGCGCCGACCCGTTCGGCGAGGGACTCCCCCGCGGAGCGCGCCCGGCGCCCGCCGAGCAGGGCCGTGGCGAGCAGCGCGGTGAGGACGTCGGGGTCGGGCGGGGCGCCCTTGTCTACGCGGTCGAGCGCGCGGACCTCGTCCTCCACGTACTCCTCCAGGACGCGCCGCCAGCGGCGCACGGCCATCCCTACGCGGTGCTCCGCGCCGTCCTCGCGCCGCGGGACGAGGCTGGGGAGTCCGGCGGCGGGTTCGCGGCGCCAGGCCTCGTCCACGCGCTCGTCGGCGGCGGTGACGGCGCACACCAGGAGCGTCTCCAGGCCGGCCGAGACGGCGTCCAGGAGCTCTCCCGGGCCGCAGTCGAGGGGATAGGCCCGCCAGCGCTTCAGCGCGTCCCCGGCGAGCACGGCGCCCGTCTGGAGCCGTTCCCGTACGCGCGCGTGCTCGCCCTCGTACGCCTCGTCGACGGCTGCGGTGAGACGCAGGGCGGCCGCGTGCTGGGCGGCGACGGCACCGGCGAGTTCGGGCATGCGGGAGTTCAGCGAACCGAGCACTCCGTGGGCGGTGCGCGCGATCGCCTCCTCCCGGGCCGCGGTGTCCTGCGCGCGGTCGGCGAGCCAGGTCAGGAGCGGCGCCACGGCGGTCGCGGGCAGCAGTCCGCCGCCGCCCGCGGACTCGGGCAGCTCGGGCACGGTGAAGCGGGGCACGTCGCCGAGGCCCGCCTTGGCGAGCAGCGCCTCGTACTGCCGGGACACCTCCGTGACGACCTGGTGCGGCACGCGGTCGAGGACGGTGACGAGGGTGGCGTCGTGCTCCTTGGCGGTGCGCAGCAGGTGCCAGGGCACGGCGTCGGCGTAGCGGGCGGCCGTGGTGACGGTGACCCACACGTCGGCGGCACAGATGAGTTCGGCGGCCAGGACGCGGTTGTCGGCGACGAGGGAGTCGATGTCGGGCGCGTCCAGGAGGGCGAGCCCTCTGGGCAGCGTGTCGGCGGTCTCCACCCGCAGCACGCGGCTGCCGTCGCCGTCCCTCGCGCCGTCCTCGCCGTCCTGGAGGGGCACCCACACGCGCGTGAGGTCCGGCAGCACCCTCATCCCCGCGAACCAGTGGTGGTCCTCCGGATGGCAGACGAGCACCGGTGTACGCGTCGTGGGCCGCAGCACACCCGCCTCGCTGACCTGACGGCCCACCAGGGAGTTCACGAGCGTGGACTTCCCGGCCCCCGTGGACCCGCCGATGACGGCGAGCAACGGTGCTTCGGGAGCCCTGAGCCGGGGCACCAGATAGTCGTCGAGCTGGGCGAGAAGCTCGTCCCGGTTGGCACGCGCGCGTGGCGCCCCCGCCAGGGGGAGCGGAAAGCGTGCGGCGGCGACACGCTCACGCAGGGTGGAAAGCGCGTCAAGCAGCTGAGGCCGTACGTCCAAGGTCACCACATACGAAGAATGCCCAATTTTGATGGCTTTCTGAAGCATATGGGCACGCCTGCGCGCCGATCGGACAGACGTGACGGAAGGGACGAGTGGGGCACAGGCATAACGAGTGCACAACACCCGGGGCGCCAGGCGCCAAAAGCGCTGCGAGATTCGCACCTGCCTGCGATTATCAGGACCGCTTCACCGAACCTCCACATCACGGTGCGGAGGTGAAGCACCAGGGACAAGGACCCGGGAGCCCTATCCTTGTCCCCGGCAAGGTCACGGACCGGCCCCACACCGGGCTCCAGGCCACCGGCCACCACCCGGCCCCCGTAGCTCAGTGGATAGAGCAGGTGCCTTCTAAGCACTTGGCCGCAGGTTCGAGTCCTGCCGGGGGCGCACCTCATCGGCCTTCCTTCGGGAAGGCCTTTTCGCTGCGGGTACGCGCGCGGGGCCCGGCCCCCGGGCACACCCGCGGCCAGGCCCCGCCCAGGCCCCCGTCACGCCGGGCGCGCCCCCCGCGCCCCTCGGCCGTGCGCCAGCCTGCCGAGCAGCGCCGCGTTGCACAGCCCCGCCGCCGCCGTGCCGACGGCGAAGATCGACGGGGCGAGCCAGGTGAGGGAGGACTGCTCGGCGGGCAGCGACGCCAGGAGGGCGAGGACGCCGAGGGGCGCCGTGGCGAGGAACGGGTAGAACCCGGCGAGCCCCGGGTCAGGGCCGACGTACCAGGCCCCCAGGAAGAACGCCAGGGCCGCCGCGACCACCGCGAGGTAGGCCCGCGCGAGCCAGGTGTCCGTGGCGAGCGCGAGCAGGCGGCGCAGGCGGCGGCGAGGGCGGGAGGAAGGCGGCATCGCGGGTCCTTGGGCTCGGTCCGGTTGGGCGAGCACCACTGTGGCCCGGCGGCCCGCTCCCGGCATGAGTACGCGTACTCACCGGAGCGGCCACCGAGCCGGAGCCCGTGACATGAACGCGCATCCACCGGCACGGCCACCAAGCCGGACCCCGCGGCGGCACGGGTGCACGCACGCACCGGCGCGGTCACCGGGCCAGAGCCCCGCGGCATGAACGCGCACCGTCCGGCGCGGGCACCGGACCGGAGCCCCGGCACGAGCAAGGCCGGGCCCCCGCCGGGCCCCTTCACGCGACCGGGTGCGCCACCTCGTCCTCGCTCTCCCGCCGGGAGGGCGCCACCGCCGCCCCAGGAGCCTCGCCCCGGCGGCCCGCCAGACGGCAGCCGACGCAGCCCGGGTGCCCCGCGCGCGCCGCGCTGTCGCGCCGCCTCATGGGCCGCTGGGACGCCGGCCTCGGGCCCGGCCCCTTGCCCCAGCCCGCCAGGTGCAGGAACCAGGTGACGAACACCGCGAGGGCCATCACGCCGAGCCCCAGCCAGATGCCGGGGCGCCAGCCGGTGATGCCCACTCCCGCGATCAGCGCCCCCACCGTGCCGACCGCGCAGCCGGTCCAGCCGGCGATCGTGTGGCCGTCGTCATGTGTACTCACGTGTCGCGCCCTCCCCGTGCCCGTCGGGGCACGGCCTGGCCGCACCCCGGCACCAGACGTAAGATGCCTTAGCGAGTAAGCAATTTATCTTACGTACTAAGGGATTTCAATGGAGGGCAAGCGCCACCCCAGCGCGTCCGCGCAGGACGTGGTCGCCGCGGTGGACGACCTCGTCGCGACGAGCGTCATCGGGCAGCAGGAGTTCGCACGGAACCTCGGCCTGTCCGTCACGGACCTGATCTGCTTCGCGTACGTCCTCCAGGCCGGGGACGACGCGGTCACCGCGGGCGAGCTGGCCACCCGCGCGCACGTCACGACGGGCGCGGTGACGGGCATCCTCAACCGCCTGGAGCGCGGCGGGTTCGTGACCCGGCGCCCCGACCCCGCCGACCGGCGCCGGGTGCGCGTCGTCGCCGTACCGGCCGCGTCCGCGCGCGTGCGGGAGATCTACGAGCCGTACTACGCGCGCCTGATGGCGCTGTTCGACGACTTCACGCCGGACGAGATCGCCGTGATCGCCGCCTGGTCCGCGCGCGCGAGCGCCGTCGCGCGCACCTACCTGGAGGAGTCGTGCGAGGAGCCGGACGCGCCCTGACGCCCAGCCCCGGCAGGGCACTCAGCTCCGGTAGGACATTCAGCCCCGGCAGGACGCTCAGCTCCGGTAGAGCGCCTCGATCTCCTGCGCGTACGCCTGCTCCACGGCCCGTCGCTTGATCTTCAGGGACGGGGTGAGCAGCCCGTTCTCCTCGCTGAACTCCCCCTCCACGACCGCGAAGCGGCGAATGGACTCGGCGCGCGACACCGCTTCGTTGGCGTGGTCCACGGCCTTCTGGAGGTCCGCGAGGAGCTTCGGGTCGCGGCGCAGCTCGGCCAACGGCGTGCCCGCGGGGTGCTTGCGGACGGCCAGCCAGTGCGCCACGGCCTCCGGGTCGAGGGTGATGAGCGCGCCGACGTAGGAGCGGTTGTCGCCGACGACGAGGCACTGGCCGACGAGGGCCCGGCCGCGCAGCCGGTCCTCCAGGACGGCGGGCGAGACGTTCTTGCCGCCGCTGGTGACGATGATGTCCTTCTTGCGGCCGGTGATGGTGAGGTAGCCGTCCTCGTCTAGGGCGCCCAGGTCGCCGGTGGCGAACCAGTCGCCGGTGAGGACGGCGTCGGTGGCGTCCCGGTCGTTCCAGTACGAGGTGAAGACGATGCCGCCCTTGATGAGCACCTCGCCGTCGTCCGCGATGCGCACCGCGGTGCCGGGCACCGGCAGGCCGACGGTTCCGGGGCGCGGCCGCAGCGGCGGGATGATCGTGGCGGCCGCGGTGGTCTCGGTGAGACCGTAGCCTTCGTAGATGACGATTCCGGCAGCGTAGAAGAACAGGTTGAGCTGTCGGTCGAGCGGGGAGCCGCCGCTGATGGCGTAGCGCAGACGGCCGCCGACCTCCTTGCGGATGCGCCGGTAGACGAGCAGGTCGTACAGCGCCCAGCCGGCGCGGAGTCCGACGGACGGGCCGGGTCCGGTGCCGAGGAACCCGTTCAGATGCGCCTCGGCGAAGCGCACGCCGATCCGCTCCGCGCGGTCGAAGGAGGCGCCCCTGCCGATGCGTTCGGCGGTCGCGCGCCCGGTGTCGTGGATCTTCTCGAAGAGGTACGGCACCCCGACGACGAACGTCGGTCTGAAGGCGCGCAGTTCGGGCCGAAGATCGTCCGGCTTGATGCTCGGACAGTGGCCGAGTTCGATGCGGGCGAGCATGCAGGCGATCTGGATGCTGCGGCCCAGGATGTGGGCGAGCGGCAGGAAGAGCAGCGTGGCGGCCCGTTGGCCGGTGATCGCCTTGAAGACCGGGTACAGCAGGTCGACGGTGTTGGCCGCCTCGGCGTGCAGATTGCCGTGGGTGAGGACGCAGCCCTTGGGACGCCCCGTGGTGCCGGACGTGTAGCAGAGGGTGGCGATGGTGTCGGGGGTGAGCGCCGCGCGCCGCTTGGCGACCTCCTCGTCGCTCACCTCCTGCCCCCGCTCGGCGAGTTCGAGGACCGCGCCGTCGTCGATCGTCCGGACGGCCGGGGGCACGTCGAGGCCCGCGGTGGCGTCCCGTGCCGTCGCGGCGTTCGCCGGAGACTCGGCGAAGAGCAGGCTCGCGCCGGAGTCCCGTACGATCCACTCGATCTGCGCGGCCGACGACGTCGGGTAGACGGGCACGGTCTGGCCGCCCGCCGCCCAGACGGCGAAGTCCAGCACCGCCCACTCGTAGCGCGTACGGGACATCAGGGCGACCCTGCCGCCCGGCGCGAGCCCCGCCGCGATCAGGCCCTTCACGGCCGCGGTGACCTCGCGGGCGAAGGCCGCGGCCGTCACGGGCCGCCACCGGCCCGCCTCCTTGCGGCGCAGCACCACGGCGTCGGGGGCCTCGGCGGCGTTGGTGAAGGGGATGTCGGCCGTGCTGCCGTGCGTGGCCTCCGGGGCGAGGGCGGGGACGCGGGCCTCGCGCACCACGCCGTGCTCGTCCCGGACGAGGTCGACCTCGGCACGCCCGGCGAGACCGGGGTGACGCCGCGCCTTCTTCAAGTCCTTGCGTACGCCCATGACGGCTCCCGGTACGTGTCCGTGGTGCGGATGCGGGTGCGTGCGGTACGAGTGCGCGTTGCTGCGCGGCGTGCATGCGGTACGAGTGCGCGGCGTGCGTGCGCCGCGTACTTACTTTTGAGTCAACTTACCGATGCGTAGGGGAATTTCAATGGGCCGTACCGAAGTCCGGGGAGCAGGCGGAAGGGGGCAGGGCGTTCCGGGCGGCGACGCAGGTGCCGGTCGGCCAGCAGGCGTCGCGACGTCAGTCGTGGGCCGGGACCCAGACCTCCCCCTCCAGGACCCGCCCCATCCCGACCCAGACCATGTTCATCAGGCGCAGGGTGACGCCCTCCGGCGACTGGTCCGGGTTGCGGACCATCCAGTCGGTGAGCGAGTCGGCGGCGCCCACCAGGGCGTGGGCCACGAAATCGGCGTCCCTTTCGGAGAGTTGCGAAGCGGTCGCGCTCTCCTCGATGCCCGCCCGGACGAGCTCCGCGACCTGCGCCATCACCGCGCGGCGCGCGTCGGCGACGGCGACCGCGATGGTCTCGCTCAGCTCCGACGCCTGCCGGTGGAGCACCACCCAGCTGTCGCGGTGCTCGGCGACGAAGGAGAAGAAGGCCAGGAGCCCGGCGTACAGGCGCACTTCGGGGGCGCCCTGGGGCTTCGCCGCGCCCGACCGCGCACCCCGGCCCCGGGCGTCGGCCGGGCCGCTCGCGGCCGCCTCCCGGGCCGCCCCCTGGAACGCCGTGACCAGCCGGTCGGCCTCCCGCCGCAGACAGGCCAGGAACAGGCCTTCCTTGGAGTCGAGGTAGAGGTACACCATCGGCTTGGAGATCCCGGCCAGTTCGGCGATCTCGTCGACCGACGCGGCGTGGTAGCCCCGCTTGGCGAAGACCTGGACCGCCACGTCGATCATCTGCTGCTCGCGCTCCTTGCGCGGAACGCGCCGCCTGCGCTCCTGTGGCGTGCCACCCACCCTTGTCAGCCTCCTCGCCCCGGCTCTACCTTACCTTCCAGTAAGTTTACTTCGTGGTAAGGAGCTTGCGATGGGGACGGACAAGGCCGGGGGAATCGCGGGGCTCGACTTCGCCAGTGTGACGCCCGCTGAGTTCGCGCGGATCGTCAAGGGCCTCTCCGGCAAGGAGCTCACCGAGATCGCCACGGACGCCCCGCTGCGCGCCCGCGTCCTGCGGGAGGTGTTCAGGCGCATGGAGCAGCAGTTCAGACCGGAGGCCGCGGGCTCCCTGGAGGCGCTGATCCGCTGGCAGGTCACCGGGAGCGGGGGCGTCGGGGACGCGGTGTACGAGACGGACATCGCGGAGGGCGCGTGCGTGGTGCGCGAGGGGGGCTCGGCCGCGGAGCCGCGGGTCACGCTGGTGATGGGCGACGCGGAGTTCCTGAAGCTGGTGTCCGGCAACGCGCATCCCGTCACGCTGTTCATGACCCGCAAGCTCAAGGTCGTGGGGGACGTGGCGCTGGCCGCGGGGCTCACCCGGTACTTCGACATCCCCAAGGCGTGACGGGACCGCCCGCGCGGGTCCCGGTCCGCGCGGGGCGCCCCGGACTCGCCCGCGCGGGTCCCGACTCTCGCCGGGCGCCCCGGGCCCGCCCCTTAAGGCCTCGCTGACCTGCGCCGAAGTACCGTGCATGACATCCATGCACCCTCCCCTCCGGTCCCGGCAGCCCTTCCGGGTCGTCGTGTGTCTGCTGCCCGCGCTCGCCGTCGTCTGGGCCGGGTACCAGCGGCGCTGGATGTCCGACGACGGGCACATCTACGTCCGGACGGTCCGGCAGGTGCTCGCGGGGCACGGGCCGGTGTTCAACGCGGGCGAGCGGGCCGAGTCCTCGACGGGCACGCTGTGGCAGTGGCTGCTCGTCCTCGCGGGGCTGCCGGGCGCCGACGTGGTGGCCGCCGCGGTGTACGGCGGGCTGCTGCTCACGGCGGCCGGGTTCGCGCTCGCCGCGTGGGGCGCGGCGCGCCTGCACACGGGGGTGTCCGGCGGCCCCCTCCTGCCGCTCGGCGCCCTGGTGCCGCTCGCGCTGCCGCCCGTGTGGGACTTCGCCACCTCCGGCCTGGAGACGGGGCTCGCCACGTGCTGGATCGCGGGCGCCTGGCTGCTGCTCGTGACCCGTCCGCGCGCGCTGGCCACCGCGTTCGTCCTCGGGCTCGGTCCGCTGGTGCGGCCCGATCTCGCCCTGGTGTCCGCCGTGTTCCTCGGCGCGCAGTGGCTGAGCGCACGCCCCTCGCGCCGTGCCGCGCTCTCCGGGGCGGCCGTCGCGGGCGCCCTGCCCGTCGCCTACGAGGTCTTCCGGATGGGCTACTACGGGCACCTCGTGCCGCTGCCCGGCGTCACCAAGGAGGCCTCGTCCAGCCTGTGGGGGCGCGGGGCCGCCTACCTCGCCGACTTCGCCGGGCCGTATCTGCTGTGGCTGCCCGCCCTGTTCGTGCTGGCCGCCGTGGTGCCCGCGCGGCGCGGCGGCCGGCCGATGTCGCCGCTGACGCCGGTGCGCGCGGTGCCCTTGGTGCCCGCGCTCGCGCCCGTCGTCGCGGGGGTCCTGTGCTGGGCGTACGTCATCAAGGTCGGCGGGGACTTCATGCACGCCCGGATGTTCCTGCCGGGGCTCCTCCTGCTGGTCCTGCCGGTGTTCGTGGTGCCCGCCACGCGCACGTGGGCCCTCACGGCGGTCGGCGTCGGGGCGTGGGCGCTGGTCTGCGCGGCGTCGCTGCGCATTCCGTACGAAGGGCTGATCGGGCCGCGCGGCATCGCGGACGAGCGCGGCGTGTACGTGCGGCAGAACGCGGCCGCGCACCCCCTGCGGCACACCTTCGCCGGGTTCCTGGGCAACGCCGCGTACGCGCGTGAGGTGCGGGACGCCGCACACACCGGGGCGCCCACGCTGTTCCTGGCCCGCACCCGGGTCGAGGGCGCGGCGCCCTCCGTGTCCGGCGCCTACGCGACGCTCGGGCTCAACGGCACCGTCGTCCCCCTCGACGGCGCGGCGCTCGACCCCATCGGGCTCGCCTACCCGCTGGCCGCCCACTCCGAGCGCATCGCCCACGCGCGCGTGGGCCACGACAAACGGCTCCCCGACGAGTGGATCGTCGCCGACCGGGGCACCGGCGACCTGCCGCCCGGCATGGACCCGGCGCGGGTGGCCGCCGCCCGCCGCGCCCTGGCCTGCGGCCCGCTGGCCGAACTCCGCGCGGCCACCCGGGAGCCCCTCACGGCGGGGCGCTTCCTGCGCAACGTCGGCGGCGCCCTGGAGCGCACGGCGTTCCGCTTCCCGAACGATCCGGTGCGGGCGGAACGCGAGCTGTGCGGTGCGGGCAGGCCCTAGGGGCCTGCCCTAAGGGTCCGCGACGCCGTGCCGACCCGTCGGGGAGGCCCTAGGACACCACGTCCTTGTGCGCGAACCCGCGGAACGCGAGGGCGAAGAGCACCAGCGCGTACGTCACCGAGACGGCGGTGCCCTGGAGCATGCCCGACCACTCCGGGGTCGGCTGGAAGACGTCCGCCCAGGCGAACTGCCAGTGCGCGGGCAGGAAGTCGCGCCAGCCGCCGAGCGCGGTCACCGCGTCCAGGACGTTGCCCGCGATCGTCAGGCCGACCGCGCCGCCGACCGCGCCGAGCGGCGCGTCCGTCTTCGTGGAGAGCCAGAACGCGAGGCCCGCGGTGACCAGCTGGGACGCGAAGACGTACGCGACGACGACGGCGAGGCGCCGCGCGGCCGTGCCGGGTTCGAGGACGCCGCCGGTCGGGATCTCCAGCGGCCCCCAGCCGTACGCGAGCGTGCCGACGGCGAGCGCCACCACCGGGAGCAGTGCGATCGCGGCGGCGCTCAGGCCGAGCCCCACCGCCAGCTTGGACCACAGCAGCCGGGCCCGGGGCACGGGCGCGGCCAGCAGATAGCGCAGGCTCGACCAGCCCGCCTCGGAGGCCACGGTGTCCCCGCAGAACAGCGCGACGGGGATGACCAGCAGGAACCCGGCCGACACGAACAGGCACGTCGCCGCGAAGTTCACGCCCGAGGCCGTGGCCGTGTCCATCAGCGTCACCCGGTCGTTGCGGCCGCCCGGCGAACCGGCGATCGCGAACGCGAGGAGCAGCACGAGGGGCAGCAGGGCGAGGACGCCGCCCATGACGAGCGTGCGCCGCCGCTTGAGCTGGCGGACGGCCTCGACGCGCAGCGGCAGCGTGCGGCCCGGGCGGTAGCCGGGCGCGGTGGCCGTACCTCCGTCCCGGAGCCCTTCAGTCGCCGCGGAGCCGGTCTCCCCGGGGCCCTCGGCCGCCGCCGTGCCGGTCTCCCGGGGTCCCCCGGTCGCCGCCGCCCGGGGCCCGTCCGGGGCCGCCGTGGTGTCCTGTGGGGCCGTCACGCCGCACCTCCTCCGATCAGGGTCAAGAACGCGTCTTCCAGGCGCCGGTGCGGGCCGAGCGCCTCCACGGGCACCTCCAGGCGGACCAGTTCGGGCAGGAGCGCCGCCCCCGTGGCCGCCGGGCCGCCGTCGAGCCGCACCAGGAGCCCGCCTTCGGTGCGGGCCGCCGACGCCACGCCCGGAAGCGAGGCCACCTTCTCGACGAGCGGGTCGGGGATGTCCGCCGCGAGCCCGACCAGGAGCGTGTCCCCGGAGCCGACGATCTCGTCGACCGGGCCCGCCTGCACGAGGCGGCCCCGGTCCATGACGACCAGGTGCGTGCAGGACTGCTCGACCTCGGCGAGGAGGTGGCTGGAGACGATGACCGTGCGGCCGCCCGCCGCGTACCGGATCATCACCTCGCGCATCTCGCGGATCTGGGGCGGGTCGAGGCCGTTCGTCGGCTCGTCCAGGATCAGCAGGTCCGGCAGGCCCAGCATGGCCTGGGCGATGGCCAGGCGCTGGCGCATGCCCTGGGAGTACGTCCGCACGGCGCGGGCGAGGGCGTCGCCGAGCCCGGCGATCTCCAGGGCCTCCTCCAGGTGCGCGTCCCCCGCGGGGCGGCCGGTGGCGCGCCAGTACAGCTCCAGGTTCTCCCGGCCGGACAGGTGCGGCAGGAATCCGGCGCCCTCGACGAACGCGCCGACCCGGGACAGGACGGGCGCGCCGGGCCTGATGGCCTGCCCGAAGACGCGGATCTCGCCCGCGTCCGGGCGGATGAGGCCCATGAGCATGCGCAGGGTGGTGGTCTTGCCCGCGCCGTTGGGCCCGAGGAGGCCGAGGACCTGGCCCTTCTCGACGCGGAAGGACAGCTCGCGGACCGCGTACCGCTCGGTGGACTTCGCGTACCGCTTGCTCAGGCCGGTGATCTGGAGCGGCACGTCGGCGAGGCCGGGGTCGGGGGCGGGCGCCGTGACGCGTCTGCGGCCGACCAGGAGCAGGGCGGCCGCCACGGCGGCGCCGGCCGGCGGCAGCCACCACACCCAGGCGGGCAGCGGGGCCGCGGCCGTGTCCACGCCGGGGGCCGTCGGGACCTTCAGGCCGCTCTTCAACGCCACCGTGTACGCGGCCGGTTCGGCCGGTGAGGCGTAGCCCAGGTCGGTGGCGGCGAACACCAGGCGCAGCCGGTGGCCCTTCTTCAGCTCGTGGTCGACGGCGGGCAGCCGCAGGTCGAGGGTCCTGCCGTCCACGGCGCCGCCGATCCGCACCGGGGCGACGAGCTGCGCGGGCAGCACCTGCTGGCGGCCGCCGCCGGGCCCCACGTCGTAGACCTTGCCGAAGAGCACGGTGTCCGCGCTGTCTGACTTCACCCGCACCCGCACGGCGGGGGCGCCGGTGATCCGCAGGTCCTCGGTGAGCGGCTTCGACTCGAAGGCGGCGTACTGCCCGGGGAAGTCGAGGGAGACGCCGACGCCCAGCGAGGACAGGCGGCTCAGGCCGTCGCCCCCGCCGCCCGCGCCGCCGAGGCCCGGCAGCCCCGAGACGGCGGGCGGCGCGGCGCCCGCGGGGTTGTCGAAGGTCTGCGGGCGCCCGGTGAGCGGGACCTCGCGCAGTCCGCCGCCCAGCCCCGGGTAGCGGTCGGCGCTCGCGCCGCGCAGCGTCGCCGCGCCGTCCGTGGAATCGATGCCTCCGGTGCGGGTGACGCGGAAGGCGGGGCCCGTGTCGGCGCCCTTGTCGTCCTTGAGATAGCGGTCGAACCACCGCGTGACCCGGCCCGCGACCCGGTCGGTCTCCTGGTCGCCGCCGTCGTGGCCGCCCGCGGTCCAGTCGACCGCCACGGGCGCGTGGTTGCCGCGGATCGCCCTGGCCATCGCGTCGGCCTGGTCGAGCGGGAACAGCGAGTCCCGCTGGCCCTGCACGATCAGGGCGGGCACCTTGACCCGGTCCCCGACGGCGGCCGGGCTGCGCCCCGCGAGCAGCTCGCGCGCCCGCGCGTCGGGCTTGCCCGCGACCGCCACGCGCTCGTACATCGCGCACAGCTTCGGCTCGAACTTGTCGCAGCCGCCGCCCGCGCTCAGGAACATCCCGGCCCACTGCTTCTTGAAGACGTCCTTCGGGAACAGCGCGTCCGCCAGGTTCCAGTACGTCATCAGCGGGGCGACGGCGTCGATCCGGTCGTCGTGCCCGGCCGCGAGCAGCGAGACCGCGCCCCCGTACGAGGCGCCCGTGACGCCCACGCGCGGGTCGCCGTCCTTGTCGAGGCGGACCTCGGGGCGCTTGGCCAGCCAGTCGACGAGCCGCGACACGTCGGCGACCTCGCCCTTCGGGTCGTTGAGCCCGATGCGTCCGGTGGACTTGCCGAAGCCGCGCGCGGACCACGTCAGGACCGCGTACCCGTCGCGGGCCAGGCGCTCGGCCTGCTCGCGCACGTCGTCCTTGCTGCCGCCGAAGCCGTGCCCGACGAGCACCGCGGGGCGCTTGGCGCCGGGGTCGCCCGCGGTGAAGTACGAGGTGTCGATCCGCACCTCCTGCCCCTGGCCCCGGCCCATGGCGAGCGTCTGGTCCGTGCGGCGCACCGCGGGTGCCTCGTCGGACGCGAGCGCCGTCCACGTGCCCGCGCCCGCGAGCACCACAACCGCCGCCGCGGCGGCCGTCCGCCGCGGCGCGCGCAGCGCCGCCTTCCAGGCTCCGGCCCGGGGCAGTCGTAGATCCATGCGTCAACGGTACGGGCGGTCACCGACAACCGATGCAGCCGCCGGTCGGAACCCCGCTGTCTCCCCGGGGAGTACGGCCCCCGGCCCGCGTACGTCCACCGTGGTACGCGGCCGCATGTCAGGGGTGCCTACGCTGCTGACCCATGACATCCCTTGCCATCGGCCAGCGTTCGCTGGGTGACCCTTCCGTCCGCTTCCCGCTCTGGCCGCCGCTCACGGCGGGCTGTCCGGTCACGAGCACCGCCGACGTCGCGTACCCCGTAGAGGTCGACTACGCCTACGACCAGGTTCCCGACGGCTTCTTCGCGCCCGGGGCGGCCGCCGCGAGGCCGCGCGGGCACGAGCGCTGGGCGCCGCTCCTTCCGCCGCTGCGCGCCCCCTCCCTCGCCGAGGGCGGCACTCCGCTGCTCCCCTTGGAGGACGGCGTGTGGATCAAGGACGAGTCCCGCAATCCGACCTGGAGCCACAAGGACCGGCTCAACCGGATCACGGTGAGCGCGGCCGTCGGCGTCGGCGCCCCCGGTGTCGTCGTCGCCTCCTCCGGCAACCACGGCGCGTCGGCGGCCGCGTACGCCGCCCGGGCCGGTCTTCCGTGCACGGTCCTCACCTCGCCGGACGTGCCGCCCGCCGTCGACGCGTTCCTGCGCGCGTACGGCGCCACCGTGCTGCACGTGCCCACCGACGAGCGGTGGCCGCTGCTGCGCCGCGTCGTCGAGCGGACCGGCTACCACCCCGTCAGCAACCTCACGTCCGCCGCGCACACCGGGCACGGGTTCGGGCCTGAGGGCTACAAGACGATCGCCTACGAGATCCACGACGAACTCGGCACCCTCCCGCGCGCGGTGTTCGTGCCGACCGGGTACGGGGAGATGCTGTTCGGCGTCTGGAAGGGGTTCGCCGAGCTGGTGCGGCTCGGGTACGGGGAGCGGGTGCCGCGCCTGTACTCCTGCGAGCCCGCCGCGGGCGGGCCCCTCGCGGCCGCCGTGCGCGACGGGGCGCCCGCCGCGCACGTCCCCGTCGGGGAGACCGCCGCGTACGCCATCGACTGCCCGGTGGGCGGCTACCGGGGCGTGCTCGCGCTGCGCGGGAGCGGGGGCGCGGCGCTGCTCGTGACCGACGAGGAGCTGGTGGCCGCGCGGGCGGAGCTGGCGCGGGGCGGGGTGTGGGCGGAGGTGTCCGCGGCGGCGGGCCTCGCGGGCCTGCGCCAGCTCGGCCGCTCCGGGGCCGGGGCCGTGGAGGGGCCCGTGGTGTGCGTCTCCACGTCCAGCGGCTTCAAGGACCGGGACCTGTTGGCAGGCCCGTAGCCCTCGCGGTGCGCCCCAGACCCGCCCCTTCCCGCTTCCTGGGGGCTCCGCCCCCAGACCCCCGCTCCTCAAACGCCGGAGAGGCTGAAAGGCCGGCCACTACTCCGGCACCGTCACCAGCCAGCGCGTGGCCGTCCGCGGCCGCAGGTAGCAGGCCCAGTACACCGTCGCGACGGCCACGATGCCGCCGGTCCACAGGAGGTACCGCGCCTCCTGCTGGCTGAGGACGTACGCGAGGACCGCGATGAGCACCACCGGGATCCCGGGCCACAGCGGCATCCGCCACGCGGGAGCGGCCCCGTGGCTGCCCCGGCGGGCGAGCAGCGCGGCCACCGCGACGAGCAGGTACATGCCGGTCACGGACACGCCGGTGACGCCGTACAGGGTGTCGAGGTTCACGAAGCAGAGCGCGGCGCCGGGGACGCCGACCAGGAGGGTGGCGACCCACGGGGAGCCGAAGCGGCCGCCGAGCCGGGACAGGACCGCGTTGACGGGCTCGGGCCAGGCCTTGTCGCGCGCGGAGGCGAACAGGACGCGGGAGTTCTGGATGACCATGACGATGCCGGCGTTGATGATGGCGAGGGCCACGCAGAGGCTGATGAAGGTGCCGACGCCGGAGCTGGACCAGGCGGTGACCATCGCGCCGATGTCGCCGCCGGTGAGGGCGGCCAGGTCCGGCGCCCCCAGGGTGATCGCGGCGACGGGCACGAGCAGGACGACCGCCGAGATGCCGAGGGTGAGCAGCACGGTGCGGGCCACGTTGCGGCGCGGGTTCTCCATCTCCTCGGAGAGGTAGACGGCCGTGGAGAAGCCCTGGGTGACGAAGAGCGCGATGGCGAGCCCGGAGACGATCAGCATCGCGGTGACGGTCTTGGTGCCGTCTCCGGAGCCGCTCGCCACGCTGAGGTCGACGAGGCTGCCCGCGCCGCGCTCGGCGTGGGCGAAGCCGAGGACGGCCACGACGGCGGCCGCGACCACTTCGAGGACCAGGAAGATCCCGGTGATCCAGGCGTTGGCCCGCAGGTCGAGCAGGCCCGCGAGGGTGGCGAGGAGCATCACGCCCGCGCCCGCGTAGGCGGGTTCGATCCTGACCAGGGGCGCGAGGTAGTCGGCCGTGCCCATGGCGATCACGGGCGGCACGATCATCACGACGAGCAGCGAGAGCACGAACACGAGCCAGCCCGCGAGCCGTCCGGCCATCGTGGAGACCATCGCGTACTCGCCGCCCGCGCTGGGGATCAGCGTGCCGAGCTCGGAGTAGCAGAAGGCGACGCCCACGCAGAGCAGCGCGCCGATCGCGATGGTGAGGGTGGTGGCGGTGCCGAGCGTGGAGAACAGGTCGGGCACGACCACGAACAGCGTGGACGCGGGCGTCACGCAGGACAGCGTGAGCAGGGTGCCGCCGCCGACGCCGATGGACCGCTTCAGCTTGCGGGGAGCAGCCGGGGTCCCGGGGGCTCCCGCCGCCGCGGGGGCGGCCGCGGACTGCGGCGGCGTGTGCAGCGTTTCGGTCATGCGGCGATTCCGATCGGCTCGTACCAAAGGGGGGCGGCAGAGCGTCATGGAATCCCCGCGTCAGGAAAACGTCAATGGCCGGTTACCTACGGAATCCGCAGCCCTGACGATCTTCAACTGACCAATGAATCGCAGATGTTGGCGACTATAGGTGGCAATTAGCCAGACGTTCGCCTTGGCGACCTTTGATAGCAAGGTCGAATTACGCATGAACCTTTCTCGCCCCATTCATCCCCTCCGTACGGGAACCGCAGCTGATCGGCGAAAAAAGGAACGAAGCCGTCCGCAGGGCGGACGGCTTCGTTCGGTGGGGTGGAGCTGTCAGTGATTGCGCGGGAACCCCAGGTCCACGCCCGCCGGGGCGTCCGAGGGGTCCGGCCAGCGGGTGGTGACGACCTTGCCGCGGGTGTAGAAGTGCGTGCCGTCGTTGCCGTAGATGTGGTGGTCGCCGAAGAGGGAGTCCTTCCAGCCACCGAAGGAGTGGTAGCCCACGGGCACCGGGATCGGCACGTTCACGCCGACCATGCCCGCCTCGACCTCCAGCTGGAAGCGGCGCGCGGCGCCGCCGTCCCGGGTGAAGATCGCCGTGCCGTTGCCGAACGGCGAGGCGTTGATGAGCGCCAGGCCCTCCTCGTAGGTGTCGACGCGCAGCACGCACAGGACGGGGCCGAAGATCTCGTCCTTGTACGCGTCCGCCGTGACGGGCACCCGGTCGAGCAGGGACAGACCGATCCAGTGGCCGTCCTCGTGGCCCGCCACGGTGAAGCCGGTGCCGTCCAGGACGACCTCGCAGCCCTGCGCGGCGGCGCCCGTCACGTACGAGGCCACCTTGTCGCGGTGCGCGGCCGTGATGAGCGGGCCCATCTCGGAGGCCGGGTCGCTGCCGGGCCCGATCTTGATCTTCTCGGCGCGCTCCTTGATCTTCGCGACGAGCTCGTCGCCGACCGAACCGACCGCGACGACGGCCGAGATGGCCATGCAGCGCTCGCCCGCGGAGCCGTACGCGGCCGAGACGGCGGCGTCGGCCGCCGCGTCCAGGTCGGCGTCCGGAAGGACCAGCATGTGGTTCTTGGCGCCGCCGAGGGCCTGGACGCGCTTGCCGTTCGCGGAGGCCGTGGTGTGGATGTAGCGGGCGATCGGGGTCGAGCCCACGAAGGACACCGCGGCCACGTCCTGGTGCTCCAGGAGCCGGTCCACGGCCACCTTGTCGCCGTGCACCACGTTGAACACGCCGTCCGGCAGGCCCGCCTCGGCGAGCAGCTCCGCCACCCGCATCGCGGCCGACGGGTCCTTCTCGCTGGGCTTCAGGACGAAGGTGTTGCCGCACGCAATGGCGAGCGGGAACATCCACATCGGCACCATCGCCGGGAAGTTGAAGGGCGTGATGCCCGCGACGACGCCCAGCGGCTGGCGGATCGAGGAGACGTCCACACGGCTGGCGACCTGCGTGGACAGCTCGCCCTTGAGCTGCACGTTGATGCCGCACGCCAGGTCGACGACCTCCAGGCCGCGCGCGACCTCGCCGAGCGCGTCCGAGTGGACCTTGCCGTGCTCGGCGGTGATCAGCTCGGCGATCTCGTCGCGGTGCGCGTCGAGCAGCGCCCGGAACTTGAAGAGGACGGACGTGCGCTGCGCCAGCGAGGACTGGCCCCAGGTCGCGTACGCGGCCTTGGCGGCGGCCACCGCCGCGTCCACCTCGTCCACGCTCGCGAAGGCCACCCGGGTGGTCACGGCGCCGGTCGCCGGATCCGTGACCGGGCCGTACGTGCCGGAGGTCCCCTCGACGCTCTTGCCACCGATCCAGTGGTCGACGGTCTTCGTCATGCTGGTCATGCCGGGAACTCCTTCACAGATGGCGGCGCCGGTCGGACACGTGCCGGTCGTACTCCTCGCGGGCCTTGACCGCCGACGGGCGGGTCGCGGTCTCGGCCACGGGCACATCCCACCACGCCTGCGCCGGGGGCGGGCCCGACACTGTGTCTGCCGTTTCCGTCTCCACGTAGACACATGTGGGACCGTCCGCTTCGCGTGCTTCGCGCAGGGCCGCGCGCAGCTCGGCCACGGTCCTCGCCCGCGTCACGGGCAGCCCCAGCGAGGCCGCGTTGGCGGCGAGGTCCACGGGCAGCGGGCCGCCCGTGTACGTGCCGTCGGGCGCCCGGTAGCGGTAGTCGGTGCCGAAGCGCTCGCCGCCGACGGACTCCGACAGGCCCCCGATGGAGGCGTAGCCGTGGTTCTGCAGGATGACGACCTTGATGGGGATGTCCTCCTGCACCGCCGTGACGATCTCGGTGGGCATCATCAGGTACGTGCCGTCGCCGACCAGCGCCCACACGGGCCGCTCGGGCGCGGCCAGGGACACGCCGATCGCCGCCGGGATCTCGTATCCCATGCAGGAGTAGCCGTACTCGACGTGGTACTGGCGCGGCGAGCGGGCCCGCCACAGCTTGTGCAGGTCGCCGGGGAGCGAGCCCGCCGCGTTGATGACGACGTCCTCGTCGGTGACGAGCGCGTCGAGCAGGCCGAGGACCTGTGTCTGGGTGGGGCGCGCGGCGTCCTCGTCGGCCGCGTACGCGGCGTCGACGCGCCGCTCCCAGCGCTCCTTGCCGTCCGTGTACGCGGACACGTACGCCGGGTCGACGCGGTGGCCTTCGAGCGCCCGGGTCAGCGCCTCCAGGGCCGTGCGGGCGTCGGCGACGACGGTCGCGCCCGCCATCTTGTGGGCGTCGAACGGCGCCACGTTGAGGTTCACGAAGCGCACGCCGTCCGCGGCGAAGAGCGTGCCGGACGCGGTGGTGAAGTCCGTGTAGCGGGTGCCGACGCCGATCACCAGGTCGGCGCCGCGGGCGAGTCCGTCGGCGGTGGCGGTGCCGGTGTGGCCGATGCCGCCGACGTCCGCCGGGTGGTCGTGGCGCAGGGAGCCCTTGCCCGCCTGCGTGGACGCCACCGGGATGCCGGTGGCGTCGGCGAAGGCGCGCAGGGCGTCCTCGGCGCCGCTGTGGTGCACTCCCCCGCCCGCGACGACCAGGGGCCGCGCGGCGGCGCGCACGGCCCGCGCCGCGGCCTCCACCTCCGCGGGGTCGGGGGCCTGGCGGCGCACCGGCCAGACGCGCTCGGCGAAGAACTCCGCCGGCCAGTCGAAGGCCTCCGCCTGCACGTCCTGCGGCAGCGCGAGCGTCACCGCGCCGGTGGCGACCGGGTCGGTGAGCACCCGCATCGCCTGGAGCGCGGCGGGGATCAGCGCCTCGGGCCGGGTGACGCGGTCGAAGTACGCCGACACCGGGCGCAGACAGTCGTTCACGGACACGTCGCCCGCGTACGGCACTTCGAGCTGCTGGAGCACCGGGTCGGCCGGGCGGCTCGCGAAGACGTCGCCGGGCAGCAGCAGGACGGGCAGGTGGTTGATGGTCGCGAGGGCGGCGCCCGTGACGAGGTTGGTGGCGCCGGGGCCGATGGAGGTGGTGACGGCGTGGGTCGTCAGGCGCCCCGACTGCCGGGCGTGGCCGACGGCCGCGTGCACCATGGCCTGCTCGTTGCGCCCCTGGTGGAAGGGCATCTCGTCGCCGTGCTCCACCAGGGCCTGGCCGAGCCCGGCGACGTTGCCGTGGCCGAAGATGCCCCAGGTCGCGCCGATGAGGCGCTGGTGGACGCCGTCCCGCTCGGTGAACTGCCGGGCCAGGAAGCGCACCAGGGCCTGGGCGGTGGTGAGCCGGACCGTGCCGCTCATCGGTATCCCTCCGTGTGGTCAGGGTGGAAGCAGATCTTCCATTCCCGTTCGTCGCCGGGGCCCGCCATGACGTTCAGGTAGTACATGGCGTGGCCCGGCTGGGCGATGGACGGGCCGTGCCAGCCGTCGGGCACGAGGACCGCGTCGCCCGAGCGCACCTCGGCGAGCACGTCGGTGCCGCCCTCGCGGGAGGGGAAGACCCGCTGGTAGCCGAAGCCGGAGTCGCCCTCGATCTCGAAGTAGTAGATCTCCTCAAGCTCGGCCTCGACGCCGGGACGGTGCTCGTCGTGCTTGTGCGGCGGGTACGAGGACCAGTTGCCGCCGGGCGTGATGACCTCCACGGCGATCAGCCGGTCGCACGCGAACGCGTCCGCGGCGGCGAAGTTGCGCACCTGGCGGGCGCAGGTGCCGCTGCCGCGGTGCTCGACGGGGACCTCCGGCGCGGGGCCGTAGCGGGCGGGGAGTCGGCGCTCGCACTTCGCTCCTGCCAGGGCGAAGCGGCCTCCCACGCCGGAGGCGATCTGGATGTGGGTATCGCGGGGAACGTAAGCGAAGTCACTCGCTCCGCTGAACACGCTCTCCCGGCCCAGGAGTTCGATGATCTCGCCCTCCGCGTGCACCGTACAGCCGCCGGTCAGCGGGAGCACGATCCATTCACTCTCCCCGGTGGCGAAGGAGTGCAACCCGCCGGGCGGCAGTTCGACCACGCGCAGACTGGAGTAGGTCCAGCCCGCGCGCGCGGGATCGACGGCGAGGGCGTACGGGCCCTCGGCCGCGCTGCCCTTCGGTACGTACGTCATGCGGATCTCCTGTCGGGTGCGTACGTCACGGCTACAGCAGCCCGACGGCGGTGTCGACCGCGCCCGCCACGTCCCCGTCCGGCGGGTACAGCAGCGTCCGCCCGGCCACCAGGCCGTACACGGTGGGCAACTGGAGCGCGCCGCGCCACTTCTCGAACGCGGTGTCCGTGTCCCCGCCGATGTCTCCCCCGAGCAGCACGGCGGGCAGCGTCGAGGTCTCCATGACGCGCGCCATGTCGTCCGGGTTCTCGGTCACGGGGACCTTCAGCCAGGTGTACGCGGAGGTGCCGCCGAGGCCCGACGCGATGGCGATGGACCGGGTGACCGCTTCGGCGCTCAGGTCGTTGCGCAGACCGCCGGGCGACCTGCGGCACAGGAACGGCTCGACGAACACCGGAAGCTGACGCTCCGCCATCGCGTCGACCGCGCGCGCGGTGGAGTACAGCGTGGCGAGCGACCCGGGGTCCTCGTAGTCCACGCGCAGCAGCAGCTTGCCCGCGTCGAAGCCGAGCCGCTCCAGGTCCTCGGCGCGGTGGCCGGTGAACCGGTCGTCCAGCTCGAAGGCGGCGCCCGCGAGCCCGCCCCGGTTCATGGAGCCCATCACGACCTTGCCGTCGAGCGCGCCGAGCAGCAGCAGGTCGTCGAGGATGTCGGCGGTCGCGAGCACGCCGTCGACGCCGGGCCGCGACAGCGCCAGGCAGAGCCGCTCCAGGAGATCGGCCCGGTCGGCCATGGCCAGCGGGTCCTTGCCCACGCCGAGCGCGCCCCGCGCCGGGTGGTCCGCCGCGATGATCATCAGCCGTCCGGAGGCCCCGACCAGCGGCCGCCGAAGCCGCCGCGCGGCGGCTTCGGCGATGGCTTCGGGGTGGTGGGCCCGGGTCCGCACGAGCGCGGAGACGTCGACGGAAGTGCCGGAGGCACCGGAGCGGCTCACAGCACAGCCCCCGCTTCCAGGGCGGCCTCGACCTCGGCCTCGTACGGCATCGCGGAGGAGCACTCAAGGCGCGAAGCGACAATGGCCCCGGCCGCGTTGGCGTACCGGATCACCCGCGAGAGCTCCCACCCGGCGAGCAGGCCGTGGCACAGCGCCCCGCCGAACGCGTCGCCCGCCCCGAGCCCGTTCACCACCGACACCGGCAGCGGCGGCACCTGAGCCACCGCCCCCGCCCGGTCCATCGCGAGCACGCCCTTCGGCCCCTGTTTGACCACGGCCAGCTCGACCCCCGCCGCGAGCAGGGCCTCGGCGGCGGCGCGCGGCTCGCGCACGCCGGTGGCGATCTCCACCTCGTCCACGTTGCCGACGGCGACGGTCGCGTGCCGCAGCGCGGCGGCGTAGTGGGGGCGCGCCGCCTCGGGGTCGCTCCAGAACATGGGCCGCCAGTCGAGGTCGAAGACGGTGGTACCGCCGGTGCGGGCGGCGAGCGCGGCCAGGGTCGCCGCCCGGCTCGGCTCCTCGCTGAGGCCGGTGCCGGTGACCCAGAAGATCCGCGCCGCGGCGATCGCGCCGAGGTCGAGCTCGTCCGCGCGGATCTCCAGGTCGGGGGCCTTGGGAAGGCGGTAGAAGTACAGCGGGAAGTCGTCGGGCGGGAACACCTCGCAGAAGGTGACCGGCGTCGGCAGGTCCGGCACCTCGGTGACCCACCGCTCGTCGACCCCGAACGCGCGCAGCTGGCCGCGCAGATACTCGCCGAACGGGTCCTGTCCCGTCCGCGTGACGACGCCGACGCGCCGCCCGAGCCGGGCCGCCGCGACCGCCACGTTCGACGCCGAGCCGCCGAGGAACTTCCCGAACGTCGTGACCTGCGACAACGGCACCCCGGTCTGGAGGGGGTACAGGTCGACGCCGATCCGGCCCATCGTGATGACGTCGTACGGATCGGCGCCGGCGTCGGCGTGCGGATCCGGGTGCGGATCGGTCACCCTGCACATCCCTTCGTGGTGGCTTCCCTCAGGTCTAATCCCGTCCCAGGAACCCTGTCAACATTTTGTCCTTACATTCGGACTACTCCTTGACACTGTTCTCGGCGGGCGGCGAGGCTTGCGGCCATGGCGCAGCAGACAGAGTTGTCGCGTGGTTCCCGGTTGACCCGCATCCGGATCGGTTCGGCCCCCGACTCCTGGGGCGTGTGGTTCCCCGACGACCCCCAGCAGGTGCCGTGGGACCGCTTCCTCGACGAGGTCGCCGCGTCGGGGTACGAGTGGATCGAGCTGGGCCCGTACGGCTATCTGCCGACCGACCCGTCCCGGCTCGCCGACGAGACGCGGCGCCGGGGCCTGAAGGTCTCGGCGGGCACCGTGTTCACCGGCCTGCACCACGGCCCGGACGTGTGGGACAAGACGTGGGAGCACGTGTCCGCCATCGCCGGCCTCACGCAGGCGACGGGCGCGCGGCACCTCGTCGTCATCCCGTCCTTCTGGCGCGACGACAAGACCGGCGAGGTCCTGGAGGACGCGACCCTGACGCCGGAGCAGTGGCGTCAGCTGGCGTCGCAGACCGAGCGGCTCGGCCACGAGGTGCGCGAGCGCTACGGCCTGGACATCGTCGTCCACCCGCACGCGGACACCCACATCGACACCGAGGAGAACGTCGCCCGTTTCCTCGACGCCACGGACCCCGCCCTCGTCTCGCTGTGCCTGGACACCGGCCACTACGCGTACTGCGGCGGCGACAGCGTCAAGCTCATCGAGACGTACGGCGAGCGCGTCGGGTACCTCCACCTCAAGCAGGTGGACCCGGCGGTCCTGGCCGAAGTGCGGGCGCAGGACGTGCCGTTCGGGCCCGCCGTCGCACGCGGCGTGATGTGCGAGCCGCCCGCCGGGGTGCCCGCGCTCGAACCGGTCCTCGCGGCGGCCGAGAAGCTGGGCGTCGACCTGTTCGCCATCGTCGAGCAGGACATGTACCCGTGCGCGCCGGACAAGCCGCTGCCCATCGCCCGCCGCACCCGCGCCTTCCTGCGCTCCTGCGGGGCGTGAGGCCCCCGCGCTCCTGACGCCTGAGGGGAGGCCGCGACCGCGCGGCCTCCCCTCAGGCGTGTCCGGACACCCTTCGGCGACGCCCGTCCCCTTACCCCCTCGACGGGCGAACGCGCCCCCAACACGCCGGGCGCTCGCGCCAGTCAAGCGCGTCACGTCGGTGACAAACACTGCACTCCCGTCACACATGTGACACGTACGCGGGTTTCCCGTCACAGCCAGTCGACAAGCACTCCCCCACAGTCACTCTCCGTCGTTCACGGGGCACAGGCTGAGTGACACCAGTGCCGCGCCCAGCTCCCCCGTCGGCCGTTCCGGTCGCCCTGGGTGCGCACAGGGAGGAGCCACTGATGACCGACCGCAGGCTCTGGTCGTACAAAGACATCGCCGCGCACATCTGCGTCCAGCCGGACACCGTGCGCTCCTACCGCAAGCACGGTCTGCTGCCGGAGCCCGACCACGTGGAGGGCGGCAAGCCCTTCTGGTACGCCGACACCATCCGTGCCTGGGTCGCGTCGCGGCCCGGCAACCGCGCGCGCAAGGGCGAATGACCCCCGTCCCGCCCCGTCACCCCAGCCCCTCTTGGAAAATACCCCCTAGGGGTATAGTGTGAAGCACGTCGGGAGGTTCCCTGGAGCCATCGGAGCCCCTCGCGACGTCGACGTTCCGACAACCCGCACGTCACACACGTTTCACTGAGGAGAACGACATGACCGCCAACGCCCAGACCTCGCAGCCCGGCGCCGTCACCACCGTGTACGACGTGAAGGGGATGACCTGCGGCCACTGCGAGTCCGCGGTCACCGGGGAGATCTCCGAGCTCACGGGCGTCAGCTCGGTCCAGGCGGTCGCCGCCACCGGCAAGGTGACCGTGGTCTCCGCGGCCCCCCTCGACGAGGAGGCCGTCCGCGCCGCGGTCGACGAGGCCGGTTACGAGCTGACCGGCGCGACCGCCTGACCTCCCTCCCCCCCGGCCCCGGGCCCCGCGCCACCACGGCGCGGGGCCCTGAGCCCTTTCCGCACCGCACACCCCCACGCCGCGAAAGAGCCGTCATGAACACCTCCGAGGTCGAACTCGCCGTCGGCGGCATGACCTGCGCCTCCTGCTCGGCACGCATCGAGAAGAAGCTGAACCGCATGGAGGGCGTGACCGCGTCGGTCAACCTCGCCACGGAGAAGGCCAAGGTCAGCTACGCCGACGGGGTCGAGGTCGCCGACCTCCTCGCCACCGTCGAGAAGCTCGGCTACTCGGCGCGCGAGCTCGTCCCGCCGGCGCCCCGGGGCCCGGACGCGCCGGTGGACCCCGCCGGGCGCCCCACCACCGCCGACCTCACGGAGGCCGACCGGCTGCTGCGGCGGCTGCTGGTCTCCGCCGCCCTCGCGCTGCCGGTGGTCGTGCTCGCGATGGTCCCCGCGCTCCAGTTCACGTACTGGCAGTGGCTCTCCCTCACGCTCGCGGCGCCGGTCGTGGTGTGGGGCGGGCTGCCCTTCCACCGGGCCGCGCTCCTGAACGCCCGGCACGGCGCCGCCACCATGGACACGCTCGTGTCCCTCGGTACGCTCGCCGCCTTCGGCTGGTCGCTGTGGGCGCTGTTCGTCGGCACGGCCGGGGAGCCCGGCATGCGGCACGGCTTCGACCTGACGGTGACACGTACCGACGGATCGTCGGCGATCTACCTCGAAGTCGCCGCGGGCGTCGTCACGTTCATCCTGCTCGGCCGCTATCTGGAGGCGCGCTCCAAGCGGAAGGCGGGCGCGGCGCTGCGCGCGCTGATGGAGTTGGGCGCCAAGGACGTCACCGTTCTTCGTGACGGGACTGAAAAGAACGTTCTGGTCAGCGAGTTGAAGGTCGGGGACCGGTTCCTGGTGCGGCCCGGCGAGAAGATCGCCACCGACGGCACGGTCGTCGAGGGTGATTCCGCCGTGGACGCCTCCATGCTCACCGGCGAGTCCGTGCCCGTGGACGTCACCACCGGGGACACGGTGACCGGGGCCACCGTGAACGTCGGCGGGCGGCTCGTCGTCGAAGCGACCCGCGTCGGCGCGGACACCCAGCTGTCCCGGATGGCCAAGCTCGTCGAGGACGCGCAGAACGGCAAGGCCGCCGCGCAGCGCCTGGCCGACCGCATCTCCGGGGTCTTCGTGCCCGTCGTCCTCGCCCTCGCGGTGGCCACGCTGGGCTTCTGGCTCGGCAACGGCGTCGGCGCGTCCGCGGCGTTCACCGCCGCCGTGGCCGTGCTGATCATCGCCTGCCCGTGCGCCCTCGGGCTCGCCACGCCGACCGCTCTCATGGTCGGCACCGGGCGCGGCGCCCAGCTCGGCATCCTCATCAAGGGCCCCGAGGTCCTGGAGTCCACCCGCCGCGTCGACACGATCGTCCTGGACAAGACCGGCACCGTCACCACCGGCAGGATGACCCTCCAGGAGGTGTACGCGGCCGAGGGCACCGGCGAGAAGGAGCTGCTGCGGCTCGCGGGCGCCCTGGAGCACGCCTCCGAGCACCCCGTGGCCCGGGCCCTGGCGGCGGGCGCGGCGCGGCGGTCGGGGCTCGACGTGGCGGACCTGCCGGTGCCCGAGCGGTTCGAGAACGTGCCCGGGGCCGGGGTGCGCGGCACCGTGGACGGGCACGCGGTCCTCGCCGGCAGCGCGCGGCTGCTCACCGGGGCCGGGGTCACCGGCCTGGACGCGCTGGCCGACGCCCGGGCGCGGGCCGAGGCGGCGGGCCGCACCGTCGTGCTCGTCGCCTGGGACGGCGTCGCGCGCGGGCTGCTCGCGGTCGCCGACACCGTCAAGGACACCAGCGCCGAAGCGGTGCGCGAGCTGCGGCAACTCGGGCTCACCCCGGTCCTGTTGACCGGCGACCACCAGGCCGTGGCGGACTCGGTCGCGCGGGCCGTGGACATCGGGACCGTGTACGCGGACGTGCCGCCCGAGGACAAGGCGGACGTGGTGCGGCGGCTGCGCGCCGAGGGGCGGGTCGTCGCCATGGTCGGCGACGGCGTCAACGACGCCGCCGCGCTCGCCACGGCGGACCTGGGCCTGGCCATGGGCACCGGCACGGACGCCGCGATCGAGGCGAGTGATCTCACTCTCGTACGCGGCGACTTGAGGGCCGCGGCGGACGCCATCCGGCTGTCCCGCAGGACCCTCGCCACCATCAAGTCCAACCTCTTCTGGGCCTTCGGCTACAACGTCGCCGCGCTGCCGCTCGCCGCCGCCGGACTGCTCAATCCGATGATCGCCGGAGCGGCCATGGCCTGCTCGTCGGTCTTCGTAGTGACGAACAGCCTCCGCTTGCGGTCTTTCACATAGACTCGCGATCCTTCACACTGTCTTCGCGGGACCCTCACGTGGGCAGGGGAATCCACATATGGGTCCTCTTGTGTGCACACAGGACATATGCAAGAGACGCAGATCACAACGATCCGAACGTAACCATCGAGGGGGCTCGTGAGTCTAAGAGGGCGACACCAGAGGGATCTTGGGGGATCCCTCCGGTGTTCGGGGACATCTTGGGGGATGTCGCCGAAGGGGGTACCCCCAGCTCCTTGAGAGCTAGGGGAGCGTTGGCCGGGGCACGTGCACCGGGGAGCTTTGAGCGGCCCTCCCGAATCCGTACGCGTCCCGGCAGATCGCAGTACCGCACCCAGACTCGGGCAGCACCTCAGACTCCCGGCCGGATCCCGTGGGGGGAATCCGCACCGGGGCAAAGGAAAGCGCCCCGACCGTCGACCCGTGGGGGGATCGACGGCGGGGCGCTTTTCCCTGACGTGGGCGTCCTGAACCGGTTCAGAAGCCCGCGCTGGCGCGCTTGTCCTCAATCGCCGGACGGGCTCCATCGGTCTCGCCCTCCCGGCTCCCGGCCCGGCTCGAAGCATCGCGCCGGCGCGGCGGCGTGCGAGCCGCCAGGTCGGGGCCCGGCAAGGTCGCCGGGGTGGAACGGGTGGCCCGGTGGGAGAAATCGCCGCGACAGCGGGACATGCGACAGCCCGCCGCGAACGGGGCGGCGGGCTGTGGGTGGGGCGGAGCAGCCGGTGCTACCGGGACTCCACCGGGACGAAGTCGCGGATGACCTCGCCGGTGTAGATCTGGCGGGGACGCCCGATGCGCGACCCGGGCTCCTTGATCATCTCGTGCCACTGCGCGATCCAGCCCGGAAGGCGGCCGAGCGCGAACAGGACCGTGAACATCTCGGTCGGGAAGCCCATGGCCCGGTAGATCAGACCGGTGTAGAAGTCCACGTTCGGGTAGAGGTTGCGCGAGACGAAGTAGTCGTCGGAGAGCGCGTGCTCCTCCAGCTTGAGCGCGATGTCGAGCAGCTCGTCGGACTTGCCGAGGGCCGAGAGGACATCGTGCGCCGCCGCCTTGATGATCTTGGCGCGCGGGTCGAAGGACTTGTACACCCGGTGGCCGAAGCCCATCAGGCGGACGCCGTCCTCCTTGTTCTTCACCTTGTTGATGAAGGAGTCGACGTCGCCGCCGTTGGCCTGGATGCCCTCCAGCATCTCCAGGACGGACTGGTTGGCGCCGCCGTGCAGCGGGCCCCACAGCGCGGAGATGCCCGCGGAGATGGAGGCGAACATGTTCGCCTGCGACGAGCCGACCAGGCGGACCGTCGACGTCGAACAGTTCTGCTCGTGGTCCGCGTGCAGGATGAGCAGCTTGTCGAGGGCCGAGACGACGACCGGGTCGAGCTCGTACTCCTGGGCGGGGACCGAGAAGGTCATGCGCAGGAAGTTCTCGACGTACCCGAGGTCGTTGCGCGGGTAGACGAAGGGGTGGCCGATCGACTTCTTGTACGCGTACGCCGCGATCGTCGGCAGCTTGGCGAGCAGCCGGATCGTGGAGAGGTGACGCTGCTTCTCGTCGAACGGGTTGTGGCTGTCCTGGTAGAACGTGGACAGGGCGCTGACCACGGAGGACAGCATCGCCATCGGGTGGGCGTCGCGTGGGAAGCCGTCGAAGAAGCGCTTGACGTCCTCGTGCAGCAGCGTGTGCTGGGTGATCTCGTTCTTGAACGTGGCCAGCTCGTCGACCTTCGGCAGCTCGCCGTTGATCAGCAGGTACGCCACCTCGAGGAAGGTGGAGCGCTCGGCCAGCTGCTCGATCGGGTAGCCGCGGTAGCGCAGGATGCCCTGCTCGCCGTCGAGGTAGGTGATGGCGGACTTATAGGCGGCGGTGTTGCCGTAGCCGCTGTCCAGGGTCACCAGACCGGTCTGGGCGCGGAGCTTGCCGATGTCGAAGCCCTTGTCGCCGACGGTGGACTCGATCACCGGGTAGGTGTACTCGCCATCGCCGTACCGCAGTACTACAGCCTTGTTAGCGTTCTCGCTCACGTCATCCCTCACCGACGTTGTGCCTCTTCTTCGAGGTGCCCTGACTGTCTCTACCATCCCCCATTTGGCCCTGGAGAGTGCACTCGGGGTCGACCATTGGGCCTACTAGCGGCACTCAGTGCCGCCAACCTGGTCATCCTGCCCCCTTCGTCCCCGTTCCGAAAGTGGTGTGTGACCTTTACGACTCAAATGATCGATCAACCGCGTGGGGGCGTTGACGTCAAGCCGTGTGGCGGCCCGCGAGCCGGTGGTCCAGGGCCGTGCAGCGCCTGCCCGCGGAGACCGTGCGTACGGCCTGCCCCAGAGCCTTGCGCGAACCGACGAGTACGACCAGCTTCTTGGCGCGTGTCACGGCCGTATAGAGCAGATTCCGCTGAAGCATCATCCAGGCGCCGGTGGTGACAGGGATCACCACCGCCGGATACTCGCTGCCCTGGGAGCGGTGGATCGTCACCGCGTACGCGTGGGCGAGCTCGTCGAGTTCGTCGAAGTCGTAGGAGATCTCCTCGTCCTCGTCGGTCAGGACCGTCAGGTGCTGCTCGTCCTGGTCCAGGGCGGTGACGACGCCCACCGTGCCGTTGAAGACGCCGTTGCTCCCCTTTTCGTAGTTGTTCCTGATCTGGGTGACCTTGTCCCCCACGCGGAAGACACGGCCGCCGAAGCGCTTCTCGGCCAGGCCGGGGCGGCCGGGGGTGATGGCCTGCTGGAGCAGGCCGTTCAGCGTGCCGGCGCCCGCGGGGCCGCGGTGCATCGGGGCCAGGACCTGGACGTCCCTGCGCGGGTCCAGCCCGAACTTCGCCGGGACGCGGCGGGCCGCGACGTCGACGGTGAGGCGCCCGGCCTCCTCCGTGTCCTCCTCCACGAAGAGGAAGAAGTCCGCGAGGCCCTGGGTCAGGGGCGGCTGCCCGGAGTTGATCCGGTGGGCGTTGGTGACCACGCCCGACTCCTGGGCCTGCCGGAAGATGCGGGTCAGGCGCACGACGGGGATCGGGCTGCCGTCGCTCAGGAGGTCCCGCAGGACCTCGCCCGCGCCGACGCTCGGCAGCTGGTCGACGTCGCCGACGAACAGCAGGTGCGCGCCGGGCGGGACGGCCTTCACCAGCTTGTTGGCGAGGAGCAGGTCCAGCATGGAGGCCTCGTCCACCACCACCAGGTCGGCGTCCAGGGGCCGGTCCCGGTCGTACGCGGCGTCGCCGCCCGGCTTCAGTTCGAGCAGGCGGTGGACCGTGGAGGCCTCGGCGCCGGTGAGCTCGGCCAGGCGCTTGGCGGCGCGGCCCGTGGGCGCGGCGAGCAGCACCTTGGCCTTCTTGGCGCGGGCCAGCTCCACGATGGAGCGCACGGTGAAGGACTTGCCGCAGCCGGGCCCGCCGGTGAGGACGGCGACCTTGCGGGTCAGCGCGAGCCGGACGGCCGCCTCCTGCTCGGGCGCGAGCTCGGCTCCGGTGCGCCCCGCCAGCCAGCCGAGCGCCTTGTCCCAGGCCACGTCCTGGAAGCCGGGCATCCGGTCGTCGTCGGCGCGCAGGAGGCGCAACAGCTGGGCGGACAGGGACAGTTCGGCGCGGTGGAAGGGCACCAGATAGACGGCTGTGACGTCCGGGCCGTCGGGGCCCGGCACGGACTCGCGCACCACGCCCTCCTCCTCGCCCGCGAGCTCGGCCAGGCAGTCGATGACCAGGCCCGTGTCGACCTGGAGGAGCTTGACCGCGTCGGCGATGAGGCGCTCCTCGGGCAGGAAGCAGTTCCCCTGGTCGGTGGATTGCGACAGGGCGTACTGGAGGCCGGCCTTGACGCGGTCGGGGCTGTCGTGCGGGATGCCGACGGACTGGGCGATGCGGTCGGCGGTGAGGAAGCCGATGCCCCAGACGTCGGCGGCCAGGCGGTACGGCTGGTTCTTGACCACGGAGATGGAGGCGTCGCCGTACTTCTTGTAGATCCGTACGGCGATGGAGGTGGAGACGCCGACGCCCTGGAGGAAGACCATGACCTCCTTGATGGCCTTCTGCTCCTCCCAGGCCTCGGCGATCTTCTTGGTGCGCTTGGGGCCGAGGCCCGGCACCTCGATGAGCCGCCCGGGCTCGTGCTCGATGACGTCCAGGGTGTCCACGCCGAAGTGGGTCGTGATCCGGTCGGCCATGACGGGGCCGATGCCCTTGATGAGGCCGGAGCCGAGATAGCGGCGGATGCCCTGGATCGTGGCGGGCAGCACCGTCGTGTAGTTCTCCACGGTGAACTGCTTGCCGTACTGCGGGTGGGAGCCCCAGCGGCCCTCCATCCGCAGCGACTCGCCGACCTGCGCGCCGAGCAGCGAGCCGACGACCGTGAGCAGGTCCCCGGCACCGCGGCCGGTGTCCACGCGCGCGACCGTGTACCCCGTCTCCTCGCTGGCGAACGTGATCCGCTCCAGGACGCCCTCCAGGACGGCCGTGCGGGGTGCGGGGACTCCGGGCGAACCCTGCCGGGCAGCAGTCGACATGATCCGACGCTACCGCCGGGCACCGACAACGCGTCCGGCGATCCCCGCGTACAGGAGCGCGAGGGGCGGGCGTGGCCTGGGTCACGATCTGGTTTCGGCCAGCCGTCAAGGGGTTGTCAGCCATCGTGTAATCGTTTTCACTCCCTCGTGTAATCGATTCCACGAGGAGGTGGCATCGGCAGTGGCAAGCGTCGGCATCAAAGACGTCGCGGCCCGGGCGGGAGTCTCCGTGGCGACGGTGTCCCGGGTCCTGAACGGGCACGCGTCCGTCAGCCCGGCCGCCCGCACCCGCGTGCTCGACGCCGTGGCGGCACTCGGCTACCGGCCCAACACCCTGGCCCGGTCGCTGCGCACCGACCAGACGCGCACGCTCGGGCTCGTCATCAGCGACGTCCTGAACCCGTACTTCACCGAGCTGGCCCGCTCCGTCGAGGAGGAGGCCCGCGCGCTCGGCTACAGCATCATCTTCGGCAACGCCGACGAGCGGCCCGAGGTGCAGGACCACCACATCCGCACCCTCCTGGACCGCCGCATCGACGGCCTGCTCGTCTCCCCCGCCGACGGCGGCTCCCCGCTGGTCCTGGACGCCGCGCGCGCGGGCACCCCGATGGTGTTCGTGGACCGGTGGATCGCGGGCGCGGACGTGCCCGTCGTCCGCTCGGACGGGCGCGCCGCGGTGCGCGACCTGGTGGCCCATCTGTACGCGCTCGGCCACCGCAGGCTCGCCATCATCGCGGGCCCCGCCGCCACGACCACCGGCAGCGAGCGCGTCGAGGCCTTCCGCGAGGCGCTCGCGGAGTACGGCCTGGAGCTGCCCGCCGCGTACGTCGGCCAGGGCGACTTCCAGGCGGCCAGCGGGCGCCGCGCCACCGAACGGTTCCTGGACCTGCCGACACCGCCCGACGTGGTCTTCGCCGCGGACAACCTGATGGCGCTCGGTGCGCTCGACGCCATCCGCGCGCGGGGCCTGCGCGTGCCGCACGACATCGCGCTCGCCGCGTTCGACGACATCCCGTGGTTCGTGCACACCGACCCGCCGATCACCGCGATCGCGCAGCCGACGGGCGAGCTCGGCCGGGCCGCCGTACGGGCGCTCGCCGACCGCATCGAGGGGCGCGTGCCGCGGTCCGTGACGCTGCCCGCGCGCCTGGTCGTGCGGCGCTCGTGCGGCGAGCCCGCCGCTCCCGAAACCCCCGAAGCCCCCGAAGCCCCCACCGAGGAATCCCCTGCTGGAAGGAGCACCCCGTGAGCCACGACGGTGAGCTGCTGCGCGTCGAGGGCATCCGCAAGGCCTTCCCCGGCGTCGTGGCGCTCGACGGCGTCGACTTCGACCTGCGCGCGGGCGAGGTGCACGTGCTGCTCGGCGAGAACGGCGCGGGCAAGAGCACGCTGATCAAGATGCTGTCGGGCGCCCACCAGCCCGACGCCGGGCGCATCCTGGTGGACGGCGAGGAGGTCCGCGTGCACGGCGCGCAGGACGCCGAGCGGCTCGGGATCGCCACCATCTACCAGGAGTTCAACCTCGTCCCCGATCTGACGGTGGCCGAGAACATCTTCCTGGGCCGCCAGCCGCGCCGCTACGGCCTGATCGACCGCAAGAGGATGGAGGCCGACGCGGCCGGGCTCCTCGCGCGCGTGGGCGTCGACGTGTCCCCGCGCGCCCGCTGCCGCGAACTGGGCATCGCCCGGCTGCAGATGGTGGAGATCGCCAAGGCGCTCAGCCTGAACGCGCGCGTGCTCATCATGGACGAGCCGACCGCCGTGCTCACCTCCGGAGAGGTCGACACGCTCTTCTCCCTCGTACGGGCGCTGCGCGCGGACGGCGTCGGCGTCGTCTTCATCACGCACCACCTGGAGGAGATCGCCGCGCTCGGGGACCGCGTGAGCGTCATCCGCGACGGCCGCAGCGTCGGCCAGGTGCCCGCGAGCACCCCCGAGGACGAGCTGGTGCGCCTGATGGTGGGCCGCTCCATCGAGCAGCAGTACCCCAGGGAGCGCCCCGACGTCGCCGAGGAGGAGGCGCCGTTGCTGCGGGTGCGCGGTCTGACCCGCGGCGGCGTCTTCCACGGCGTGGACTTCGAGGTGCGCGCGGGCGAGGTCGTGGGTGTCGCGGGCCTGGTCGGCGCGGGCCGCACGGAGGTCGCGCGGGCCGTCTTCGGCGCCGATCCGTACGACGCGGGCTCGGTGGAGGTCGCGGGCCGCCCGGTCCCCCGGCACGACGTGTACGCGGCGATGACCGCGGGCATCGGGCTCGTGCCCGAGGACCGCAAGGGCCAGGGCCTCGTCCTCGACGCCTCCGTGGCGGACAACCTCGGCCTGGTGACGCTGCGTTCGGCGACCAGGGCCGGGCTCGTGGACCGTGCCGGGCAGCGCGCGGCGGCCGAGCGGATCGCCGGGCAGCTCGGTGTGCGCATGGCGGGCCTGCACCAGCACGTGCGCACCCTGTCCGGCGGCAACCAGCAGAAGGTCGTCATCGGCAAGTGGCTGCTGGCGAAGGCGCGGGTGCTGATCCTCGACGAGCCGACGCGCGGCATCGACGTCGGCGCGAAGGTCGAGATCTACCAGCTGATCAACGAGCTGACGGCGGCCGGGCACGCCGTCCTGATGATCTCCAGTGACCTGCCCGAGGTGCTCGGCATGAGCGACCGGGTCCTGGTGATGGCCCAGGGCCGCCTGGCGGGCGAACTCGCCGCTGGGGAAGCGACGCAGGACGCCGTGATGGCCCTGGCCGTCAGCACCGCAACCGCCCTTGACCGGGCCGCCGCCGAGCGGCACGACAGCGCCCCCGCGGGGGACGACAACGACGAGAAGGGAGCCTCCCGTGGCGACCACTGACCTGCGTCCGGACAAGCCCGGCGCATCCGGCGCGGGCGACGGCCCCGACCTGCGCCGCGTGCTGCTCGACAACGGCGCGCTGAGCGCCCTGGTGGTCCTGGTGGTGGCGATGTCGCTGCTCTCCGGCGATTTCCTCACCACGCAGAACCTGCTCAACGTCGGTGTGCAGGCGGCCGTGACGGCGATCCTCGCGTTCGGCGTCACGTTCGTCATCGTCGCGGCGGGCATCGACCTGTCGGTCGGCTCGGTGGCGGCGCTCTCGGCGACCGTCCTCGCCTGGTCGGCGACGAAGGAGGGCGTGCCCGTCTGGATCGCCCTGATCCTGGCGGTCGCCACGGGCCTGGCCTGCGGTGTCGTCAACGGCCTGCTCGTCTCGTACGGGAAGCTGCCGCCGTTCATCGCGACGCTCGCGATGCTGTCGATCGCCCGCGGCCTGTCCCTGGTGATCTCGCAGGGCAGCCCGATCGCGTTCCCGGAGTCCGTGTCCAAGGTCGGTGACACGCTGGGCGGCTGGCTGCCGGTGCCGGTGCTCGTGATGGTCGCGATGGGCCTGATCACCGCGCTGGTCCTGGCGCGTACGTATCTGGGCCGGTCCATGTACGCGATCGGCGGCAACGAGGAGGCGGCGCGCCTCTCGGGTCTGCGGGTCAAGCGGCAGAAGATCGCGATCTACGCGCTCTCCGGTCTGTTCGCGGCCGTCGCGGGCATCGTGCTCGCCTCCCGTCTGGTGTCCGCGCAGCCGCAGGCCGCGCAGGGCTACGAGCTGGACGCGATCGCCGCGGTCGTCATCGGCGGGGCGAGCCTCGCGGGCGGCGTCGGCAAGGCGTCGGGCACGCTGATCGGCGCCCTGATCCTGGCGGTGCTCCGCAACGGCCTCAACCTCCTTTCGGTGTCGGCGTTCTGGCAGCAGGTCGTCATCGGCGTCGTGATCGCGCTCGCCGTGCTCCTGGACTCGCTGCGCCGGCGGACGTCGGCGACGGCGGGCACGCCTGCGGGCAGTACGTCTTCGGGGGCCGGGCGCAAGGGCCCGCAGGCGGTGAGGTACACGCTGGCGGCGGTGGTCGCGGCGGCCGTCATCGCGGCGGTGTCGCTGTGGAACCACGGCTCTTCGGGTACGTCCACGAAGGTCGGCCTGTCCCTGTCGACCCTGAACAACCCCTTCTTCGTCCAGATGAAGGAGGGCGCGCAGGCCGAGGCGGCGAAGGCGGGTGTGGACCTGACGGTCACGGACGCCCAGAACGACGCCTCCCAGCAGGCCAACCAGCTCCAGAACTTCACCAGCGGCAACATGAAGGCCGTCATCGTCAACCCGGTCGACTCCGACGCGGTGGGCCCGGCGGCGCGCGCCGCGAACAAGGCGGGGATCCCGGTGGTGGCCGCGGACCGGGGCGTGAACAAGGCGGACGTCGCCACGCTCGTCGCCTCCGACAACGTGGCGGGCGGCAGGCAGGCCGCGAAGGCCCTCGCCGACAAGCTGGGCGGCAAGGGCGAGGTGGTGGTCCTCCAGGGCACGGCGGGCACGTCCGCGAGCCGTGAGCGGGGCCAGGGCTTCGCCGAGGGCATCAAGGCCTTCCCCGGCATCAAGGTGGTGGCCAAGCAGCCCGCGGACTTCGACCGCACCAAGGGCCTGGACGTGATGACGAACCTGCTCCAGTCGCACGCGGGCGTCGACGGCGTGTTCGCCGAGAACGACGAGATGGCGCTCGGCGCGGTGAAGGCGCTCGGCGGCAAGGCGGGCAAGTCGGTGTCGGTGGTCGGCTTCGACGGCACGCCGGACGGTCTGACGGCGGTCGCGGACGGCACCCTGTACGCGTCGGTGGCGCAGCAGCCCAAGGAGCTGGGCCGGATCGCGGTGCGCAACGCGGTGGCCGTGGCCGACGACAAGAAGGTGCCGTCCTTGGTGAAGGTGCCGGTGAAGGTCGTCACGGCGGAGAACGTGAAGGCCTTCCAGTGACCGTACGGTGGCAGGGCGGCCACTTCAGGCGGCGTGAACAGCGCGAAAGGCAGTACGGGAATGGATGAGTACGACCTGTTGGTCGTGGGGTCGGCCAACGCCGACCTGGTGACGGCCGTGGCGCGGCGGCCGGGCGCGGGCGAGACGGTCCTCGGCTCCGACCTGGCCGTCCACCCGGGCGGCAAGGGCGCCAACCAGGCGGTGGCGGCGGCCCGGCTCGGGGCGCGCACGGCGCTGCTCGCGCGGGTCGGTGACGACGCGTACGGGCGGCTGCTCCTGGACGCGCAGGAGTCGGCGGGCGTCGAGGTGGCGGGCGTCCTCGTGGGCGGCGCGCCGACCGGGGTCGCGCTGATCACGGTGGACCCGTCGGGCGACAACAGCATCGTGGTGGCGCCGGGCGCGAACGCACGGCTGACGCCTGCCGACGTACGGGCGGCGCGGGGTCTGTTCGCGGCGGCCCGGGTGGTCTCGCTCCAGCTGGAGATCCCGCTGGAGACGGTCGCGGAGGCGGCCGGGGCGCTGGCGCCCGGGGCCCGGCTCGTCCTCAACCCGTCGCCGCCCGCCCCGCTGCCGCGGGAGGTCCTCGGGGCCTGCGATCCGCTGATCGTGAACGAGCACGAGGCGCGGGTGGTCCTTGAGGGCGCGGGTGCGGAGGTCCCGGACTCCCCGGAGGAGTGGGCGGGGCGGCTGCTCGCGCTCGGCCCGCGCTCGGTGGTGGTGACGCTGGGCGCCGAGGGCGCGCTCGTGGCCACGGCCGAGGGGTGCGAGCGGGTGCCGTCGGTGAAGGTCGACGCGGTGGACACCACGGGCGCCGGGGACGCGTTCACGGCGGCGCTCGCGTGGCGGCTCGGCGTGGGCGAGGACCTGGTGACGGCGGCGCGGTACGCGGTGCGGGTCGGGGCCCTCGCGGTGACGCGGGCGGGGGCGCAGGCCTCGTACCCGACGGCCGCCGAGGTGGCGGAGCTCGGCGGGGCGGGCGCGGCGCGGTGAAGCGGGCGGGCATACTCAACCGCCATCTCGCGGGCGCGCTCGCGGAGCTCGGCCACGGGGACCGGGTGCTCGTGTGCGACGCGGGCATGCCGATTCCGGTGGGGCCCCGGGTGGTGGATCTGGCGTTCACGGCCGGGGTGCCGTCGTTCGCGCAGGTCCTCGACGGGCTGCTCGCCGAGCTTGTGGTGGAGGGCGCGGTGGCGGCGGTCGAGGTGCGGGCGGCGAATCCGGCGGCGGCCGGGCTCCTGGCGGAGCGCTTCCCGGGGGCCGCGCTGGATCTCGTACCGCACGACGAGGTGAAGGAGCGGTCGGCGGGCGCGCGTCTCGTCGTGCGCACCGGGGAGGCTCGGCCTTATGCGAATGTGCTGCTGACCTGCGGGGTCTTTTTCTGAGGCGGCCTGAGCTCCGAGGTGGGCCGAGCGTCGGGTGTCGTGTGGGGCCCGGCGTTCCGCGTCCGGCGTTTTCGAAGGGGCCCGGTCCGTCGACCGGGCCCCTTCGGTTTCCCCTCCCTTGTCAGCGCCCTTCCGGATCCCCCCAGATCCCCCCTCCAGAGCGCATGACACCCACTACGACCCGTGACGCCCGGGAACGGTTGCACGGCTTCGGAAAGTTACTCCGGAAGATTTCAGGGTGCCGACAAACCCGCCCGGACGTAGCTTTCCGTACATGAGTGACACCTCATTCGAAAACGACGTACTCGACGAGCTCGGTGACGACAAGCTCCAGGAGATCGCCACCCTGCTCGGCACGGACGCGGAGGGGGCGCGGAGCGTGGTGGGCACCACGGCCTCCACCCTGTCCGCGCCCCTTCAGGAGGAGGCGGCCGCTCAGGCCCCCGCCCCCGCGGACGATCCGCCGCTGCAAGGTGTCGCCACGCTGGGCGGCGGCCTCGGCGGGCTGCTCGGCGGCGGCATGATGGCGGGCGTCCTGGCCAAGGTCGCCAAGCCCGTGGCGACGGCGGTCTCGAAGAAGACGGGCCTGCCCGTGGCCACGGTGACCCGGGTGATCGAACTGCTGATCCCGGTGGTCCTCGCGGTGCTCAGCAAGCGCGCGGGCCGCACGCCTCCGCGTACCTCCTGACGGTCTCCGCGAGGACCTCGCGGCCGTCCCGCGCCCACAGCTCCTCGTTGAACAGCTCCACCTCGACCGGCCCCGCGTAGCCCGCCCCGGCCATCAGGCGGCGCCAGTGGGCGAAGTCGACCGCGCCGTCGCCGAGCGGGCCCCGGCCGGTGAGCGCGCCGTGCGGCAGCGGCGTCGTCCAGTCGGCCAGCTGGAACGCGTGCAGACGGCCCGCCGCGCCCGCCCTCACCACCAGGTCGGGCACCGTGTCGTCCCACCAGAGGTGGTACGTGTCCACACACACGCCCACCCGTTCGGCCGGGAACGGCTCCGCGAGAGCCAGCGCCTGCGCCAGCGTGGACACGACGCTGCGGTCGGCCGCGTACATGGGGTGCAGCGGTTCGACGGCCAGGCGGACCTCTCGGTCGGCCGCGTAGGGGGCGAGTTCCACCAGGGCCGCGGCCACGCGGGCGCGTGCCGCGGGCAGGTCGCGGTCGCCGGGCGGGAGGCCGCCGGGGACCAGGACCAGCGTGTCGGTGCCGAGCGCCGCCGCCTCGTCCACGGCCGCGCGGTTGTCGGCCAGGGCCCGGGCGCGCTCCGCCGGCTCCGCCGCGGTGAGGAAGCCGCCCCGGCACAGCGTGGTGACGGTCAGGCCCGCGTCCCGCACGAGCTTCGCCGCCGCCTCCACCCCGTACGCCCGGACCGGCTCCCGCCACAGGCCGACGCCCCGGATGCCGAAGTCGACGCAGGCCGCGACCAGTTCGGGCAGCGGGAGCTGCTTGACCGTCATCTGGTTGACGCTGAACTCCGCGGGCGCCGCCGCCGTGCCCGTCATCGCCTCACCCCGTGGACCTCTCGGAGCAGGCCCACGCGGTGTTCCGCCAGGCCCGGATCGGGGAACAGGCCCAGCTCCGCCGCCCGTTCGTACGCCGTCACGAGATGCGGCAGCGAGCGCGCCGACTGGAGCCCGCCGACCATCGTGAAGTGCTCCTGGTGGCCCGCCAGCCAGGCGAGGAACACCACACCCGTCTTGTAGTAGCGCGTGGGTGGCTCGAACAGGTGGCGGGCGAGCGCCACCGTCGGGTCGAGGACCGCGCGGAACCCGGCGGGGCCCTCCGCGTCGAGCGCGCGCATCGCCTTCGCCACCAGGGGCGCCAGCGGGTCGAAGACCCCGAGCAACGCGTCGCTGAAGCCGTGCTCGTCCCCCGCGATCAGCTCCGGGTAGTGGAAGTCGTCACCCGTGTAGCAGCGGACGCCGGGCGGCAGGCGGCGCCGCAGCGCCTTCTCCCTGTCCGCGTCCAGGAGCGAGATCTTCACCCCGTCCACCTTCTCCGGGCGGGCGGCGACGACCTGGAGTAGCGTCTCCGTGGCCGCGTCCAGGTCACGCGTCCCCCAGTAGCCCTCCAGGGCCGGGTCGAACATCGGGCCCAGCCAGTGCAGGATCACCGGCTCGGTGACCTGGTCCAGCAGCCCGCCGTACAGGGTGAGGTAGTCGTCGGGGCCCCTCGCCGTCGCCGCCAGGGCCCTGGACGCCATGAGGATCGCCTGCGCGCCCGCCCCCTCGACCAGGGCCAGCTGTTCCTCGTAGGCGTCGCGCACCTCGGCCGGGGTGGCCGCGCCGTACGTGAGCTGGTCGGTGCCCGCCCCGCACGCGACGCGGCCGCCCACCGCCTTCGCCTCCGCCGCCGAGCGCCGGATCAGTTCCGCCGCGCCCGGCCAGTCCAGGCCCATGCCGCGCTGCGCGGTGTCCATCGCCTCGGCCACGCCCAGGCCGTGCGCCCACAGATGGCGGCGGAAGGCCAGGGTGGCGTCCCAGTCGACTGCGGCGGGGCCCTCCGGGGGGACGTCCGCGTGCGGGTCCGCGACGATGTGGGCCGCCGCGAAGACGGTCCGGGGTCCGGCTTGCGCGGGGGCGCTTCGTTCTTGTCCGGGCTGGGGGGTTCTGATGGCTGCTGGAGCGTTGTGGGCTGGCGTGTGGTGGGCTGGCGCGTTGTCCGCTGGCGCGTTGCGGGCTGGCGCTTTGTCCGCTGGCGCGTTGTGGGCTGACGCGTTGTCCGCTGCCGCGTTGTCGGCTGCCGCGTTTTCCCTCACCGTGTGATCTCCGGTACGTCGATCCTTCGGCCCTCCGCCGCCGACCTCAGGCCCAGCTCCGCCAGTTGTACCCCTCGGGCCCCCGCCAGCAGGTCCCAGTGGTACGGCGCGTCCGCGTACACGTGCCTGAGGAACAGCTCCCACTGCGCCTTGAAGCCGTTGTCGAACTCCCCGTTGTCCGGCACCTCCTGCCACTGCTCGCGGAACGCGTGCGGCGACGGCAGGTCCGGGTTCCACACCGGCTTCGGCGTCGCCGCGCGGTGCTGGACGCGGCAGCCGCGCAGGCCCGCCACCGCCGAGCCCTCGGTGCCGTCGACCTGGAACTCCACCAGCTCGTCCCGGTGCACCCGCACCGCCCAGGACGAGTTGATCTGTGCGATCACTCCGCCCTCCAGTTCGAAGATCCCGTACGCCGCGTCGTCCGCCGTCGCGTCGTACGGCTTCCCCCGCTCGTCCCACCGCTGCGGCACGTGCGTCGCCGTCAGCGCCTGGACGCTCCGGACCCGGCCGAACAGCTCGTGCAGCACGTACTCCCAGTGCGGGAACATGTCCACGACGATGCCCCCGCCGTCCTCCGCCCGGTAGTTCCACGACGGCCGCTGCGCGGGCTGCCAGTCACCCTCGAACACCCAGTACCCGAACTCCCCCCGCACGGACAGGACCCTGCCGAAGAACCCGCCGTCCAGGAGGCGCTTCAGCTTCCGCAGGCCCGGCAGGAACAGCTTGTCCTGGACGACACCGTGCTTCACCCCCGCCGCGCGCGCCCTCCGGGCCAGGTCCAGGGCCCCCTCCAGCGTCGTCGCCGTCGGCTTCTCCGTGTAGACGTGCTTGCCCGCCGCGATCGCCTGCCGCAGCGCCCCCTCCCGCGCCGCCGTCACCTGCGCGTCGAAGTAGACCTCGACAGCCGGGTCCGCCAGGACCTCCGCCAGGTCCGTCGACCAGTGCGTCAGGCCGTAGCGGTCCGCCAGCTCGCGCAGCGCTCCCTCCCTGCGGCCCACCAGGACCGGCTCCGGCCACAGCCGGGTGCCGTCGCCCAGGTCGAGGCCGCCCTCCTCGCGCAGCGCGAGCAAGGAGCGGACCAAGTGCTGGTGGTGACCCATCCGTCCGGTCACGCCGTTCATGGCGATACGGACCGTCCTGCTTGTCACGTGAGTTCCTCCCTGGGGCCCGGAGTGGCTCTTGGGGCAGGTTCGCGTCGATCCACCTGCCCTTCGAGGCGTAGCAAGCGCTTTCTACGGGGGAGAAGCTAGCCTGCGGACAACGTTCGTACAAGACCGGAGGACCGGAGGACCACTAGATGACCGTGACCCTGGCGGACGTGGCGGCCCGCGCCCAGGTGTCCCCCGCCACCGTCTCCCGCGTACTGAACGGCAACTACCCCGTCGCCGCCGCCACCCGCGAGCGCGTGCTGCGCGCCGTGGACGAACTCGACTACGTCCTCAACGGGCCCGCGAGTTCGCTTGCCGCCGCGACGTCCGACCTCGTCGGCATCCTCGTCAACGACATAGCCGACCCCTTCTTCGGCATCATCGCGAGCGCCGTGCAGTCCGAGATCGGCGGGCCCGGCGGGCGCGCCGGGGGCGAGCGCATGGCCGTCGTCTGCAACACCGGCGGCTCCCCCGAGCGCGAGCTGACCTATCTGACGCTCCTCCAGCGGCAGCGCGCCGCCGCCGTCGTGCTCACCGGCGGCACCAGCGAGGACCCCGAGCACGCGGTCGCCATCGGGGCGAAGCTGCGGCGGCTCGGGGACGCGGGGTCGCGGGTGGTGCTGTGCGGGCGGCCTCCGGCCGAGGGCGCGCCGGACTCCGTCGCCCTCACCTTCGACAACCGGGGTGGCGGGCGGCGGCTCACCGAGCACGTGCTCGGGCTCGGGCACCGGCTCGTCGGGTACGTCGCGGGGCCGGTCGAGCGGACCACCACGCGCCACCGGCTCGAAGGGCACCAGGAGGCCCTCGCGGCGGCCGGGCTCCCCGACGATCCCCGGCTGACGTTGCACGGGCCCTACGACCGGCGCTCCGGATACGACGCCACCGTCGAACTCCTGCGGCGCGAGCCCCGGTTGACCGCAGTCGTCGCCGCGAACGACACCGTGGCCCTCGGAGCGTGCGCCGCCCTGCGGGACCGGGGGCTCTCGATCCCCGGGGACGTGTCCGTGGCCGGGTTCGACGACCTGCCGTTCAGCGTGGACGCGGTGCCCGCGCTCACCACCGTGCGGTTGCCGCTGTACGAGGCCGGGGCGCGGGCCGGGCGGATCGCGATGGGGCGGGAGGAGGAGCCGCCCGGGGGGATCGCCACGGTGCACGGGGAGTTGATGGTGCGGGGGTCCACGGGGGTCCCTGGCGGGGCTGGTTAGCGCTGGGGGCCGCTTCGTTGTGGTGCCGGTTCGCTGTCCTCTTTCCCGCCGCGCCCTGCGCCCGGTGCCGGTTCGTCTCCCTCTTTCCCGCCGTTTTTTGCGCCTGCCGTCCCGGAGGGGCGGGGCCCCGGCGGTATGTCCGTCCTCGCCGTCTTGTGCGCGGGGTGGATTCCCGCGCGGGGCGGTGCCGTTGCTGTGCTCCGGGCGGACATACCGCCGTGTCCCCTTCTGTTCGTCGGCGTCCGACCCTCCTCAGAAGCTGATCGTCCAGCTGCCCGTTTCCTTGTACTCGGAGTCGTAGATCTTCGCCGTCATGCCGGGGGCCAGCTCGTAGTGGTGGAGGTTCCCCGCCCAGTAGCGCAGGATCCGGGCCAGCTCCCGGTACGTCACCTCGTCGAGGGCCGTCTCGTCGCATTCGACTTCCAGGTGGAATTTCATGGCTTCCATCGTTTCATTGAAGTCGCTCTTGGGACTTTGGCCTGCTGAATGGGGTGAGGGCTGGAGAAAGTCTCAAGTGGCCTGGTCGAGGGGTGCGGGCGGGCTTACGCTCGTCATCTCTGACTGAGTCAACCGTCTGGGGTGCTCATGAGCGTTCAGGAGATCCGTTCGTTCAACCGCTTCTACACGAACCTCATCGGCGCCCTCGACTACAGCCGTCATCTGTACGCCCCTTACACGCTGACCGAGTCCCGTGTGCTGTACGAGCTCGCCCACTCGGTGCGGACCGACGCTGCGGATCTGCGGACCGAGCTGTCTTTGGACGCCGGGTACTTGAGCCGCATCCTGGCCCGGTTCGAGGAGGACGGGCTCGTGGAGCGGGCGCCGTCGGAGCGGGATCCCCGGCGGCGGCGGGTTTCGTTGACGGCTCGGGGGCGGCAGGCGGCCGACCTGCTGGACGAGCGGTCGCGGGAGGCCGTGGGAGCGTTGCTCGGGGGTGTCAGCGCCGGTGAGCGGGAGCGGCTCGTGGCCGCCATGGGGGTGGTCCGGGAGGTCCTGGGAAGGCGGCGCGCCCCAGAGGGTGCGGACGTGCTCCTTCGGGAGCCGGGGGCCGGGGAGCTCGGGTGGATCGTGCAGCGCAACGGGGCCGTCTACGCCTCGGAGTTCGGGTGGAACGCGGACTACGAAGGGCTCGTCGCGCGGATCGTCGCCGACTTCGCCCAGGACCACGATCCGCACGTGGAGCGGGTGTGGATCGCCGAGCTCGACGGGCGGCCCGTGGGGTGCGTGATGTGCGTACGCGACGAGGTGCCGGGCGTCGCGCGGCTGCGGCTCCTGCTCGTGGAACCCGACGCGCGGGGGCTGGGCGTCGGGGGCCGCCTCGTACGGGCCGTCGTCGCGTTCGCGCGGAGCGTGGGGTACCGGGAAGTGGTCCTGTGGACCAACGACGTCCTCGCCTCCGCTCGGGGCATCTATGAACGGCACGGGTTCGTCCTGGTCGCGGAGAAGGCCCACCGGTCCTTCGGCGTCGACCTCGTGGGGCAGGACTGGCGGCTTCCGCTCGGGGACGAATGACGCGGGGCGTTCTGGATAGGGTCCCGGCCATGGAACTCGCCTTCTCCACGCTCGGCGTGCCCGGCCTGCCCGTCGCGGACGTGCTCCGCCTCGCCACCACGCACGGCTACCACGGCGTCGAGCTGCGCGCACATCCCGAAGAACCCGTCCACCCCGGGCTCGGTACCGCCGAACGAGCCGACGTGGCCGCCGCCTTCAAGGACGCCGGGGTTTCCGTGCTGGGGGTCGCCGGATACGCGCGGCTCGCCTCGGACGCCCCCGACGACGCCGTCCTCGACGAGGTGCGGGGGCTGGTCGGGCTCGCCCGGGACCTGGGGGCCCCGTTCGTCCGCGTCTTTCCCGGGGGCGGGGAGAACACCGACGCCGACGCCGACGCCGCCCGGCGGCTCGGGGTCGCCGCCGAGTTCGCCGCCGACGCCGGGGTGCGGGTCCTGATGGAGACCCACGACTCCCATCGCACCGGCGCCGACGCCGCCCGCGTCCTCGGCGCCGTCGGACATCTGCACGCCGGCGCCCTGTGGGACCTCATGCACACCTGGCTGGGCGGGGAGGACGTCACCGAGACCTTCGCCGCGCTCGGGCCCTATCTCGGGTACGTGCAGGTCAAGGACGTCGCCGGCGCCGATGACACCACCCCCGTCGCCCTGGGCGCCGGAGTCCTCCCGGTGGCCGAGTGCGTCCAGCTCCTCGCCCGCCGGGGCTGGGACGGCTGGCTGTGCTGGGAGTACGAGAAGCGGTGGCATGAGGATGCCGCTCCGCTCGCCGCATTGCTCGGCGGGGGGCGGGAGTTGCTCGCCCGGTTGGTGAGTGACAGCGCCTAGGAGTTCGCCACCCGTTCCCCGGTCTGTACTCCAGCCTGTCCTCTGGTGCCCGTTCCTTGTCGCCTACGGTCCGGCGTCCGTCACGTACGCGTGCAGGCGGCTCGTTCCCTCCAGGGTCGCCCTGGAGGTTTGGGTGAGGTCCCGCGTCCTGCGGTCCAGGGCCGCGCGCAGGGCCTCGCTGCCGCCCGCCCCGCGCAGGTCCTCGATGACCGGGCGGATCTGGGCCAGGGGGTAGCCCGCCTGGCGGAGCAGGCTGATCATGCGGGCGTCGCGGAGGTCCGCCGCGCCGTAGCGGCGGTAGTGGGTGCCGCGCTCCCGGGCGGGTGCGAGCAGGCCCGCCGACTCCCACACGCGCAGCGCCGAGGGACGTACGCCCACCCGGGCCGCCGCCTCCGACACGGTGAGCGGGGCGCGGGGGCGCAGACCCGGCCCGTCCACCGAGGCCTCGCCCGCGACCGCCTGGAGCGCCTCGGCCGTCGCCCGCAACGCCTCGCGCCGGGCGTGCAGTTCCGCGTGCGCGGCGTCCACCAGGGCCAGCGCCTCGGGGACGTCGTCCGCGTGCACCGCGCGCATGATCTCCCGCGCCGTCTCCGGGCCGAAGCCCCTCGCCAGCGCGCGGTACGTCAGGAGCGCCCGGGCGTGCACCGGACGGAAGCGGCGGTAGCCGGACGGGGAGCGCTCGACGGGCGGCAGGACCCCCGCGTCGGCGTAGTCGCGGACCAGCTGTGTGGACACGCCCGCGAGCCGGGCCAGGTCGACGGGGCGCAGGGCTCGCTCGGCGGTCATACCGGTGTCGCGGTTTCCTTCGGGGCTGCGGGAGGCATGGGCGCAGCGTACGCCGGGGGCTTCGGCGTACGGGCGAAGGAGGTCAGCGCCACCCCGCCGACCAGGAGGGCCGCCGCGCACCACTGGAGGCCGCTCACCGACTCGTCGAGGAACAGCGCCGACGACGACATGCCGAACACCGGGACCAGGAGCGTGAAGGGCGCCACCGTCGACGCGGGGTGGCGGCGCAGCAGCCACCCCCAGGCGCCGAAGCCGAAGACCGTCGCGACCCAGGCCACCCAGACGACGACGCCCGCTCCCTGCCAGTCGAGCGAGCGCAGCGCGTCCAGGTCGCGCGACGGGCCCTCGAACAGCAGCGAGAGGGCGAGCAGGGGCAGGATCGGGACCGTGCTCACCCACACCATGAAGTTCAGTGCGTCGGGAGGTGCCGCCTTGCGGGTGAGGACGTTGGACACGCCCCAGCAGGCGGCGGCCGCGATCGTCAGGCCGAAGGCGGTCAGCGGCCCTGACGCGCCCTCGTCGACCGCCGCCACGCCGATGCCCGCGAGCGCCACGGCCATGCCCGCCACGCGCAGGCGCGTGGGCACCTCGCCCAGGACCGCGAAGGCGATGAGCGCCGTGAACACCGACTGGACCTGGAGGACCAGGGACGACAGGCCCGCGGGCATGCCCGCGTCCATGCCGATGAACAGCAGGCCGAACTTCGCCACGCCCAGGGCCAGGCCCACGCCGATCAGCCACTTCCACGCGACCTTGGGGCGGCCGACCAGGAACACGGCGGGCAGTGCCGCGACGAGGAAGCGCAGGGCCGAGAAGAGCAGCGGCGGGAAGTGGTCGAGGCCGATCTCGATCACGACGAAGTTGACGCCCCAGATGGCGGTGACGAGCACGGCAAGGGCGATGTGGGAGGGACGCATGCGTCGAGGATCACTCGCCGGGAGTGTGTAGCACCAGCACGGATTTCTTCATGATTGGATTTAGCTGCGCTTAGTTTTTGGGTGCCGGTGGCGGGGGCGCCGCCCCGCCGGGCCGGTGGCGCCCGCGCGTTCGTCGTGACCCCAAGGAGGTCGCCTTGCTCGATCTGGCTCGGCTCAAGGCACTGCACGCCGTGTCCGTGCACGGGACCGTGGGCGCGGCCGCCGCCGCGCTCGGCTATACGCCCTCCGCCGTCTCCCAGCAGATCGCCAAGCTGGAGCGGGAGACCCGCACCACCCTGCTCGAACGCCGGGGGCGCGGTGTCGCGCTCACCGAGGAGGCGCTGCATCTCGCCGCCACCACGCGGGAGTTGCTGGCCATCATGGAGCGTGCCGAGACGGAGCTGGAGGAGCGGCGCGGCGTGCCCGCCGGGCGGCTGACGGTCATGGCGTTCGCCTCCGCGGCGCGCGGGCTGCTGCCCGGTGTCCTCGCCGAGCTCGCGCGGCGCCATCCGGCCCTGGACGCCCGGCTCTCCGAGGTCGAGCCGCATCTGTCGGTGGACCTCGTCGCCAAGGGCGTGGTGGACCTCGCGGTCGTGCACGACTGGGACATCACTCCGCTGGCCACGCCGCCCGGCGTCGACCAGGCCGTGATCGGCGACGACCTGTGCGACCTGCTCGTACCGGAGGGGCATCCGCTCGCCGGGCGGGACGCCGTGCGGCGCACCGATCTGAAGGGCGAGCGCTGGGTCTCGCAGCCGCCGGGGCAGATCTGTCACGACTGGCTGGTGCGGACGATGCGGGCCGCCGGGTGCGAGATGGACATCGTCCACCAGGCCGAGGAGAACCCCACGCTGATCGCGCTCGTCGCCGCCGGGCTCGGCATCGCGCTGCTCCCCCGCCTCGGGCGCGGCCCGCTGCCGCCCGGTGTGGTCGCGGTGCGCCTCGACCCGCTGCCGATGCGCCGTCTGTACGCGGTGTGGCGGACCGGCGCCGCCCGGCGGCCCGCGATCGCCGAGACCGTACGGGTGTTGCAGGAGGCCTGGCCCGCGTAGGCGCGGGCCCGTAGGGCGGCTCCTGGGCCCCACCGGCACCGCGCGCACCGACTTCGCGCGTTCCGCGCCCCTCGGGGAACCCGGAGGGCGGCCCGCTCGTCCAACGGACACGCTGCCGGAGAGTCTCGCGAGCGGTGTCGGCATCGCTGCTGGCTGCGACCGCTGACCTCCCTCTCCGCCGCCCGCGGCCGGCAGCGCGCCGCCACCGGTGCGCCCCCTCCATTGCGCCGGTGGCGGCACCGTCCCCGGCTCCCGGAGCCTTGACCCGCCGCACGGCACGGGATATCCGTGGCAGGTGCCTCACGACTCTCTTGACGCTGCCCCTGTCACCGTGGACGACCCGCGTGCCCTCCTGGCCCGCATGACGCTCGAAGAGAAGGTCGGCCAGCTCTTCGTCCTGCACGTGTACGGCCACCACGCCACCGAACCCGACCCCGCCGACATGGAGGTCAACGAGCGGGAGCTCGGCGTCCGCACCGCCGCCGAAGCCGTGGCCAAGTTCCGGCCCGGCGGGCTCATCTACTTCGGCTGGGCCCACAACACCCGTGATCCGCGCCAGCTCGCCACCCTCTCCAACGACGTGCAGCGCGTCGCCCTCGGGCAGTCGCCCGGGGTGCCGCTGCTGCTCACCATCGACCAGGAGCACGGCGTCGTCGCCCGCGTCGGCGCGCCCGCCACGCTCCTGCCGGGCGCGATGGCGCTCGGCGCGGGCGGCTCCCGCGACGACGTGCGCGAGGCGGCCCGCATCGCCGGCGTCGAACTGCGCGCGCTCGGCGTCTTCCAGAACTACGCGCCCTCCGCCGACGTGAACGTGAACCCGGCCAACCCCGTCATCGGCGTACGGTCCTTCGGCGCGGGCCCCGACGCCGTCTCCGAGTTCGTGACCGCCCAGGTCGAGGGCTACCGGAGCGCCGGGATCGCCACCGCCGCCAAGCACTTCCCCGGCCACGGCGACACCGAGACCGACAGCCACACCGCGCTGCCGCACATCCACCACAGCCGTGAGGAGTGGGAGGAGCTCGACGCCCCGCCGTTCCGCGCCGCGCTGGCCGCCGGGGTCGACGCCGTGATGACCGCCCACCTCGTCGTGCCCGCCCTCGACCCGGCGCTCGACCCGGCCACCCTCTCGTACCCGATCGTCACCGGCGTGCTGCGCGAACAGCTCGGCCACCAGGGCCTGGTGGTGACCGACTCGCTGTCCATGCAGGGCGTCCGCACCAAGTACGGCGACGACCGCGTGGCCGTACTGGCCCTGAAGGCGGGCGTCGACCAGCTCCTGGACCCGCCGCAGCCGGAGCTCGCCTGGAACGCGGTCGTGCGCGCCGTGCGCGAGGGCGAGCTGAGCGAGGAGCGCATCGACGCCTCCGTGCTGCGCGTCCTCGAACTCAAGGCGAAGCTCGGCCTCTTCGACGATCCGTACGTCTCCCTCGACGGCGTCGACGAGACCGTCGGCAACAGCGCCCACCGCGCCGCCGCCGACCGCATCGCCGACCGTACGACCACACTCCTGCGCAACGACGACGGCCTGCTGCCGCTGTCCCCCGACACCCACCGCGACCTGCTCGTCGTCGGCGCCGACCCGGTGTCCCCGTCCGGCACGACCGGTCCGCCGACCGCCGTCCTCGCCGCCGCGCTCACCGACCTCGGTTTCGACGTCGCCGTGCTGAGCACGGGGGGTGCGCCGTCCAAGGAAGCCGTCGACGACGCCGTGGCCGCCGCGTCGGGGCGTGCCGCCGTGCTCGTCACGGCCTACGACGTCACGGAGGGCGACGCGCAGCACGGCCTCCTCACCGCGCTGGCCGCCACCGGCGTGCCCGTCGTCACCCTCGCGGTCCGCACCCCGCAGGACCTGCCCGGCGCCGCCGCCCTCGCCACCTACTCCTGGACCGACGTCGAACTGCGCGCCGCCGCCCGCGTCATCGCGGGGCGCGCCCGGCCCGCGGGCCGCCTGCCGGTGCCCGTGCCGCGCCCGGACGCCCCCGGGCAGGTGCTGTACCCCCTCGGCCACGGCCTTTCGTACGAGCCGTACGCCGCGTCCGACTGACGGGCGTACCGGCCGTACGCAGCGCGCGTCCCGCCCCCTCGCCAACGAGCGCAAAGCCTCCCGAGCGCCTGGCGTGCCCGCGCGTGGCGGGGTCACGCTGGGTACACATGGTCATGGGGCGGGGGGCTGCCATGTGGACGACCAGGGCGGAAGCGGCGTGCGGGGGCGCGCTGCTCGCCGCCGCCCTGGTCCTGGCGGGATGTCAGAAGTCCGGGGGCTCCGACGCCGCGTCGGAGCGGCCCACGCTCACCGGCTCGCCCGCCGGGCACGGGGCCGTCTTCCTCGGTCTCGATGACTGCGCGTCGCGGGGGCGCGAGCGCGTCACGGAGGTGCCCTGCGGCAGCGAGCGGGCGGCCGCGCGCGTCATCGCCCGCCACGACGGGCCCGTCGGCGACGGGCCCCTGTGTCCCGCGCGCACCGACTACGTCCTGCACATCAGCGAGCGCCGGCCCGCCGTCGACGAGGACGGCGACGGGGAGGTGTCGCGCGGGTACGCCTGCATGCGGAACCTGGAGCCGCCGCATCCCGGGGATCCCGGCGGCGGGGGCGGGCCCCGGACCGTCGTGGGCGACTGTGTGTACGGGGCCGGGCGGGGCGAGGTCCGCGAGACCCCGTGCGACGGCTCGGGCCGCCGGGCCCCGGAGTACCGCGTCGTGGCGGCCGTGGCCGCGCGGTCGTCCTGCGCGCCGGGCACCGCCCTGTACGTATCCCTGGGCGGCCGCCACCCGGTCGGCTGCGCGGTCCGGGTGTGACCCTGCCGGGGGCCTCCCCGATCCCGCCCCTTCCCGAAACTGGGGCTCCGCCCCGGACCCCGCTCCTCAAACGCCGGAGGGGCTGGATCCTTCAGCCCCTCCGGCGTTTGAGGACGAGGCGCGGAGCGCCGACTACGGCCGCAGCGTCATCTGGTGCTTGCGCTCGCGGTCCAGCTTCGCGTCGTACGGGGCGGGCTTCGCCGCGGGGACTCCGGCCCAGGCGAGGATGCGCTCCGTGGCCTTGGCCTTGTCGGCGGACGTGAGCCCGGCGACGTTCGCCCCGTGGTTGCCGCCCGGCGCCGTGAAGACGTGGGAGTCGTGCTTGGCCCCGCGCGCGGGGCGGAACGGCTCCGCGCCCCACGGGTCGTTCTCCCCGTACACGAACATCATCCGGTGCGAGTGGTGGCGCACCCAGCGGTCGACGTCCTTCATGGCGTGCTTCTGGAAGGTCATCGGGATGTCGCGCGGCACGAAGTTCCGCGGCGGCTGGTAGCCGTAGCGGCTCAGGTCGGCGAGCCAGGGCTGCTTGATGTCGGGCGAGCCGAGCTGCGTGCCGGCCTGGTAGTAGTACGGGGTGTAGTACTCAAGACCCTGGTCGGCGTAGGAGGACCAGCCGCCGACGTCCTCGATCCAGTCGAACAGGCCCTGGTCGGAGGCCGTCGCGGCGGTCGGCACCTTCGCGCAGGCGGTCGCCGACTGCTGGTACTGCCAGAAGCCCCAGTTCACGTCGAGGACGACGGCTTCGAAGGCCTTGTCGAGATTGCCGATGGTCTTGAAGGTGTAGCCGTTGGCGGCCGCGTAGGAGGCGTACAGCTTCTCCAGGGGCTCCCGGCGCACCAGGGCCTCGCGCTGCACGGCCTCGATCTTCGTGCGGCACTCCTTGGTGCCGACGGTCGCGAGGAAGCGGTCGTAGGCGGAGTCTTCCTTGTTGTTCACGTCGTTGGGCGCCACGTAGGCGACGACGCCGTCCATGTCACGCGGGTAGAAGCGCTCGAAGTAGGTGGCGGTCATGCCGCCCTTGGAGGCGCCGGTGGACAGCCACTTCTTCGTGTAGATCGGCTTGAGGGCCTCGAAGATGCGGTGCTGGTCGCTGGCGGCCTGCCAGATGTCGAGCTTCTTCCAGTCGGCCGGGGCCGGGCGGGACGGCGTGAAGAAGCGGTACTCCATGGAGACCTGGTTGCCGTCGATGACGCGGGTGGGCTCGGAGCGGCCCGGGTTCACGTTCAGGCCGTAGCCCGAGGTGTGGAAGACGGTGGGCCGGGCGGTGTCCTTGTGCAGCACGGTGATGCGCTGCTGGAAGGTGCCCTTGGCGGGGTGCCGGTGGTCCACCGGCTGGCGGTAGTTCAGGACGAAGAAGCGGTAACCGTCGTACGGCTTCTCCTCGATGAGGCTCATGCCCTTGATGGCGAGGAGCCGGTCCTTGATGTCGGTCGTGGCTGCGGGTGCCCCGGGCGTGGCGGCGGTGGCCGCCGTGGCTCCGGTGAAGCCTATGGTGCCTATCAGCACCACGAGTGACAGCACCCATCTGAGCGCCTTGCGCATGCGTCCTCCCCTGTCGGCGCGGCAATTCCCCGGAACCTAACGGAGCAACTGGTCGCACACCAGGCCGCATTGGCGACATAAGGGCGCTACACCGCCATCTCGGGCGGAGGAAAATTCACTGAGGGGACGGTCGTGTCCGTCCAGCGGACGCGTGCCGGGTCCAGCACCAGGTCCGGCGCCAGGTCCTTGTCCGGCGCCGGGCGGTCAGCAGAGGATCCAGCCGGAGCTGACCCCTTGGCCGCTCACATCGCCCTTGATCCACACACAGCGGTGGCCCGCGTGCACCTTCACCGGGCCCGCGAGGCGCAGGAAGCGGCCGTGGTCCCGCACCGGGCGGCTCCCGCGCGCCTGCACGCTGACGGACATGGGCTTGCGGTTGCGGGTGCTCTTGGCATACGTCACGGCGCAGACGAAGCCGCGCTTCTTGAAGAGGACGACCTTGCCGGTGCTGAAGGTGAGGGTGCGGATCTTCTGGCCGGGGCAGACCGGGGCGGCCTGGGCCGCGCCCGCGCCGGGCCCCACCAGCGAGAACAAGAGGGCAGCGGTGACCGCGGCGGCACCCCCCGCCACGCGGCGCCGTATCCGACCACTCTCCACGATGACCCCTCCCGCCACCCCGGCATCAGCGTACGGACGTACGGACGCCGGACAGGCATCCGACGGTTGCGGAATGGTGCCTGCCATTTTCCAGGTTTGACACAACTTCCCGAAGCCACCCGTGGTCGAACGGAGCAGAACGTGAAAGGCAGGACATCCCATGACTCCGATACGTCCGTTACGCCGCGGCTCCGGCCTTCGCCGCGCCCGTCCGATCCTCGCCGCCGCCCTCCTCGCCGCCGTGGCCGCCGTGCCGTCCGCGGCCGCCGCCGAGCCGGGCCGGGCACCCGCCCGCAGCGGCAGCCCGGGACCCGCCTACGAGCGGGTCGCCCACTTCTACGGCGCGTACGTCGACATGGCGGGCGCCCCCGGCTCCGCCAAGGCCGCCGCCGCCCTGCGCACCTTCTATCTGACGCCCGACCTGCGCGAGCGGCTGCTCGACTGGGAGCGCCGCCACGACGCCGACGGCGTGCTGCGCGCGCAGAACGCGCCGACCGCCTGGCGCGTGACCGCGGGCGACAGCGGCATGGGCAAGACGACCTCCACGGTGCGCCTGACCTGGGGCACCGGCCAGAAGCACACGTACACCTATCTGACGGTCCAGTCCGACCTGGCGACCCGCAGGATCACGGACATCAGGTCGGCGTACTGAGCCCGGCCGGGCTCAGGCCTCCACCGGCTCCCCCACGAACGTGCGCCACAGGCGCGCGTACCGGCCGTCGCGGGCCAGGAGTTCGTCGTGGGTGCCGTCCTCCGCGACCCGGCCGTGGTCCATCACGATCACGCGGTCCGCGCGGGCGGCCGTGGTCAGGCGGTGGGCGACCACCAGCGTCGTGCGCTTGCCCGCGATGCGGTCGGTGGCCAGGTTGACCTGGGCCTCGGTGGCCAGGTCCAGGGCCGCCGTGGCCTCGTCCAGGAGCAGGACGTCGGGGTCGACGAGCTCCGCGCGGGCCAGGGCGATCAACTGGCGCTGCCCCGCCGAGAGGTTGCGGCCGCGCTCGGCCACCTCGTGCAGATAGCCGCCGTCGAGCGTGGCGATCATGTCGTGCGCGCCGACCGCGCGGGCCGCCGCCTCGACCTGCGCGTCGGTGGCGTCGGGGCGGCCGTAGGCGATGGCGTCGCGCACGGTGCCCGCGAACAGGTACGCCTCCTGCGGCACGACGCCGAGCCGGTGCCGGTAGGAGGTCAGGTCGAGGGACCGCAGGTCCGTGCCGTCGACGGTGACGCGGCCGCCCGTCGGGTCGTAGAACCGGGCGACGAGCTTGACCAGGGTGGACTTGCCCGCGCCGGTCTCACCGACGAAGGCGACGGTCTGGCCCGCGGGGATGCGCAGGTCGATGCCGCTGAGCGCGGTCTCCCCTGCGGCGGCGGTTTCGACGGCGGGGGCTTCGACGGCGGCGGTGGCCGCCTCGCCCGTGTCGCCCCCGTACGCGAACTCCACGCCCTCGAAGGCGATCTCGCCGCGCAGGGAGAGCACCTCAAGCGGCTCGTCCGGGGCCTTCGTCGAGGTCGGCTCGCGCAGCAGCTCCTGGATGCGGCCGAGGGACACGGTGGCCTGCTGGTAGCCGTCGAAGACCTGGGAGAGCTGCTGCACGGGGGCGAAGAACAGGTCGATGTAGAGGAGGTAGGCGACCAGGGCGCCGGTCGTCAGGGTGCCCGCGTCCACGCGGTGCGCGCCCACGATCAGGACGGCGACCACCGCGGCCGACGACAGCAGCTGCACGAACGGGAAGTACACCGAGATCAGCCACTGGCCGCGCACCCGCGCCAGGCGGTAGTCCTGGCTGCGGGCCGCGAACCGCGCGCCGCCCGTCCGCTCGCGCCGGAACGCCTGCACGATCCGCAGCCCGGACACCGTCTCCTGGAGGTCGGCGTTGACCACGGACACGCGCTCACGGGCCAGTTCGTACGCCTTCACGCTCGACCTGCGGAAGAAGTACGTGCCGACGACGAGCGGCGGGAGCGTCGCGAAGACGACGAGGGCGAGCTGGAGGTCGATCACGAGCAGGGCGGCCATGATGCCGAAGAAGGTGACGACGGAGACGAACGCGGTGACCAGGCCCGTCTGGAGGAACGTGGACAGGGCGTCCACGTCCGTCGTCATCCGGGTCATGATGCGCCCGGTCAGCTCCCGCTCGTAGTAGTCGAGTCCGAGGCGCTGGAGCTGCGCGAAGATCTTCAGGCGCAGCGAGTACAGGACGCGCTCGCCGGTGCGGCCCGTCATCCGGGTCTCGCCGGTCTGGGCCACCCACTGCACGGCGACGGCGACGAGCGCGAGACCCGAGGCCGCCCACACCGCGCCGAGCGCGGCCTGCGAGACGCCCTCGTCGATGCCGTGCCGGATGAGGACGGGCAGGAGCAGCCCCATCCCCGCGTCCACGGCGACGAGCAGCAGGCTCAGGAGCAGCGGGAGGCCGAAGCCGCGCAGCAGCCTGCGCAGGCCGTACGCCTCCTCGGGGGCGACGGCCCGCGCCTCGTCGATGTCGGGCGTGTCGGTGGCGGGCGGCAGGGCGTCGACCTGCGCGAGCAGCTCGGGCGTGGCCGGGGCCCCGGCGAGCGCGGCGTCCTTCGGCTCGCGGTCGCCCGTCCACAGGCGCGGGGTGATGCCGCGCTCGGCGTCGAACTCGGCGTCCAGCTCGTCGCGTACGGAGGTGTCCTCGACGGCGCCGGCCGCGCGGGGCGGGGCGGTGTGGCCGGGCGAGACGCCGCCCAGCTCGTCGGGGTCGGTGAGCAGGCGCCGGTACAGCGGCGAGGTGCGTTCGAGCTCGGCGTGCGTGCCGATGGCGGCGAGCCGGCCGCCGTCGAGGACGGCGATGCGGTCGGCGAGGCCCAGGGTGGAGCGCCGGTGCGCGATGAGCAGGGTGGTGCGGCCCTCCATGACCTGCTTGAGCGCCTCGTGGATCTCGTGCTCCACCCGGGCGTCCACCGCGGAGGTGGCGTCGTCGAGCACCAGCAGGCGCGGGTCGGTGAGGATGGCGCGGGCGAGCGCGACGCGCTGGCGCTGGCCGCCGGAGAGGGTGAGCCCGTGCTCGCCGACCTTGGTGGCGTAGCCGTCGGGCAGCTCGCTGATGAAACGGTCCGCCTGGGCGGCGCGGGCGGCCCGCTCGACCTCCTCGTCCGTCGCCTCCGGATGGCCGTACGCGATGTTGGCGCGCACGGTGTCGGAGAAGAGGAACGAGTCCTCGGGCACGAGGCCGATCGCGGCGCGCAGGGACTCCTGCGTCAGCTCGCGCACGTCGTGGCCGCCGATGAGGACGGCGCCGCGCGACACGTCGTAGAAGCGGGGAAGGAGCAGCGAGACGGTGGACTTGCCGCTGCCGGAGGAGCCGACCACGGCGAGGGTCTCGCCGGAGCGGATCTCGAAGCTGAGCCCGTCGAGGACGGGGCGCCGCTCGTCGTCGTAGGAGAACGCCACGTCGTCGAACTCGACGGTCGCCGGGGCGTCGGCGGGCAGCTCCTTGGTGCCGTCCGCGATGGCGGGCCGGGTGTCGATGAGCTCCAGGACGCGCTCGGCGCCCGCGCGGGCCTGCTGGCCGACGGTCAGGACCATGGCGAGCATCCGCACCGGACCGACGAGCTGCGCGAGGTAGGTGGAGAACGCCACGAAGGTGCCGAGGGTGATCTCCCCCTCGACCGCGAGCCAGCCGCCGAGCGCCAGCATCGCGACCTGCCCGAGGGTGGGCACGGCCTGGAGGGCGGGCGTGTAGCGGGAGTTGAGCCGGATGGTGCGCAGGCGGCCCGCGAACAGCCTGCGGCCGACCTCGCGCAGCTTCCCGGTCTCCTGCTCCTCCTGCCCGAAGCCCTTGACCACGCGCACGCCGCTGACGGCCCCGTCGACGACGCCCGCGACGGCGGCGGCCTGTGCCTGCGCGTACCAGGTCGCCGGGTGCAGCCTGCTGCGGCTGCGGCGGGCGATCCACCACAGGGCGGGCGCGACGGCCAGGGCGACGAGGGTGAGCGGCAGCGAGAGCCAGGCCATGATCGCGAGGGACATCGCGAACAGCAGGACGTTCCCGATGGTCATGGGCAGCATGAACAGCAGGCCCTGGATCAGCTGGAGGTCGCTGGTGGCCCGGCCCACGACCTGCCCGGTGGACAGCTCGTCCTGCCGCCGCCCGTCGAGCGCGGTGATCGTGTCGTACATCTCCGTGCGCAGGTCGTGCTGCACGTCGAGGGCGAGGCGGCCGCCGTAGTAGCGGCGGACGTACGTCATGACGTAGACGAGGACGGCGGCGCCGAGCAGGGCGCCCGCCCAGGGGGCCATGGCGCGGCTGTGGTCGCCGATCACGTCGTCGATGACGACCTTGGTGAGCAGCGGGACGACGGCCATGACGGCCATGCCCCCGAGGGACGAGCCGAGTGCGAGCACCACGTCCTTGGGGTAGCGCCAGGCGTACCCCCACAGCCGTCTCGCCCAGCCCTGCCGCTCCGGCCGCTCCGTCACCGCGTTCCTCTCGCCGTCCTGACCTGCCGAGAGGCCCAACACGGCGGGGAGCCGATTTCATCCCGCCGCAACAAACGCGGCGGGATGAAGGGGCTTTCCGTCAGGACTGCGGGACGGGGACCGACGCCTCCTTCGGGGTGTCCGTCGGGGCGTAGCGCTGCGGGGCCTGGGTGAGCGGGGTCAGGTCCTTGTGGATGGCCTTGGAGACCCGCTGGATGGTGTCGACGCCGTAGTTCATGGAGCCGTTGCCGTGGGTGAGCACGGAGATCGTGTAGTCGTGGCCGCGGCCCTTGAAGGCGCCGATGCTGTGCACGCGCCAGCCGTGCGTGGCCCGGGGCAGCCAGCCGTTCTTGACGTGGGTCTTGACGCCGGAGGGGGCGCCCGCCGGGGTGCCCCAGCGCTGGTCGCGGACGACCTGGTTCATCAGCTTCAGGACGTACGCGCGGGCGTTGTCGCTGAGCACGGAGTTCGGCGCGGTGACCAGGGCGAGGAGCTTCTGCTCGTCCTGGACGTTGATGCGGGTCAGACCCCAGTAGCCGCCCGAGCCGGGCACGGTCTTGGTCATCTTCGCGGCGGCGAGGAACTTCTTGACCTTGCCCGCGCCGAGCTGGCGCCACAGCGCGCTGGTGGCGTTGTTGTCCGACTTGGTGATCATGGCCTTGGCGAGGCTGGACTCGCGGTCCGTCAGATACCGGTCGTTCTTCTTCGCGTCCCACAGGAGCGTGGCGAGCACGGTCACCTTGACGACGCTCGCCGAGTCGAACGCGGTGGTGCCGCGCAGGGTGCACGTCGTCTTGGTGGCCTTGTCGTGGAAGCCGACGGCGATGGTGCCCTTGCGGTTCTTCAGCGCGGCGTTGATGTCCTTGGTGAGCTTCTTCGCCAGCTCCGGCTGGGCCGAGGTGCACGTGACCTGGGCCGTCGCGGCGGCGGCGGGGGTGGCGGCGGCCGTCCCCACGATCGGCACGAGAACGGCGGCGGCCGCACCCGCGCTCAGCACGCGGGCACGCCGGGATATGCGGTGAGTCATGGAGGTTCCCCCCGTAGTTCGGTACACGCGTGCGCTCCTGCCGCACGCGCATCCCATGACTCACCTACACGAGTGAATGGTTGTACGCAGAACAGTACTGTGACGAAACCGATCGCCGAGGGGGGTGGCCCTCCTCAGCCGAGGTGCGTCGGCGCGAACATCCGAAGCAGCGCGGGCAGCACGACGACGCTCGGCCCCGGCTCGGCCAGGGCCTTCGCCAGGTCGTCCCGCAGCCGCTCCGGCGACGTCCGTACGCCCGGCACCCCGAACGACTCGGCGAGCGCGACGAAGTCGGGCCGGGCCAGCTCCGTGGCGGTGGCCTCGCCGAAGGCGTCCGCCATGTACTCGCGCAGGATGCCGTAGCCGCCGTCGTCGACGATCAGCCAGGTCACGTTGAGGCCGTACTGCCTGGCGGTGGCCAGCTCGGCGATCGAGTACATCGCGCCGCCGTCGCCGGAGACCGCCAGCACGGGCCGCGTCGGGTCGGCGGCGGCCGCCCCGAGCGCGGCCGGGAAGCCGTAGCCGAGGCCGCCCGCGCCCTGCGCCGAGTGCATGGTGTTGGGGCGCCGCGCGTCGAAGGCGGACCACGCCCAGTAGGCGAGGATCGTCATGTCCCAGAAGGACGGCGAACCGTCCGGCAGGGCGGCCCGCACGGCGGCGAGCACGTCCTGCTCCAGGGTCAGCTCCTGCCCGTCGATTCGCTCGCGGACCTTCGCGAGGACGGCCGCGACCCGCTCGGGCGCGGCCGGGTCGGGCCGCTCCCCCACCGTCTCCAGGAGCGCGGTCAGGGCGAGCCGGGCGTCGGCGTGGATGCCGAGCGCGGGGTGGTTGGACTCCAGCTTGCCGGGGTCGGCCTCGATCTGGACGACCCGGCCGCGGGGCGCGAAGGTGTGGTAGTTCGAGGAGAGTTCGCCGAGCCCGGAGCCGACCACGAGCAGGACGTCGGCGTCCTCCAGGAAGTCGGTGGTGTGCCGGTCCTCCAGCCAGGACTGGAGGGACAGCGGGTGCTCCCAGGGGAAGGCGCCCTTGCCGCCGAAGGTGGTGACGACCGGCGCGTTCAGCTTCTCGGCGAGCGCGCGGAGCTTGCCGGAGGCGTCGGCGCGGACGACCCCGCCGCCCGCGATGATCACCGGGCGCTCGGCGCGCGTCAGCAGATCGGCGGCCACGGCGGTCAGCTCCGGGCGCGGCACGAGGTCGCGCGGTGTCGCGTCGACGGCGGTGACCTGCGGCAGCGTCGTCCCGGCGAGCAGCACGTCCTGCGGGATCTCCACCCACACCGGGCCGTGCGGCGCGGTGAGGGCCGACTCCCAGGCCGCCGCGATCGCGGACGGGATCTGGGACTGGGTGCGGACGGTGTGGACGGACTTGACCACGTCCCGGAACGAGGCCTGCTGGTCGCGCAGTTCGTGCAGATAGCCGTGGCGCCCGCCGCCGAGCCCGGCGACGGGGACCTGGCTGCCGATGGCGAGCACGGGCGCGCTCGCGGCGGCGGCCTCCTGGAGCGCGGCGAGCGAGGTGAGCGCGCCCGGCCCCGTCGACAGGAGCAGCGGCGCGACCTCGCCGGTCACCCGGCCGTACGCGTCCGCCGCGAAGCCGGCGTTGTTCTCCACGCGCAGGCCGACGTAGGCCAGGTCGGAGCGGCGCAGCGCGTCGAACATGCCGAGGGCGTGCTGCCCCGGCAGGCCGAACACGGTGGCCGCGCCGAGCCCGCGCAGGGTCTCGACGACGAGGTCGCCGCCGTTGCGCCCGGCGGGCGGGTTGAGGGCGGCCTCGGTCTGCGCGGCGGTGGGCCTCAGTTCCAGGTCGTGGTCGTGGGTCACTTGGCGCGGGCCTCCGCGATCTGGCGGGACATGATCGTCGTCAGTTCGTACGCGGTGTGGGACGCGGCCACCGAGGTGATCTCGGCGTGGTCGTAGGCCGGGGCGACCTCGACGACGTCGGCGGAGACCAGGTTGCAGGAGGCCAGGCCGCGCAGGATCTCCAGGAGCTCGCGGGAGCTCATGCCGCCCGCCTCCGGGGTGCCGGTGCCGGGCGCGAACGCCGGGTCGAGGCAGTCGATGTCGATGGAGATGTACAGCGGCCGGTCCCCGATGCGCTGGCGCAGCTGGTCGGCGACCTCGTCGGCGCCGCGCCGGTAGACGTCCGAGGAGGTGACGATGCCGAAGCCCATCTTCTCGTCGTCGGTGAGGTCCTTCTTGCCGTACAGCGGGCCGCGGGTGCCGACGTGGCTGAGGGCCTCGGTGTCGAGGATGCCCTCCTCCACGGCCCGGCGGAACGGGGTGCCGTGCGTGTACTCGGCGCCGAAGTACGTGTCCCAGGTGTCGAGGTGCGCGTCGAAGTGGAGCAGCGCCACCGGGCCGTGCTTCTTCGCCACCGAGCGCAGCAGGGGCAGCGCGATGGTGTGGTCGCCGCCGAGGGTCATCATGCGGGCGCCGGTGCCGAGCAGGTCGTCGGCGGCGGCCTCGATGGTCTCCACGGCCTCGTTGATGTTGAACGGGTTCGCCGCGATGTCGCCGGCGTCGGCGACCTGGGCGAGCGCGAACGGGGACGCGTCCTGGGCCGGGTTGTACGGGCGGAGCAGGCGGGACGCCTCCCGGATCGCGTTGCCGCCGAAGCGGGCGCCCGGACGGTAGGACACACCCGTGTCGAAGGGGACGCCGACGACCGCCACGTCCGCGGTGCCGACCTCGTCGAGGCGGGGGAGGCGGGCGAACGTCGCGGGGCCCGCGTAGCGCGGGATCCGCGAGGAGTCCACGGGGCCGCGGGGGGTGGTGTGCTCGGGGGTGGTCATGGTCGGTGTCTCCTGGTGGAACGAACGTACGTAAACAGTGTGAACCCTCACGGGTGTGCCCCAGGCCCGCCCCTTCCCGAACAAGGGGGCTCCGCCCCCTTGGACCCCCGTTTTCGGCGCTCCGCGCCTCGTCCTCAAACGCCGGACGGGCTACAAGTAGCCTCTCCGGCGTTTGAGGAGCGGGGGTCTGGGGGCGGAGCCCCCAGGAATCGGGAAGGGGCGGGGTAGGGGAAAGATCAGGCCGTCACGGGCACCTCCGCCTCGGCCTCGCGGCCGGCGACGCGTTCGCGCCAAGCCGCGAGCGTCCCCGCATCCGTGGGCCTCGTCGACAGGGAAACCCCCACGTACACCACGAGCGAAGTCAGCAGCCCGTAGTAGATGGGCTCGTTCGCGAGGATTCCGTAGTGCCACATGAGGCCGATCACGGAGAGCCCGCCCGCGACGACGGCGGCCAGCGCGCCCGCCCCGGTCCCCCGCCGCCACAGCAGCCCGCCGAGGATCGGCACGAGCAGCCCCCCGACGAGCAGGTTGTACGCGACGGTCAGCGCCTGGACGACGTCGTTGAGGGCGATGGAGACGCCGATGACGCCGACGCCCATGACGAGGATGAAGGCGCGGTTGCCCTTCACCTCGTCGTGCGGGTCCCCCTGCGCGGACGCGCCCCGCAGCCGCGACCAGATGTCGTTGTTGGCCACGGTCGCGCAGGCGATGAGCGCGCCCGACGAGGTGGACATCACGGCGGCGAGCGCGGCGGCGAGCACCAGGCCCCGCACGCCCATGGGCAGTTCGTCCTTGACGATGGTGGCGAAGGCGGAGTCGGGGCTGGGCAGGTTCGGGTACATGACCTTCGCGGCGGTGCCGATGACGGCGCCCGCGAGCGCGTAGACGAGGCAGTACGTACCGGCGACCGTGCCGCCCCAGCGGGCGACCTTGTCGCTGCGCGCGGTGAACACCCGCTGCCAGATGTCCTGCCCGATGAGCATGCCGAAGGTGTAGATCAGCACGTAGGTGAAGATCGTCTCGCCGCCGACGCCGAACGGCTCGAAGTACGCGTCGGGCAGCTTCGCCTTCATCTCGCCGAAGCCGCCCGCCTTGACGACCGCGATGGGGAGCAGCAGGAGCAGCACGCCGATCGTCTTGACGACGAACTGCACCATGTCCGTGAGCGTGATCGACCACATGCCGCCGAGCGTGGAGTATGCGACGACGATGGAGCCGCCGATGACGATGGCGAGCGTGCGGTTCACGTCGAACAGGACGTCGAAGATCGTGGCGTACGCGATGGTGGAGGTCACCGCGAGCATCAGCGTGTAGCCCCACATGACGACGCCGGACAGGACGCCCGCGCGGCCGCCGTAGCGCAGGTCGAGCATCTCGGAGACGGTGTAGACCTTCAGCCGGGCGATGCGGGCGGAGAAGAAGACGGAGAGGGCGAGCAGGCCCAGGCCGATGGTGAAGACCATCCAGGCGCCGGACAGGCCGTGCGTGTAGCCGAGGCCGACGCCGCCGATGGTGGAGGCGCCGCCGAGGACGATCGCGGCCATCGTGCCGGAGTACATCCACGGCCCGAGGCGGCGGCCCGCGACCAGGAACTCGCTCTTGGACTTGGCGCGGCGCATGCCCCACCAGCCCATGGCCAGCATCCCCGCGAGATAGACGACGATCACCGCATAGTCGACAGCCATGGGTACCTCTCCTTCACGCGCCTGAGGGGGACGACCTCGGTGTGACGGTCGACACGACCCTAGGTGGCCGGAAAGCATCGCTGAAGTGTACGTTTCCTCTACTTTCACCGGCCTTGATGGAGGGATCATCCACCATGGCGGAATCCAGCCCGCCCCCGTCGGCCCCACCTCCGACGCCCCCCTCCCCGTCGGCCCCGCGGCCCCCGGCCCCGCCCACCCCGCCCGTCCCGCTGGCCGCCCTGCTCGCGCGCGAAGGCCTCGGCCTGCGCCAGATCGCGGGCCCGGACGCGGCGGCCGCCGACATCCACTGGGTGCACACCTCGGAGATGGCCGACCCCTACCCGTACCTCCTGGGCGGCGAGCTGCTCCTGACCGCCGGGGTGCACGTGCCGGACGCGGCGGCCGCCGGGCCGCTCCTCGACACGTACGTGTCCCGCATCGTGGCGGCGGGCGGCGCGGCCCTCGGCTTCGGCGTCGCCCCCGTGCACGACACCGTGCCGCGCGCGCTGGTGGAGGCCTGCGACCGCCACGGCCTGCCGCTGCTCGAAGTGCCGCCGCAGACGACGTTCAGCGGGGTCGCGCGGGCCGTGTGGCAGCTGATGGCGGAGGCCAGGCACACCGAGCTGCGCCGCGTCGCCCAGGCCCAGCAGGGCCTCGCGGCGGCCGCCGCCCGGCCCGACCCGGTGCCCGCGCTGCTGCGGCAGCTGGCCACGCGCCTCGACGGGTACGCGGTCCTGCACACCGCCGACGGCACGCCCGCCCAGAGCGCGGGCACCCCGCCGGACGCGGCGGCCCTGGCCGCCCTCGACCGGCTCGCCGGGGTCGTGCTGCACCCGGCCGAACCCCGCCCTGCCCCCGCCTCCGGCACGGACACCGTCGGCGCCACCCACCTCGCCGCGTACGCGCTCGCCGGGCCGCAGGGCCTGGCCCTCGGCGTCGCGACGCCGCGCCGCGAGCCGGGCGACCACACCGTCGCCCAGGTCGCCGCCGTCCTGCTCGCCCTGCTCACCGCGCCCCACCAGGGCGCCACCGAGTCCGCGCGCTCCGCGGCCCTGGTCCGGCTGCTGCTCGGCGCGGGCCCGGACGAGGTGGCGCCCCTGCTCGGCGCCGACCGCTGGACCGTGGTCCACGCGCGGGTGCAGCGCGGCTCCGGCACGCCGGCGCCCACCCCCGCGGCCCTGGCCACGGCGCTCGGCAGCACCCTCGTGGACCCCGCGGCCGAGGCCACCACGCTGCTGCTGCCCGCCGACCGCGAGGTCACCGCGCAGCGCGGCTGGACCCTCGGGGTGTCCGCGCCCGCCGCCGCCGGGGCCCTCGCCGCCGCCGACGCGCAGGCCGCGCGGGCCGTGCGCAGGGCCGAGGCGACCCGCGTCCCGCTGGTGCGGCACCGGGAGACGGGTCTGGCCGCCCTGGTCGTGCCCGCCGAGGCCGACGCCCACGCGCGCGTGCTGCTCGCTCCGCTCGGCGGCAGCGCGGCCCTCACCGAGACGCTGCGCACCTGGCTCTCCCTGCACGGCAGTTGGGACCGCACGGCGAGCGCCCTGTCCGTGCACCGCAACACCGTGCGCCAGCGCGTCGCCCGCTGCGCCGCCCTGCTGGACGCCGACCTGGACGACCCGGACGTACGCATGGAGCTGTGGTTCGCCTTGAACCGCCCCGTCTGACGAGCCCCGAAGGGGCGCGGGGCCGCACCACTCCGCGGCTCCGCCGCATGGGTGCGAGGGGCCGACGGCACAATGGACCCATGCCGACACCGACCCGCGCAGCGCTCGTAGACCACCTCGTCCGCACCCGCATAGCGGGCGACGTGGCCACGCCCCGCGAGAACAACCTCGACCACTACCGCAAGCTCGCGAACGGCGACCGTCACTACTGGCTCGGCCTGGAGCTCGACGACCGCTGGAGCGACGAGCAGGACGTGCTCGCGGTGATGGCCGAGCGCTGCGGCGTGATCGACGACCCGCTGCACCGCCAGGGCCAGGACACCATCGACCCGGAGCTGACGGTCGACGCCCTGGAGCGGATGGCGGGCCGGCTGCGCAAGGCCGCCGGTGCCAAGGAGCGCGTCCTGTTCGCGACCGGCCACCCCGGCGGCCTGCTCGACGTGCACCGGGCGACGGCGGCCGCGCTGCGCGCGGCGGGCTGCGAGGTCGTCGTCATCCCCGACGGCCTGACGGCGGACGAGGGCTTCGTCTTCCAGTTCGCGGACGTGGCGGTCCTGGAGCGCGGCGCGACGCTGTGGCACACGCACTCGCCGGAGCCGATGAACGCGGTCCTCGACGGCCTCCTGCGCGCCGAGCGCCCCCTGCCGGACCTGGTCGTCGCTGACCACGGCTGGGCGGGCCGCGCGGGCCAGCGCGGCATCGACGCCGTCGGCTACGCGGACTGCAACGACCCGGCCCTGTTCATCGCGGAGGCCGAGGGCACGCTCCAGGTGACGGTCCCCCTGGACGACCACGTGACGAGCCCGCGCTTCTACGACCCGATGACGGCCTACCTGCTCGACGCGGCGGGCCTGCCGCAGGCCTGAGCGGGCCCGCTAGGGCCTCGGCACCCGGACGACGCCCTCCTGGATGACGGTGACGGCGAGCCTGCCGTCCCGGGTCCAGATGCGGCCCTGGCCGAGGCCCCTGCCGCCGCCCGCCGACGGGGACTCCTGGTCGTACAGGAGCCACTCGTCCGCCCGGAAGGGCCGGTGGAACCACATCGCGTGGTCCAGCGACGCGCCCACGACGTCCCCGACGGCCCAGCCGCCGCGCCCGTGCGCGAGCAGCACCGAGTCGAGCAGCGTCATGTCGGACACGTAGGTGGCCAGGCACAGGTGGAGCAGCGACCCCGCGTGCTCCCCCTCCAGCTTGCCGTTCGTGCGGAACCAGACCTGGGAGCGCGGCTCCCGGGGGCGTCCCACCGTGCCCCACGGCGGCAGGTCCGCGTACCGCAGGTCGACGGCGGCGCGTGCCTCGACCAGCCGCCGGGCGACGTCCGGCGGCAGGTGCAGCGGCAGCGCGTCGGCGGCCGTGGGCAGCGTCTCCGGGTCGGGCGCCGCGGGCATCCCCACCTGGTGTTCGAGCCCCTCCTCGTACGCCTGGAACGACGCCGACAGATGGAAGATCGGCTGGCCGTGCTGCACGGCGACGACGCGGCGCGTGGTGAAGGAGCGCCCGTCGCGGATGCGGTCGACGGTGTAGACGATGGGCGCGCCGGGGTCGCCGGGGCGCAGGAAGTAGGCGTGCAGGGAGTGGGCAGTGGGGCCTCCCCTGCTCGAGCGAAGCCGAGAGCTTGGGGAACTGTCGTCCGGTACGGTGCGGCCCGCCGCGACCAGGGCCTGGGCCGCGACCTGCCCGCCGAAGACGCGCGGCACCAGGGCGGAGCGGCTCACCCCGCGGAAGATGTCCTGCTCGACCCGCTCCAGGTCGAGCAGGGCGAGCAGGTCGGCCAGGGGGCCGCGAGCGCCGTTGGCCCCGTTCTCCTCGCTCATGGGCGGGGTTACAGACCCATCGACTTCGCGATGATCATCTTCATGACCTCGCTGGTGCCGCCGTAGATGCGGTTGACGCGGTTGTCGGCGTACAGGCGGGCGATCGGGTACTCGTTCATGAAGCCGTAGCCGCCGTGGAGCTGGAGGCAGCGGTCGATGACGCGGTGCGCGACCTCGGTGCAGAAGAGCTTCGCGGACGCGGCCTCGGCCGGGGTCAGCTCGCCCGCGTCCAGGGCTTCGAGGGCGCGGTCGGCGACGGCCTCGGCGGCGTCCACCTCGGCCTGGCAGGCGGCCAGCTCGAACTTGGTGTTCTGGAAGGAGGCGACGGACTTGCCGAAGACCGTGCGCTCCTGGACGTACTCCTTGGCGAACCGGACGGCGGCCTTGGCCTGCGCGTAGGCACCGAAGGCGATGCCCCAGCGCTCGGACGCCAGGTTGTGGCCGAGGTAGGCGAAGCCCTTGTTCTCCTCGCCGAGCAGGTCCTCGACGGGCACCTCGACGTCGACGAAGGCCAGCTCGGCCGTGTCGGAGACCTTCAGGCCGAGCTTGTCGAGCTTGCGGCCCACCGAGTAGCCCGCGGCCTTGGTGTCCACCGCGAAGAGGGAGATGCCGAAGCGGCGGTCGTCCTCGCGCGGGGCCGCGGTGCGGGCGCAGACGATCACGCGGTCGGCGTGCACGCCGCCGGTGATGAAGGTCTTGGCGCCGTTGAGGACGTAGTGCGTGCCGTCCGCGGAGAGCTTGGCCGTGGTCTTCATGCCCGCGACGTCGGAGCCGGTGCCCGGCTCGGTCATGGCGAGCGCCCACATCTCCTCGCCGGAGACGAACTTGGGCAGGAAGCGCTTCTTCTGCTCGTCGGTGGCGAGCATCTGGATGTACGGCAGGCCGAGGAGCACGTGCACGCCGGAGCCGCCGAAGGAGACGCCCGCGCGGGCCGTCTCCTCGTACATGACGGCCTCGAACTTGTGCGAGTCGATGCCCGCGCCGCCGAACTCCTCCTCGACGCGGATGCCGAAGACGCCGAGCTCGGCGAGCTTGTAGTAGAAGTCGCGGGGCGCCTGGCCCGCCGCGTACCAGTCGTCGTACACCGGCACGACCTCGGCCTCGATGAAGGCCCGGACGGTCTCCCGGAATGCCTCGTGGTCCTCGTTGAAGACGGTACGCCGCACGACTGAGCTCCCTGGGTCACGGATCCGGCCAAGCGCCGTTGGCTAAGCGCTTGCTCAGGTCGAGGTTACCCATGGGTTTCCGTGACCGTCCAGAGCGAAAGCCGTAACCGGCGGGTGAGCGCGGGCCGTCGCGGCCTTCGGCCTTTCTCGTCCTCAAACTCCCCCAAGCTCTTAAGGAGCAGGGAGGTGCCCCCTCGACGGGCTTGATACCCCCGCCGCCGCCAGCGCCCCGCGGGCCAGCCTGTGCAGCAGGTCCGCCATCGCCTCGCGGTCGGGCAGGGAGCCCGGTCTGCCCAGGTGCGGGGTCGAGTTCAGCAGGCCGAAGACCGCGTGCACGGACGCGCGCGCCTCCACCTCGGCGAGCCCCGGATACACCTCCCGGACGGTGGCCACCCACAGCTCCACGTACTGCCGCTGGAGCTGGCGCACCATCTTGCGGTCGCTGTCCCGCAGGCGGTCCAGCTCGCGGTCGTGGAGAGTGATGAGCGGGCGGTCGTCCAGGGCGAAGTCGATGTGGCCCTCGATGAGCGAGTCCAGGGCGGCGACGGGCGAGCCCGCGGCCTCCGCGGACCGGCGCTTGCCCCCGGTGAGCAGCCGTTCGCTGATGCCGACGAGCAGCTCGGCGAGCATCGCGTCCTTGCCCGGGAAGTGGCGGTACAGACCGGGGCCGCTGATGCCGACGGCGGCTCCTATCTCGTCCACGCCGACCCCGTGGAAACCGCGCTCGGCGAAGAGCCGGGCGGCCTCCTTGAGGATCTGCTCGCGGCGGGTGGGGGCGTCGGTCCTGGTGGCCATGGAAACGATTCTAGACAGGGCCGTTAGCGGTCGTTAACCTGAAGTCCTGACGTTAACGCTCACTAACCCGGGGAGCACAGCGGATGCAACAGGCACCGGTCCTCACGAGCGCGGCGGACCCCGCGTCGGACGCCTGGCGGGCGAACGAGTCGGCGCACGCCGCGCTGGTGGCCGAGCTGCGCGGCAAGCTCGCCGCCGCCCGGCTCGGCGGCGGCGAGCGCGCCCGGCAGCGGCACGTGGCGCGCGGCAAGCTGCTGCCGCGCGACCGCGTCGACGCGCTGCTCGACGCGGGCTCGCCGTTCCTGGAGCTGGCCCCGCTCGCGGCGGACGGGATGTACGGCGGCGACGCCCCGGCGGCCGGCGTCATCGCGGGCATCGGCAGGGTCAGCGGCCGCGACTGCGTGATCGTGGCCAACGACGCCACCGTCAAGGGCGGCACGTACTACCCGATGACGGTCAAGAAGCACCTGCGGGCCCAGGAGATCGCCCTGGAGAACCGCCTGCCGTGTCTGTACCTGGTGGACTCCGGCGGCGCCTTCCTGCCCATGCAGGACGAGGTGTTCCCCGACCGCGAGCACTTCGGGCGGATCTTCTACAACCAGGCCCGGATGTCCGGCGCGGGCATCCCGCAGATCGCGGCGGTCCTCGGCTCCTGCACCGCCGGCGGGGCGTACGTCCCGGCGATGAGCGACGAGGCCGTCATCGTCCGCGGCCAGGGCACGATCTTCCTGGGCGGCCCGCCCCTGGTGAAGGCGGCCACCGGCGAGGTCGTCACGGCCGAGGAGCTCGGCGGCGGCGAGGTCCACTCCCGCGTCTCCGGCGTCACCGACCACCTCGCGGAGGACGACCCGCACGCACTGCGCATCGTGCGCACCATCGTCTCCACGCTCCCCGCGCGCGGGGAGCTGCCCTGGGAGGTGCGGCCCGTCGAGGAGCCGAAGGTCGACCCCCTCGGTCTGTACGGCGCGGTGCCGGTGGACTCCCGCACCCCGTACGACGTGCGCGAGGTCATCGCGCGCGTGGTCGACGGCTCCCGCTTCGCCGAGTTCAAGGCGGAGTACGGCCAGACGCTCGTCACCGGCTTCGCACACATCCACGGCCACCCGGTGGGGATCGTCGCCAACAACGGCATCCTGTTCTCGGAGTCCGCCCAGAAGGGCGCCCACTTCATCGAGCTGTGCGACCAGCGCGGCATCCCGCTGGTGTTCCTCCAGAACATCTCCGGCTTCATGGTCGGCAAGGACTACGAGGCGGGCGGCATCGCCAAGCACGGCGCCAAGATGGTCACCGCCGTGGCCTGCGCCCGCGTGCCCAAGCTGACCGTGGTGGTCGGCGGTTCGTACGGAGCGGGCAACTACTCCATGTGCGGCCGGGCCTACTCGCCCCGCTTCCTGTGGATGTGGCCGAACGCCAAGATCTCCGTGATGGGTGGCGAGCAGGCCGCTTCGGTGCTCGCCACCGTCAAGCGCGACCAGCTCGAAGCGCGCGGCGAGCCGTGGTCGCAGGAGGACGAGGAGGCCTTCAAGGCCCCCGTCCGCGCGCAGTACGAACAGCAGGGCAGCGCCTACTACGCCACGGCACGCCTGTGGGACGACGGCGTCATCGACCCGCTGGAGACCCGCCAGGTGCTCGGCCTGGCCCTGACCGCGTGTGCCGGTGCGCCCCTGGGCGAACGCGGCTTCGGCGTCTTCCGGATGTGAGGGGCAGACACGGAATGAGCATGTTCGAGACAGTCCTCGTGGCCAACCGGGGCGAGATCGCCGTCCGCGTCATCCGCACGCTGCGCTCCCTCGGCGTCCGCTCGGTGGCCGTCTTCTCCGACGCGGACGCCGACGCCCGGCACGTGCGCGAGGCCGACACGGCCGTGCGCCTCGGCCCGGCGCCCGCGAGCGAGAGCTACCTCTCGGTGGAGCGCCTCCTCGCCGCGGCCGCCGCGTCCGGCGCCCGGGCGGTCCACCCCGGCTACGGCTTCCTCGCGGAGAACGCCGCCTTCGCGCAGGCCTGCGCGGACGCCGGGCTCGTCTTCATCGGGCCGCCCGCCGCGGCGATCGACCTGATGGGCGACAAGATCCGCGCCAAGGAGACCGTGCGCGCGGCCGGGGTCCCCGTGGTGCCCGGCTCCTCGGGCAGCGGCCTCACCGACGCCCAGCTCACCGCCGCCGCGCGGGAGATCGGCACCCCGGTCCTGCTCAAGCCGTCCGCGGGCGGCGGCGGCAAGGGCATGCGCCTGGTCCGCGACGCCGCGCTGCTCGGCGAGGAGATCGCCGCCGCGCGGCGCGAGGCGCGCGCCTCCTTCGGCGACGACACCCTGCTCGTCGAGCGCTGGGTCGACCGCCCCCGGCACATCGAGATCCAGGTCCTCGCCGACGCCCACGGCAACGTGGTGCACCTGGGCGAGCGCGAGTGCTCCCTCCAGCGCCGCCACCAGAAGATCATCGAGGAGGCGCCCAGCGTCCTGCTCGACGAGGAGACGCGCGCCGCGATGGGCGCCGCCGCCGTCGAGGCCGCGCGCTCCTGCGGCTACGTCGGCGCGGGCACGGTCGAGTTCATCGTGCCGGGCAGCGACCCGTCCTCGTACTACTTCATGGAGATGAACACCCGCCTCCAGGTGGAGCACCCGGTCACCGAGCTGATCACGGGGCTCGACCTGGTGGAGTGGCAGCTGCGGGTTGCGGCGGGCGAGCCGCTGCCCTTCGGGCAGGACGACATCACGCTGACCGGGCACGCGGTGGAGGCCCGCATCTGCGCCGAGGACCCGGCCCGCGGCTTCCTGCCGTCCGGCGGCACGGTCCTGCTGCTGCGCGAGCCCTCCGGCGACGGCGTGCGCACCGACTCCGGCCTCAGCGAGGGCACGGAGGTCGGCAGCCTGTACGACCCGATGCTGTCCAAGGTGATCGCGTACGGCCCCGACCGGGCGACGGCCCTGCGCAAGCTGCGCGCGGCGCTCGCGGACACGGTGATCCTGGGCGTGCCGACGAACGCGGGCTTCCTGCGGCGCTTGCTGGCCCACCCGGCGGTGCTGGCCGGGGAGCTGGACACGGGCCTGGTGGAGCGGGAGGCCGAGGGGCTTGTCGCCTCGGAGGTACCGGCTGAGGTGTACGAAGCCGCGGCGCTGGCACGTATCCCCCACCCCGCCCCTTCCCGAAACCGGGGCTCCGCCCCGGACCCCGCTCCTCAAGCGCCGGAGGGGCTGAATTCGTGGGTCGACCCCTTCTCCGTACCCAACGGGTGGCGCCTCGGCGGCGAAGCCGCGTGGACCGTGCACCACCTCCGGGTACCGGGACACGACCCGGTCGTCGTCCGCACCCGGCTCACCGCCGAAGGCGATGTCGAGGTCGACCATGGGGGGTCCAGGGGGCGCAGCCCCCTGGTTGCGGGAAGGGGCGGGCTTGGGGAGCCCCCGGCAGGGCCCCACCGCCACCACCGCGCCGGAACCTGGCTCGGCCGGGACGGCGACGCCTGGGAGGTCCGGGACCACGACCCGGTGGAGGCCGCGCTCACCGGCGCGACCCACGCGGGAGCGGACGCCCTGACCGCCCCGATGCCCGGCACCGTCACCGTCGTCAAGGTCGCCCCCGGCGACCGGGTGGCGGCGGGCCAGAGCCTGCTCGTCGTGGAGGCGATGAAGATGGAGCACGTCATCTCCGCGCCGCACGCGGGCACCGTCACCGAGCTCGACGTCGCCCCGGGCACCACGGTCGCCATGGACCAGGTCCTGGCCGTGGTGGTGCCCGACGAGACCGCCGAGGAGGCGTCGTGACCGCCCCCGGCCTGCCCATGGCCGTCCCCGCGCGGGGCCTGCCGGCCCGGGTCCGCATCCACGAGGTCGGCGCCCGCGACGGCCTGCAGAACGAGAAGGCGACGGTCCCCACCGAGGTCAAGGCGGAGTTCGTGCACCGCCTGGCCGACGCGGGCCTGACCACGATCGAGGCCACGAGCTTCGTGCACCCCCGGTGGGTGCCCCAACTGGCGGACGCCGAGCGGCTCTTCCCGCTGCTCGGCGACATCGAGGGCGTGCACCTGCCGGTCCTTGTCCCCAACGACCGCGGCCTGGACCGCGCGCTCGCCCTCGGCGCCCGCCGCGTCGCCGTGTTCGCCAGCGCCACCGAGTCCTTCGCCAAGGCCAACCTGAACCGCACGGTGGACGAGGCCCTGGCGATGTTCGAGCCGGTGGTGGCCCGCGCCAAGGCGGCACAGGACGCGCACGACCACGTCCACGTGCGCGGCTACCTCTCCATGTGCTTCGGCGACCCCTGGGAGGGCCCGGTCCCCGTCGCCCAGGTCGTCCGCGTCTGCAAGGCGCTCATGGACATGGGCTGTGACGAGCTGAGCCTCGGCGACACCATCGGCGTGGCCACGCCGGGCCACGTCCTGGCGCTGCTCGCCGCGCTCGACGAACAGGGCGTGCCGACGGACCGGATCGGCGTGCACTTCCACGACACGTACGGCCAGGCCCTCGCCAACACCCTCGCCGCGCTCCAGCACGGCGTGACCACCGTCGACGCCTCCGCGGGCGGCCTCGGCGGCTGCCCCTACGCCAAGAGCGCCACCGGGAACCTCGCCACCGAAGACCTCGTGTGGATGCTGCACGGCCTCGGCATCGAGACCGGGGTCGACCTCGGCCGCCTCACCGACACCAGCGTGTGGATGGCCACCCAGTTGGGCCGACCGAGCCCGTCCCGCACCGTGCGTGCCCTCTCCCACAAGGAGCCGTGATCTCCATGGACCACCGCCTCTCCCCAGAGCACGAGGAACTCCGGCGCACCGTCGAGGCGTTCGCGAACGACGTGGTCGCCCCGAAGATCGGCGACTACTACGAGCGGCACGAGTTCCCGTACGAGATCGTGCGCGAGATGGGCCGCATGGGCCTGTTCGGCCTGCCGTTCCCGGAGGAGTACGGCGGCATGGGCGGCGACTACCTGGCGCTCGGCATCGCCCTGGAGGAGCTGGCGCGGGTCGACTCCTCCGTCGCGATCACCCTGGAGGCGGGCGTCTCGCTGGGCGCGATGCCGCTGCACCTCTTCGGCACCGACGAGCAGAAGCGCACCTGGCTGCCGCGGCTGTGCTCGGGCGAGCTGCTCGGCGCGTTCGGGCTCACCGAGCCCGGCGCGGGCTCGGACGCGGGCGGCACCCGGACGACGGCGCGCCTGGACGAGGCCACCGGCGAATGGGTCGTCAACGGCACGAAGTGCTTCATCACCAACTCCGGCACCGACATCACGGGCCTGGTCACGGTCACGGCCGTCACCGGCCGCACCGACGCGGGCAAGCCGCTGATCTCCTCGATCATCGTGCCGTCCGGGACGCCGGGCTTCACGGTGGCGGCGCCGTACTCGAAGGTCGGCTGGAACGCGTCGGACACCCGGGAGCTGTCCTTCGCGGACGTGCGCGTGCCGAAGGCCAACCTCCTCGGCGAGCAGGGCCGCGGCTACGCCCAGTTCCTGCGCATCCTCGACGAGGGCCGCGTCGCCATCGCCGCGCTCGCGACGGGGCTCGCGCAGGGCTGTGTGGACCAGTCCGTGAAGTACGCCAAGGAGCGGCACACCTTCGGGCGGCCGATCGGCTCCAACCAGGCCATCCAGTTCAAGATCGCCGACATGGAGATGAAGGCCCACACCTCCCGCCTCGCCTGGCGCGACGCGGCGTCCCGGCTCGTCTCCGGGGAGCCCTTCAAGAAGGAGGCGGCCCTCGCCAAGCTCTACTCCTCGACGATCGCCGTCGACAACGCCCGCGAGGCCACCCAGATCCACGGGGGCTACGGCTTCATGAACGAGTACCCCGTGGCCCGCATGTGGCGGGACTCCAAGATCCTCGAAATCGGCGAGGGCACGAGCGAGGTCCAGCGCATGCTGATCGCCCGGGAACTGGGCCTGACGAGCTGACCCGCCCCGTGGCCGAGGTGGGGGCCCTGCCGGACAACAGGGAAGGTTAGGTTAACCTAAGCACGATTTCCGGCCAGGACCCCGTCAGGGGGTTCCCTACGAAAGCAGAGACCCCCATGTCCCGTCTCCCCCACCTCAGCCGCCGCGGCGTCCTCGCCGCGGGCGGTGCCCTCGGCCTCACCGCCGCCCTCGCCGCGTGCGGCGACGAGAAGGGCGGCAAGAGCAAGGGCGGCGGCGCCGGCAAGGACGGCGGGCCCTGGTCGTTCAAGGACGACCGCGGCGAGACGGCCAAGAAGGACTCCACGCCGAAGAACATCGTCGCGTTCACCGGTGTCGCCGCCGCGCTGTTCGACTACGGCATCGAGGTGAAGGGCGTCTTCGGCCCCACCAGGACCAAGGACGGCAAGGCGGACGTCCAGGCCGGCGACATGGACATCAGCAAGCTGACGATCCTCGGCAACGCGTGGGACCAGTTCAACATCGAGAAGTACGTGGGACTCCAGCCGGATGTCCTGATCTCGACCATGTTCGACGACAAGGGAACGCTCTGGTACGTCCCCGAGGCGTCCAAGGACAAGATCCTCAAGCTCGCCCCGAGCGTCGGCGTCTCGGTGTACGACCGCCAGATGACCAAGCCCCTGGAGCGGCTGCTCGCCCTCGCCGAGTCGCTCGGCGCGGACGTGAAGGCCGACAAGGTCGTCAAGGCGAAGAAGCGGTTCGAGGCGGCGGCGGAGCGGCTGCGCAAGGCCGCGAAGTCCCGCCCCGAGATCAAGGTCCTGGTGGGCTCCGCGAGCGCGGACGTCTTCTACGTCTCCGGCGCGAACCTCTCCGCCGACCTGGAGTACTTCAAGGCCCTCGGCGTGAACATCGTCGAGCCGCCGGCGCAGGCCCTGAAGGCGAGCGGCGGCTGGTTCGAGAACCTGTCCTGGGAGAACGTCGACACGTACAAGGCCGACGTCATCATGATGGACAACCGCACCTCCGCCCTCCAGCCGGACGGCCTGGCGGACCAGAAGCCCACCTGGGGCAAGCTGCCCGCGGTGAAGGCCGGGCAGGTCATCCCGCGCGTGACCGAGCCGATCTTCTCCTACGCCAAGTGCGCGCCGATCCTGGAGGACCTCGCCGAGGCGATCGAGAAGGCCAAGAAGGTCTCCTGACCCGACGCCCGCGCCGGGCCCGCACCCGGTCCGGACCCGCACCGGACCCGGACCCGCACCGGGCCCACCCCCGGACCCGGCCCCAGGCCGGGCGCCGCCCACCCAGAGCCGCCCCTCCGCCGCCGCGGAGAGGGCGGCTCCTGCGTACCCGCCGCCTCGCGGACCCCTCCCGCCCCCTTGATTTGAACTTAGGTTAGGCTAACCTTAGTTCAACGTCGCGCCCCGGATTCCTCCCCGCTGTGCCCTGCCCCGGGGCGCGACCCCAGTCCCCTCACCTGGAGGACCGTTCATGCGCTCGCACCTGCTCAACGCCACGACCACCGAGCGGTACCGCGCCTGCCTGACCGAGGGAGTCGAGCGCGTGGCCGCCGAAGTCGCCGCCGCCCCCCGGCCGTTCACCGGCACCCAGGCCGACGACCCGTCCCCCCGCGTCGCCGCCGTCGACCTCGACGCCCCGCTGCACGACACCGTGGCCGCCCTCGACGAACTCGACGCGCTGTATCTGCGCGACGCGGTCTCCTTCCACCACCCCCACCACCTCGCGGGCCACGAAGGGCCGGTCGTCATCCCGGCCGTCCTCGGCGAGGCCGTGCTGTCCGCCGTGAACGCCTCGCCCGACAGCCGGGACCGGTTCGCGGGCGCCGCCCTCATCGAGCGGCGCCTCGTCGACTGGACGGCCGAGCGCGTCGGGCTCGGCCCCGCCGCCGACGGCGTGTTCGCCTCCGACAGCGAGCAGGCCGGCCTCCAGGCGCTGCTGCTCGCCCGCGAGGAGGCCGGGGCGGACGACCCGCGCGCCCTGCGCGTGTTCACCTCCGCGGCGGCCCGCCCCGGCGTCCGCAGGGCGGCGCACCTCCTCGGCCTCGGCCCCGACGCCGTCGTCGCCGTCCCCGCCGACCGGGCCGGGCGCCTACAGGCCGTGGCGCTGGTCCGCGAGCTGGAGCGCTGCGCCCGCGAGGGCCTGGTCCCGATGGCCGTCGTCGCGACGGCGGGCACCGCGGACTTCGGCTCCGTCGACCCGCTGCCGCAGCTCGCCGAGGTGTGCGCGCGGCACGGCGCCTGGCTGCACGTGGACGTCGCGCACGGCGGCGGGGCGCTCCTCTCGCGCACCCGGCGCCACCTCCTCGACGGCATCGAGCGCGCCGACTCCGTGGCGGTCGACTTCCACGCGTCCTTCTTCCAGCCCGCCGACTGCGCCGCGCTCCTCGTCCGCGACGCGGCGGCCCTGCGGCACGCGGCGGACCCCGCGGACCGCCTCGACCCGCGCCGCGCCGCCTGGGAACGCGCCCCCGGCCGGGCCGGGACGCCCCCGCGCGGCACCCGCCGCTTCGACGCCCTCAAACTCTGGCTGACGCTGCGCGTCATGGGCGCGGACGCCGTCGGCGACCTCTTCGACGAGGTCTGCGCGACCGCCGCCCGCGGCTTCGACCTCATCGCCGCAGACCCGCGCTTCGACGTCGTGGCCGAGCCCGATCTCGCCACCCTCGTCTTCCGCTACATCCCGGCCGCGATCTGCTCCCCCGCCGACATCGACCGCGCCAACCTGTACGCCCGCAAGGCCCTCTTCGCCTCCGGCGCGGCCGTGGTCGCGGGCACCAGGGCGGGCGAGCGCCAGTACCTGAAGCTCGTCCTGCGCGACCCCGGGACCACGGCCGCCGACCTGACCGCCGTGCTCGACCTGATCGCGGGCCACGCCGAGCAGTACCTGGGAGAGAGCCTTGACCGCGCCAGCTGACCCCCGCGAGCCGCGCCAGGAGTCCGCCGTATGAGCCCCTTCGGAACCCTCACCCTGCGTCCGCTCGACCCCTTCACGGACGCCCAGGTCATCCACCCCTGGGTGACGCACCCCCGGTCCGTCTTCTGGCCGATGTGGGGCGCGCGCCTCCACGAGGTGGAGCGCGCGTACATGCACGTCGCGGCCGAGGAGCACCACGACGCGTTCCTCGGTCTGCGCGACGGCGAGCCCGCGTTCCTGGTGGAGCGCCACGACCCGCGCCACGCCGGACCCGCCGGACCCGCCGAACCCGTCGGCCTCTACGAGCCCGAACCCGGCGACGTCGGCCTGCACTTCCTGGTCGCCCCGGACGCGGACCGCGACCCCGGCTTCGGCCAGGCGGCGCTCACCACCGTCCTGGAGCACCTCTTCGCCGACCCCCGGACGGTACGGGTCGTCGTCGAGGCCGACGCCGCCGACCACCGCGCGCGGGAGCTCCACGAGGTCGCGGGCTTCGTCGCGGCGTACGAGGTGCAGCGGCCGGAGCAGCACAGCGTGCTCAGCCTCTGCACCCGCGAGCGGTTCGAGGCGGCCGCCGTCCGCCGGGCCGTGGCCGCCCGCCCCGCCCTGACGGCGGCGCGCCCCTGAGACCGGACGGGGTTGCGGAGTACGGTCCTCCGCAACCCCGTCCCCGTACGCGGCGCCTCCGGCATACGCGGCGCCTCCGGTCGCACTCCGTCGTACGCGGCCGGTCAGCGCCCGGGCCAGGGCACCTGCGGCGACCGGAAGTAGCCGATGCCCAGGGCGTCCCAGCGCGGCGCCTGCTCCGCGAGCCGCGCCCGGTACGGCTCCCAGCCGTGCCGCGCGGCGGGCGACCAGCCGAGCTCGGCGATGCCGGGCAGGCGCGGGAACGCCATGTGGTCGAGGTGCGCGGTCGTCGACAGGGTCTCCGTCCACAGCGGCGCCTCGACGCCGAGGATCGCGTCGGCCGGAGCGCCCGGCAGATAACTGCCCGGATCCCAGTCGTAGGCCCGCCGCACGTCCACGTATCCGGCCCACTTCAGGCCGAGCGGGGTGTCCTTGTCGTACTTGTGGTCGAGGTAGGAGCGGTCGGCGGGCGAGAGCACCAGGCCGGTGCCGTTGCGCGCCGCGTTCACGACCCGGTCGCGCTCGGCCTGGCCGGTGCGGTCGTAGCCCCAGTACTGCGCGACGGCGCCCGGCGCGGGCGTCGCCTCGGTGAGCTGGTGCCAGGCGAGCACGGTCTTGCCGTACTTGGCGACGATCGGCTGCACCCGGTTCATGAACGTCACGAAGTCCTCGTGGCTGGTGGAGTGCGCCTCGTCGCCCCCGATGTGGAGGTAGCGGCCCGGGGTGAGCGCGGCGAGCTCGCGGAGCACGTCGTCCACGAAGTCGTACGTGAGGTCCTTGTGCACGCACAGCGAGCTGAAGCCGACCTCCGTGCCCGTGTACAGGGGCGGGGCCACGCCGTCGCAGTTCAGCTCCGCGTAGGAGGCGAGCGCCGCGTTGGTGTGGCTCGGCATGTCGATCTCGGGGGTCACTTCGAGGCCCCGCGAGGCCGCGTAGGAGACGATCTCCCGGTACTGCTCCTTGGTGTAGTGGCCGCCGGGGCCGCCGCCGACCTGGGTGGAGCCGCCGTACTCCGCCAGGCGCGGCCAGGAGTCGACGGCGATGCGCCAGCCCTGGTCGTCACTCAGGTGCAGGTGCAGCGTGTTCATCTTGTAGAGGGCCAACTGGTCGACGAACCGCTTGACTTGGCCGACGGGGAAGAAGTGGCGGGACACGTCGAGCATGGCCCCGCGGTAGGCGTAGCGCGGGGCGTCCTCGATGGTGCCGCCCGCGATCCGCCAGGGGCCGCGCTGCGGGGAGGTCCTCTCGACGGCGGCGGGCAGCTGCTGGCGCAGCGTCTGGACGCCGTGGAAGAGGCCCGCGCCGGACCAGGAGGTGAGGGTGAGGGAGCGGCGCTCGGAGATCAGCCGGTAGCCCTCGCGGCCGAGGGCCTTGTTGTCGGAGTTGCCGAGGTCCGCGTGCCCGGCGCCGACGCTCAGCCGGATGCCGTCGCGCCCCGGGCGGTCGGTGACGGGCAGGCGGAAGCCGGTGGCGGGGCGGAGCAGCCGGGCGAGGTACTCGCCGACGCGGCGCTCCTCGGGGTGGTCGCCGACCCGGATCCGGGTCTCGGCGGTGATCTCGTAACCGGGCCCGTACGCCTCGGCCTTCAGGGGCGCGGGGATGATCCGGCCGAGCGGAGTGGGCGCGGGAGCCGGACGGCGTTCGCCGTCCGGCGCGACCGCCGCGGTCGACAGGCCGGCGGCGGCGATGAGGAGCAGAGAGCCGATGACACGTGTCGGTCGGTGGTCCTTTCTCACCAGCGGGTCCCTTCGACAGGCAACGCGGATGTGATGCGGTCGAACCGTCACCATCCGTACCGCGCACCCCAGATCGGGTCAAGGTGTAGACCACCTGACCAGGGTCGCGGTGCGAGAATCCCTCCATGGCGGAAATCATCCAGCGGGACGGGACCTGGACCTTCGACGGAGTGACGCTGCGGCTCGTGCCGGGGCGCGACAAGGGCGTCTCGCTGCTGCGCAAGACCCTGGGCGAACTCACGCTGCCCCTCCAGGCCTTGGCGGGCGTCGCCTTCGAACAGGGCAAGAAGAGCGGGCGGCTCCGGCTGCGCCTGCGCGACGGCGCGGACCCGCTGCTCCAGGCGACCGCGGGCAAGCTCGCCGACGCCTCCGACCCGTACCAGCTCGCGGTGGAGCCCGACCGGTACGGCGTCGCCGAGTACGTGGTCGACGAGCTGCGCAACGCCCTGCTGCTTGAACAGGTCCCGGCCGCGGGCTGTGACGCCTATCTGCTGTCGGGGCCGTCCGTGCCGCTCCAGGTCTCCGCGGGCGACGCCACCGTGGGCTTCGACGGGGAGCAGGTCCGGCTCGAGTGGAACTGGAAGACGGAGGAGGCCAAGGCCGCCGCGGGCACCCGTACGATCGCGCTCGCCGATGTCGCCGCCGTGGAGTGGCAGCCCGCGATAGGCCTGGAGAACGGCTACCTCCGCTTCACCGTGCGGAACGCGCCCACGAAGGCCCCGCCGAAGTACGACCCGAACTCGGTGGAGCTGTGGGGCTTCAAGAAGGACCCGCTGATGGCGCTCGTCGCGGCGGCCGTGCAGGCCCGGCTCCCGCACCCGGCACGTCCCGCGGCCCCGGCCCCCGCTCCGGCCCCGGAGCAGCTCGCGCCGGCCACCGCGCCCGCCCTCGCGCCCACGCCCGCGCCCCCGGCCGAGGACGACCACGACGCGCTGCTGCGGCGGCTGCGCGAGCTGGGCGAGCTGCACCGGAGCGGCATCCTCACGGACGAGGAGTTCACGGCGGCCAAGCAGGCGGTCCTGAAGCGGATGTGACGCGGGGGGGCGCCCCGGCGAAGCAGCGGCGCACCCCGTCTTCCGCCAGCAATCGAGCGAATCCTGCCCGATTCCGGGCAGGATTCTTGCGCAAGGACCCTGCGTAATCCAGGATCGACGGGTGCACGAAGACCTTGTCGATCACCTGACGCGCTCCACCCAGCTCCAGCGCGGCGAAGCGCTCCGGGTGGTCCAGGACGTGCTCGCGTACTTCGACGAGACGACCGAGGCGTACGTCCGCCGCCGCCACCGCGAACTCCAGGGTCAGGGCCTGGTGAACGCGGAGATCTTCGAGCGGATCGCGGCGGACCTGCGCTACCGCGCCGTGGCCCCGCCCGAGCTCTCGCTCAGGCAGCTGCGCCGCATCGTCTACGGCTAGACCATCCCCACCACACCCAAGGGACCCTTATGTGCGGAATCGTCGGATACATCGGCAAGCGTGACGTCGCCCCGCTCCTCCTGGAGGGACTCCAGCGCCTGGAGTACCGCGGTTACGACTCCGCGGGCGTCGTCATCACCGGCCCCAAGGCCACCGGCCTGAAGATGGTCAAGGCCAAGGGCCGCGTGCGCGACCTGGAGGCCCGTGTCCCCAAGCGCTTCACCGGCACCACCGGCATCGCCCACACCCGCTGGGCCACGCACGGCGCCCCCTCCGACGAGAACGCCCACCCCCACCTCGACGGCGCGAACAAGGTCGCCGTCGTCCACAACGGCATCATCGACAACGCCACCGAGCTGCGCGCCAAGCTGCTCGCCGACGGCGTGGAGTTCCGCTCCGAGACCGACACCGAGGTGATCACCCACCTCATCGCGCGCTCGCAGGCCGAGACCCTGGAGGAGCGGGTCCGCGAGGCCCTGCGCCACATCGAGGGCACCTACGGCATCGCCGTCCTGCACGCCGACTTCAACGACCGCATCGTCGTCGCCCGCAACGGCTCGCCCGTCGTCCTCGGCATCGGCGAGAAGGAGATGTTCGTCGCCTCGGACGTCGCCGCGCTCGTCTCCCACACCCGCCAGGTCGTCACCCTCGACGACGGCGAGATGGCCACCCTCAAGGCCGACGACTACCGCACGTACACCACCGAGGGCTCCAGCACCCAGGCCTCGCCGACCACCGTGGAGTGGGAGGCCGAGTCGTACGACATGGGCGGCCACGACACGTACATGCACAAGGAGATCTTCGAGCAGGCCGACGCCGTGGACCGCGTCCTGCGCGGCCGCATCGACGACCGCTTCTCCACCGTGCACCTCGGCGGCCTGAACCTGGACGCCCACGACGCCCGCAAGGTCCGGCGCGTGAAGATCCTCGGCTGCGGCACCTCGTACCACGCGGGCATGATCGGCGCCCAGATGATCGAGGAGCTGGCCCGCATCCCCGCCGACGCCGAGCCCGCCTCCGAGTTCCGCTACCGCAACGCGGTCGTCGACCCCGACACCCTGTACGTGGCCGTCTCCCAGTCCGGTGAGACGTACGACGTGCTGGCGGCCGTGCAGGAGCTCAAGCGCAAGGGCGCCCGCGTCTTCGGCATCGTCAACGTGGTCGGCTCCGCGATCGCCCGCGAGGCGGACGCGGGCGTGTACGTGCACGCGGGCCCCGAGGTCTGCGTCGTCTCCACCAAGTGCTTCACCAACACCACCGTCGCCTTCGCGCTGCTCGCCCTGCACCTGGGCCGCATCCGGGACCTGTCGGTCGCCGACGGCAAGCGGATCATCGCGGGCCTGCGGCAGCTGCCCGCGCAGATCGAGCAGATGCTGGCGCGCGAGGACGAGATCCAGAAGCTTGCGCAGGAGTTCGCCGAGGCCAAGTCGATGCTGTTCATCGGCCGGGTGCGCGGCTACCCGGTGGCCCGCGAGGCCTCCCTCAAGCTCAAGGAGGTCTCCTACATCCACGCCGAGGCCTACCCCGCGTCCGAGCTGAAGCACGGCCCGCTCGCCCTGATCGAGCCCGCCCTGCCGACGGTCGCGATCGTGCCCGACGACGACCTCCTGGAGAAGAACCGGGCGGCCCTGGAGGAGATCAAGGCCCGCAGCGGCAGGATCCTCGCGGTCGCCCACCAGGAGCAGGAGAAGGCCGACCACACCATCGTCGTCCCGAAGAACGAGGACGAGCTGGACCCGATCCTCATGGGCATCCCGCTCCAGCTCCTCGCCTACCACACGGCCCTGGCGCTCGGCCGGGACATCGACAAGCCGCGCAACCTGGCGAAGTCCGTCACCGTCGAGTAGGCGCCGCACGAGTGAGTGGCCCCCCGCGCGTGCCACCAAGCACACGGGGGGCCACTCCTTCAGGAACCGGGGTCGCCCATTACCCCGGCCCGTGCCTGCCTCAGCCGGTGGCCGTCACCCCCCGGCCGGCAGGGCGCCGGGGGTCCGCGGGAGGCCGCGGTGGGAAGTCGCTGTGCTGCGGCGCCCCGGCGACCGGTATGTACCCTTCACAAGGGCACGAACCACCTCTACGCGCGAGTAGATTTATGCGCCGCGGTACGGGAGTTGACGCCGCGACACCCTCGTCCCACCTGGGACGGAGGGACGTTACGGAATGACGACGACGGGCCGTTGCGCACGGCGCGCGAGACGGCCCGCGACGGAGCCGAAGATGCGCCCCACGATGCCGTGCGTCGAGCCGACGACGATGGCGTCCGCGGAGTACTCCCGGCCGACCTCTTCGAGCTCGTGGCAGATGTCGCCACCGCGCTCGACGAGGATCCAGGGCACTTCCGACAGATAGTCCGCGCAGGCCAGTTCCAGACCGAGGACCTCGGTGCGGTGGTCGGGGACGTCGACGAAGACCGGTGGCTCACAGCCCGCCCAGACGGTGGTGGGCAGTCGGTTCGCGACGTGGACGATGATCAGGCCGGAGCCGGAGCGGTGCGCCATGCCGATCGCGTAGGCGAGGGCCCGCTCGCTGGACGTCGAGCCGTCGAAGCCGACGACGACGCCGTGCCGGAAGGCCGGATCGCAGGAGTGACGTGGTTCTTCCGCCGCTTGGGGGGTCGTCGTCGGATCGGCGACCTGCCGCTTGCGGTCCGCGGGTTCGGAGAATTCGTGACCGGCCATCGGTGTCTCGGCGAAGGAGTCCTCTGTGGGAGGGTCGGCTCTGTCCAGGTGCTGCGGCGCCCGTGGTGCGGCGCCGTGGATCGGGTCGTGCGCGGATTCCCGGGTGGAGTACGGGGAGCGGGTCGAGCGCGGATCGGTGCGGGTCGGGCCCTGCGGCCTTCGGCGGACACGGGCCGTCACCGGACGCGTGTCCGGGAATCATCTTCCCAACCCCTTACCCCCAAGGGTACGGCGACACTCCTCTCCTGCCCAGGTCCCGGCCGGGGGTCTCCCGGGCCGCGACGGCGGCTGACGCCGCCCGCCCGGGGCCTCGGTGCGGCCTCCGCACGGCCTCGCGGCGTTCACCGGAGCATGCATGAGCGGGGCCCGGATGGCAATGGCAGCTGCCCCGTACAGGCGGTTTGCGCCCGGTTCGCGCGCACTGGCCCCTTCCGGCCAGTGACCGGCCGCATGGCCACGCGTTGAACCCGTGAAACCACTCTTTCGGAGACATCCCCAGGAACAGACACCACGTGCGAAACCACCGCCGCAGGGAGTACGCCGTGCCAGGACCGATCACCGCCGCCCCCGTCGCCGCACCGACCACCCGCCGCCGCGCCGCCGAGGGGGCGCACGAGCGCCGGGGCCCCGGGGCCGCCGGACCCCTGGGCGCCGAGGCCCCGGGGACGGTCCCGCAGGAGTCGGCGAGCGACGTGGTGCGCTGGGCCGCGTTCTCCTGTGTCCTCGTCCCGGTCGTGCTCGTCGGGTACGGGACCTCGCTGGCCGGGGCCGCCGGATCGGCCCTCGGACTCGCGGCCGTCACCGGGGTGTGCCGGGTGCTGCTGAGGCAGTCCGAGCGGGGGGCCGAGCGGGCCCGCGTCGCGCGGCGCCCCGCCACCGCCGGGCGCCGGACGGGAGCGGCTCCGGGGGCGCGCCGGGGCGGACGGCACGCGGGGCCGAACGCGCCGGTGGACTGACCGATTCCGGCGCACTCCCCCATACGTTTTCAGCCAACTTCCGGCTGGTCCGCATTCCCTGGCCGAACGGGGGGTCAACCCACGTCCCACCAGGGGTGAAAGGAGCGTAGAAGGCATCCGCACCCTACGTTGACCGGCCACTGAGACGAGGCGCACTTCCCTGCACGGCCCGTGAGTGCGACGCTTCGTGATCGAATGCTTCACGCCAAGTTGCCATGTCGACAATGCGCCGAGTGCTGAACTGGTCACGGCAGCGTCACACGACGCAGTAGATTCGATCTTGACTGTAGTACGGCGGGGGACTGGTGGAGGACCGAGGGGAAACGTGCAGGAGCGACAGGTCCAGCAAGCACGTCAAGAACAGGGAGCCGCGACGACCGAGGGGGGCTTAGCGCCATGAGCCACGACTCCACTGCCGTGCAGGAAGCTGCGGCGCGCAAACTCTCCGGGCGGCGCCGTCGGGAAATCGTCGCGGTGCTGCTCTTCAGCGGTGGTCCCATCTTCGAGAGTTCCATACCACTCTCCGTGTTCGGCATTGACCGGCAGGACGCGGGAGTGCCCCGGTACCGGCTGCTCGTATGCGCCGGTGAGGAGGGGCCGCTGCGCACCACCGGCGGGCTGGAACTCACCGCGCCGCATGGCCTGGAGGCCATCGCGCGCGCCGGCACCGTCGTCGTCCCGGCCTGGCGGTCGATCACGTCGCCGCCACCGCTGGAGGCACTCGACGCGCTGCGCCGGGCACACGAAGAAGGGGCCCGCATCGTCGGTCTGTGCACCGGCGCGTTCGTCCTCGCGGCGGCCGGTTTACTGGACGGCCGCCCGGCGACGACGCACTGGATGTACGCGCCGACGCTCGCCAAACGATATCCGTCCGTCCACGTCGACCCGCGCGAGCTGTTCGTCGACGACGGGGACGTCCTGACGTCGGCCGGAACCGCGGCCGGAATCGATCTCTGTCTGCACATCGTGCGCACGGATCACGGCAACGAAGCGGCGGGCGCGCTCGCCCGCAGGCTCGTCGTGCCGCCGCGCCGCGCGGGCGGCCAGGAGCGCTACCTGGACAGGTCGCTCCCGGAGGAGATCGGCGCCGACCCGCTGGCCGAGGTCGTCGCCTGGGCGCTCGAACACCTCCACGAGCAGTTCGACGTGGAGACGCTCGCCGCCCGCGCCTATATGAGCCGCCGCACCTTCGACCGGCGCTTCCGCTCACTGACGGGAAGCGCTCCCCTGCAGTGGCTGATCACCCAGCGGGTGCTCCAGGCACAGCGGCTCCTGGAGACCTCGGACTACTCCGTGGACGAGGTCGCCGGGCGCTGCGGCTTCCGCTCGCCCGTCGCGCTGCGCGGCCACTTCCGGCGCCAGCTCGGCTCCTCGCCCGCCGCCTACCGCGCCGCGTACCGGGCGCGCAGGCCGCAGAACGAGCGCGGTCTGGACGGTGCCGCCGGGGCGACCGGCGGCCCGATGGCCATGCCCAGCGCGCCCACCGTGGTCTCCGCGGCGGACGGGATGGGCGGACCGGGTGGTCCGGGCGGGCCCGGCGGTCCGGGCGGGCACAGCTCCGTGCCGGGCCCGAATCCGGGCATGCCCCCGGGTCCGGTACCGGCCCAGACCCGGCGTACGGCGGCGGCGGGCGCCTTCGGGGCCTCGGCATCCCTGGCCATGGACGCGGGCAAGCAGACCGCCGATGCGTACGCACAGGGACGCACGCCGCTCCCCGGCCAGAGGAGCGCGCCGTAGGGTTGGGCGCATGAACGATCGCATGGTGTGGATCGACTGCGAGATGACCGGGCTCTCGCTGACGGATGACGCACTTATCGAGGTGGCCGCCCTGGTCACCGACTCGGAACTGAACGTGCTCGGCGAAGGTGTGGACATCGTGATCCGCCCGCCGGACGGAGCCCTGGAGACCATGCCCGAGGTGGTGCGGCAGATGCACACCACCTCGGGACTCCTCGACGAGCTGTCCGGCGGCACCACGCTGGCCGCCGCCGAGGAGCAGGTCCTCGACTACATCCGTGAGCACGTGAAGGAACCCCGCAAGGCCCCGCTGTGCGGCAACTCGGTCGGCACCGACCGCGGCTTCCTGCTGCGGGACATGCCGACCCTGGAGAACTTCCTGCACTACCGGATCGTCGACGTCTCCTCGGTCAAGGAGCTCGCCCGGCGCTGGTACCCGCGGGCGTACTTCAACAGCCCGGACAAGAACGGCAACCACCGGGCGCTCGCCGACATCCGCGAATCCATCGCCGAGCTGCGCTACTACCGCGAGGCGATCTTCGTCCCGCAGCCGGGCCCCGACTCGGACACGGCGAAGTCGATCGCGGCGAAGCACGTCCTGCCCGCGAGCTAGGCGGCCCGGAAGGGCCTGGTGGACGGGGTCGGAAGAAGGGGTGCGCGAGCACCCCTTCGGACCCTGTACACTTTTTCTCGGCCGGTCAGAAGAAAGACAAAAGACCGGCTCATGGTGGGTGTAGCTCAGTTGGTAGAGCACCTGGTTGTGGTCCAGGTGGCCGCGGGTTCAAGTCCCGTCACTCACCCTGATGATCAAGGGCCCGACCTGCGAAAGCAGGCCGGGCCCTTGTCGTTCCCCGAGGGCGCCCCACGGCGGGGGCCTGGCTGTCTTCGTACCGGGCCAGCTCGGCCTCAAGCAGGGGCACGGCCCGCAGGGGGCGGCACAGCTCCGTCCAGCAGCGGCCGGTCATGATCTCCAGTTCGGTGCGGTCGACCCATGCTGCCCAGTCGGGCTGGGGCTGCCCGTCCGCTGCCGCCGGCGCTTCGTTCCGGTCACAGCCGGGGCGAGCCGACCGTCGGACTCGGCCTAGCTCTCCGCAACCTCACGCGCCGTGTCCACCAGCCAGGCCGGGCCGTCCCTGTCGATGGCACGCAGCGTGGATCGCAGGCGCCCTTGAATTCGGGATGACGCCACAGTCCGCAACAGCGGTTTCAGGCGGAGCAACGGCGCTTCGGCCTCCCTCCACGCGCCGAGCCGCACGAGCGCGTCCAACTCGGCGACGGCGAAGTACAGAGCGCCCCGGCCCATCGGGTTGACCGATTTCTGTAGCCCGACGGTCTGCTCGAAACGCGACACCGCTCGTGCGGGCTCTCCGAGCAGCAACGCCACCTCGCCATCGTGCCCAGTGACTTCCAACTCATCCACCCACCACGACCAGTGTGGATCCCGAGAGTGGAGCGAGTCTTCCAGTCGGCTACGAGCCCTCCCGATCGCCTGGAGGGCCCGAGGGCGGTCACCGGCGGCGGCGAGCGCCCGGCTCCGCCGCACTTCAGCCAGGAGCGCTACCCGCGGCGGCACCGGCCGGTCTGTGATCTCCTCACAGAGAGACAAGGCCTCGCCAACGCGCCCGCTCTGAGCTGCTTCCATGGCCAGCAAGCTCATCGCGAACCACTGCATGGTCTGGTCCCCGGCAGAGCGGGCGAGGTGCAGAGACTCCAGCCAGGCAGCGCGTGCTTCCTCCGGCCGGGCCGCGTCGAACAGCAGCCACCCGGCGATTTCGGCAACCTCGGAAACCACGGCAAGGCGGGCCTTGTCGCCTCCGATGATCTGTGCGCGCTCGGCGCGCCACACCTGTACGGCTGCATCGGCCACGTGGTCGCCACCGTGCGCGGTGTCGTGAGCAAGCAGCCACCCGGCCCGCTGCTGCACAACAGCGTGCGGGTGATCGTCCTGTGGCAGTTCCGCCACCTCACCCCGAGCCTGCGCGGCAGCCCGCTCCAACTCCTCCAGCGGCACGGCGAGGGCGGTGGCCAGCGACGGCAGCCAGGCGTCCGGCACACGCTTCCCCCGCTCCCACCGGGAGACATCGCTGCGGGTCACCGTGGTTGTGCTGCTGACCACGCATAGTCGCGCCGCGAGCTGGGGCTGCGTCAACCGTGCCCGCTTGCGCAGTGCGGCCAGGTGCGCGCCGAACGCACGTCGCGCTGCCATCTGCTCGTCCATGCAGGGGCCTCCTCGCCATCACGCTACCCGCGCAACAGGCCCCTGGCTGGCCCCTTGTTGGCTCCTCCATCCGGACCGGCGAAGGGACTTCGATGGACGGAGGACCCCGGCGACCGGCCCCGGGGCGTGGCCGACCACCAAGGAGTCGAGATGGGCGAGAGTGCGGCCCCCGTGCCAGCGCCGGGAAGCAGCGCCCGAGCACAGGTGCCCTCGCAGGCGGAGAACCGGTTGATCGCTGACTGGCTGGCCCAAGCCCATCCCCTGCCAGGCCGGGCCCGGCGGGAGTGGTCGGACGCCTACGTTGCGATGATCCCGCTCGGGCCGCGCTTCGATGCCGTGCGCGTACCCGCTCGGCGAGTGCACACCGCGGTTGCCAGTGAGGAGCCCGCCACGGTGGCCGCGGCCCTGCGGGACTGGCTGGGCGGCCCGGTGATCCGGGACCTGCGCAGCCCTGCGGGCGCGTACTACTTCCTGGTGACGCCAGGCGCGCAGTGGGACGGCCCGGAGGAACGCCTGAGCACGGGCACCTTCCTCGGGGTCCCGCGCGTGGGGCACATCGCCTACCTCATGACCTGGGTCGTGCCGCCGGAGCACCCCGGCAACCTGTGCGACACCGCCGTCCTGCGCACGCTGCTCGCCACCGCCGATCCGCTGCGGACGGTGGGCCGACCATGACCGACCACGAGGACCGCCCAGAGCCGAGGGGCCCGTACGAGGCCTACCGCGAGCACCTGGACACCTGCCCCCGTCGGCACGTCGGCATCCTCGCCGACTGCTCCGAAGGCGTACGTCTGCACGCCGCCTGGATCGAAGGCGGCCGCGCGGCCACCGCGCCCGCGGGCCCGGCCGCAGGAGGCCGGGATGCCTGACCCCAAGCCGGTGGTACTGCTCGCCGCCCTCCCCCGGCCCGACACACTCGACACGGCGCAGCTGTCCGGCAGCGCCTGCGTCTGGTGCGCGTACGCGTTCCATCCCGGCGAGGGGATCGACCTCGGCAGCCCCGGCCCCTTCCGGCCGCACGGCTGCCTGGACTGCTGCGAGGCCAGGACGAACTCCCTGACGACCTACCTCGCCTGGTACGACCACACCGTCACCTGCCCACGATGCCCCTACGGCCCCTGCGTGGAAGGCCGGACCCTCGGCATGGACCACCTGGCCGTACGGGAACAGGCAGGCCACCCGGCGATACGCTGCGCCGCCTGCCAGGCCCCCATCACCCCCGGCCGGCCCCTGCGCCCGCACTACTGGCGAGAAGAACCCTGGCCCATGTTCGGCTACCTCCACGCACGCGACTGCCCCGGTCCCCGCCTCAGGACGACGCGCGGGGGATCAGCTCCGTCGGCAGGACGATCCGGGGGCGGGCGAGGCGGCGGGGCACCGGGGGGCGGGGGTCGGCGATCTCGGTGAGCAGGACGTCCGTCATCGTGCGGCCCATCTCCACGATGGGCTGGCGCACACTCGTCAGCGGCGGATCCATGTGGCGGGCGATCGCCGAGTCGTCGAAGCCGACCAGAGCCACGTCGTCCGGTATGCGGCGGCCCGCCCGGCGCAGGACCTGACGCGCGCCCGCCGCCATCACGTCCGACGCCGCGAAGACCGCGTCCAGGTCCGGCCTGCGCGCCAGCAGGTCCGCCATCGCCCGCCGGCCGCCCTCCTCGGTGAAGTCGGCGAGCGCCGTCAGGGCCTCGTCCGGCTCGTGCCCGGCCTCCGCCAGGGCGTCGCGGTAGCCGTCGAGACGCCGCTGGGCCCCGTACACATCGAGGCGGCCCGTGATCGTGGCTATCCGGCGGCGGCCCCGGGCCACCAAATGGGTGACGGCGGCGCGGGCCCCCGCGAAATTGTCGGAGTCCACCGAGGCCAGCGGCTCGTCGGCGCGGCGGCGGCCGCTGATCACCGCCGGTATCCCCAGCTGCTGCAGCAGGTCCGGCAGCGGATCGTCCGCGTGCACCGACACCAGGAGCACGCCGTCCACCCGGTGCGCCGACAGATACTGCGCGAGGCGGCGGCGCTCCCGGTCGCCACCCGCGAAGGTCAGCAGGAGCTGCAGATCGGTGTCCGCGAGCGCGGCCCCCACGCCGTGGATGATGTCCGAGAAGTACGGCTCGGCGAAGAACCGGGACTCGGGCTCGGGGACGACCACGGCGATCGAGTCCGTACGGTTCGCGGCGAGCGCCCGGGCCGCCGTGTTCGGCACGTACCCCAGCTCGGCGACGGCCTCCTCCACGGCGGCGCGGGTGTGCGCGCTCACCCGGGGCGAGCCGTTGATCACCCGGGACACCGTCCCCCGGCCGACACCCGCCCGCGCGGCCACCTCTTCCAGCGTGGGCCGCCCCCCGCTGCGCCCCTTGGGCTGACGACTCCCCATCAGTGCCTCCCCACGACGCGAAATCTAACAGCCGGGCCCCGGCCACCAGCGACGGCGCCGACGGCCCGCAACTCCCGCCGTCCGGTGCCTTGACACCCCCGCAGCGAGCCGTAACCCTTCAAGGCATCAAATATGGGAGCGCTCCCACCCTACTCGGCTCTTTCACGATCCGCACGCTCCGGCCGAGCCGCCCCTCTCCAACTCAGGACTCCCCCAGGGCAGTTGGCCGACAGGTGGTGCGGCGGAGCACTAGGAGGACACCATGCGCCACAGCAGAAGCCGCAGGACGCATGACCGGACTCGCTACAGGACTCGAACGCCCCGTACGGCCGTGGTGCTCGCGGCCGTCGCCGCGCTCGCCGGCGGAGCGCTCACCGGCTGCGCGGAGGACTCCGACGACCCGGGCACCGGCGGCTCCTCCGGCGGCGGGGGCGGAGGCGGCAAGGGGAAGACGACCCTGACCATCGGCGTGTTCGGCGCCTTCGGCCTCCAGGAGGCCGGTCTGTACGCGGAGTACGAGCGGCTCCACCCGGACATCGACATCAAGCAGAACTCCGTCCAGCGCAACGAGAACTACTGGCCCGCGCTGCTCACCCATCTGAGCAGCGGCAGCGGCCTGTCCGACATCCAGGCCGTGGAGGTCGGCAACGTCGCCGAGCTGACCGGCGGCCACGCGGACAAGCTGGTGGACCTCGGCAAGACCCCCGGCGTCGACAAGAGCGCCTACCTCGGCTGGAAGTGGAAGCAGGGCACGGCCGAGGGCGGCAGGACCATCGCGCTCGGCACCGACATCGGCCCCACCGGCATCTGCTACCGCAAGGACCTGTTTAAGAAGGCCGGCCTGCCCACGGACCGCGAGGCCGTGGGCAGGCTGTGGGCCGGTGACTGGGACAAGTACCTCCGGGCGGGCGAGCGCTTCAAGGCGAAGGCGCCCGAGGGCACCGCCTTCGTGGACGGCGCGACGGGCGTGATGGCCGCCGTGCACGCCTCCGGCACGCAGAAGTTCTACGACGCCGACGGCAAGCTCGTCTACAAGGACAGCCCGGCGGTCAAGGAGGGCTGGGACCTCGCGGCGCGGTTCGCCGAGGCCGGGCTCACCGCGAAGCTCCAGCAGTTCCAGCCCAGTTGGGACCAGGCCTTCGCCAACGGCTCCTTCGCCACGGTGACCTGTCCGCCCTGGATGCTCGGCTACATCAAGGACAAGGCGGGCGCCGACGCGAAGGACCAGTGGGACGTCGCCGCCGCGCCGAAGCCCGGCAACTGGGGCGGCTCCTTCCTCACCGTGCCCGAGGCGGGCGAGCACAAGGAGGAGGCGGCGAAGCTCGCGGCCTGGCTGACCGCGCCGAAGCAGCAGGCCAAGCTGTTCGACGAGCGGGCCAGCTTCCCGAGCGCCAGCGCGGCCTACGACCTGCCCGCGGTGAAGGACGCCAAGAACCCCTACTTCGGCGGCGCGCCCGTGGGCCGGATCTTCTCCAGGGCCGCCGAGGGCGTGCCCGTCCAGCCCATCGGCCCCAAGGACGGGATCATCTCCCAGTACCTGGCGGACACCGGGATGCTCGGCGTCGACCAGAAGGGCACCTCGCCCGACAAGGCCTGGGGCAGGGCCGTGAAGACCATCGACAACGCGCTGGACCAGTGACGCGGTGATGGACCTTCCGAGTGACTCCCGGACGGCCGTGGCCCCCGCCCCGGCGGTGGCCACGGCCCGGGACGAGCGCCGCCGGGCGCGGCGCAGCCGCCGCTACCGCTGGGACGTGCGGTTCAGCCCCTACGCCCTCATCGCGCCGTTCTTCCTCTTCTTCGTCGCCTTCGGGCTCTTTCCGCTCCTCTATACGGGGTGGGCCTCGCTGCACCGGGTGGAGCTGGGCGCGCCCACCGACATGGAGTGGGTGGGCCTGCGCAACTTCTCGCGGCTGCTCGACGACGACTTCTTCTGGAACGCGCTGCGCAACACCTTCACCATCGGCCTGATCTCCACCGTGCCGCAGCTGCTGATGGCGCTCGGGCTCGCCCATCTCCTCAACTACCGGCTGCGCGGATCCATGTTCTTCCGGGTCGCGATCCTCACTCCCTACGCCACGTCCGTGGCCGCGGCGACGCTCGTGTTCGTGCTCATGTTCAGCAGGACGGACCACGGGCTGATCAACTGGGGGCTCGGGCTCGTCGGGATCGACGCCGTGGACTGGCAGAACGGCGACTGGACGGCACAGCTCGCGGTGTCCGCCATCGTGATCTGGCGGTGGACCGGCTACAACGCGCTGATCTACCTCGCCGCGATGCAGGCCATTCCGCACGATCTGTACGAGTCGGCGGCGCTCGACGGGGCGAGCCGCTGGCAGCAGTTCCTGCACGTGACGGTGCCGTCGCTGCGGCCCACGATCCTGTTCACCTGCGTGGTGTCGACGATCGGGGCGACGCAGCTGTTCGGTGAGCCGCTCCTTTTCAGTCAGGGGGCGAGCCCCACGGGTGGCTCGGACCACCAGTTCCAGACGCTCGGTCTGTATCTGTACGAGCAGGGCTGGTTCAACCAGCACCTCGGGCGGGCCTCGGCGATCGCCTGGACCATGTTCCTCATTCTCGTGCTGATCGGCCTGCTCAACTGGGCGGTCGGCCGGTGGATCCGCAAGAGCGCGTGAGGGGATGACATGACCGAAGTGACGCAGACGCGCCGCGCGCCGCGCACCGGCGGGCCCGGGCCCGGTCCGACGCGGCGCGGGCGCGGCCCGGGGAAGCGCGGCGCCGGACGGCAGCTGCACGGCGGGAAGCTGACGTACGCCGTCCTGGTGCTCTTCACCATCGGGTCGCTCTTCCCGCTGGTGTGGACGGCGATCGCCGCGTCCCGGACCAATACGCGGCTCGCCCAGACACCGCCGCCGTTCTGGTTCGGCGGGAATCTCTTCAAGAACCTCGAGATCGCCTGGACCGACGCCAACATGGGCACCGCCCTGCTGAACACGCTGGTGGTGGCGGGCACGATCACCATCGGCACGGTGCTCTTCTCCACCCTCGCGGGCTTCGCCTTCGCCAAGCTGCGGTTCCGCTTCCGCGGTCTGCTGCTGCTTCTGGTGATCGGCACGATGCTGGTGCCGCCGCAGCTCAGTGTCGTACCGCTGTTCATGATGATCGCCGAGTTCGGGTGGACCGACCAGCTGCAGTCGGTGATCCTGCCGACGCTGGTCAGCGCCTTCGGGGTGTTCTTCATGCGGCAGTACCTCATCGAGGCGCTGCCCACCGAGCTGATCGAGGCGGCGCGGGTGGACGGGGCGAGCAGCCTGCGCCTGATCTGGCACGTGGTCTTCCCCGCGGCGCGGCCCGCGATGGCCGTCCTGTCCATGCTGACCTTCGTCATGGCGTGGAACGACTTCTTCTGGCCGATCATCGCGCTCACCCAGGGCGGCGAGCCCACCGTGCAGGTCGCCCTCGCCGGGCTCGGCCGGGGGCAGATCCCCGACCAGTCCGTGATCATGGCGGGCGCGCTGCTCGGCACGCTGCCGCTGCTCCTCGCCTTCGTCCTGTTCGGCAAGCAGATCGTGGGCGGGATCATGCAGGGCGCCGTCAAGGGGTGAGCCCGCGCCCCGCCCTCCCGCCACTCCTCCATCCGTACGAATCCTGGGAGCGCTTCCATGCCCGATGCGAACCTGCGGTTTCCCCCCGGCTTCCTGTGGGGTGCCGCGACCGCCGCGTACCAGATCGAAGGGGCCGCGCGGGAGGACGGCAGGACCCCGTCGATCTGGGACGCCTTCAGCCATACGCCGGGCAAGGTGCTCGGCGGGGACACCGGGGACGTCGCCTGCGACCACTACCACCGGTGGCGCGAGGACGTGCGGCTCCTGGCGGACCTCGGGCTCAAGGCCTATCGCTTCTCGGTGTCCTGGCCCCGGGTGCAGCCCACCGGGCGCGGGCCCGCCGCGCGGCGCGGCCTCGACTTCTACCGCGCGCTGGTCGACGAGCTGCTCGCGCACGGCATCACGCCGATGGTCACGCTCTACCACTGGGACCTGCCCCAGGAGCTCGAATCGGGGCTGCCCGGCGGGGGCCCGGCGGGCGGCGGCTGGCCGGAGCGGGACACCGCCGAGCGCTTCGCGGAGTACGCCGGGATCGTCGCCGGGGCGCTCGGTGACCGCGTGGAGCTGTGGACGACCCTCAACGAGCCCTGGTGCAGCGCCTTCCTGGGCTACGGCTCGGGGGTGCACGCCCCCGGGCGCACCGACCCCGCGGCCGCCCTGCGCGCGGCCCACCACCTCAACCTCGCGCACGGTCTCGGTGCCCGGGCGCTGCGCGCGGCCCTGCCCGCGCGGGCCCGGATCGGGGTGAGCCTCAATCCGAGCGCGGTGCGCCCGCTCACCTCCTCGCCCGCCGATCTGGACGCGCGGCGCCGGATCGACGCGCTCGCCAACCGGGTCTTCACCGGGCCGATGCTGCGCGGCGCGTACGACGACGATCTGCTCGCGGACACCGCGCGGGTCACGGACTGGGCCTTCGTGCGCGACGGCGACCTGGACGTCACGCGGCAGCCGCTGGACTTCCTCGGCATCAACTACTACTCCCCCGCCGTCGTGTCGGCCGCCTCGCCCTCCGGTGCCCCGCGCCACGACGGGCACGGGGGCGGCGACCACTCCCCCTGGCCGGGCGCGGACTCCCTGGTCTCCTTCCACCGCGCGCCCGGCGAACTCACCGCCATGGACTGGCCGGTGGATCCCACGGGACTGAAGGACCTCCTCCTCGAATACACCGCTCAGGCCCCCGGGGTTCCGCTCTATGTGACGGAGAACGGCGCCGCCTACGACGACAAGCCCGAGGGCGGCGCCGTCCACGACCCCGACCGGGTGCGCTACCTGCACGGACACCTGTCCGCCGTACACGCGGCGATCCGGGAGGGCGCCGACGTCCGGGGCTACTTCCTGTGGTCGCTCATGGACAACTTCGAGTGGGCGTACGGCTACAGCAAGCGCTTCGGCGCGGTGTACGTCGACTACGAGACGCAGCGGCGCACGCCCAAGTCGAGCGCCCGCTGGTACGCGAAGGTCGCGGCGAGCGGTGAGCTGCCGCGGGCCGTGGCCGAGGGGTGAACGGATGCGTGCCCCGGCCGGAGGGGGGTGGCCGGGGCACGCGTTCCCGTGGGGGGATCCGTGCAGCACGTTAGCCCTGCTCCGGGGCGCCGAAGCAGCCCTTATGCCGGACTTAAGGAAGGCATCGGGGGTGGTTAAGCCCGCGGCAACCAGCGGCAACCAGCGGCAACCAGCGGAGGCCTAACGTGCCGGGGCACGGCGTCGACGCCGCCTCTCCCCCGGCCGGACGGCCGCCCGCTGGAGCCAGAGCCGCACCTCCGTGCCGCCGAGGACCGAGCGGCCGATCCGTACGTCGCCGCCGGTCGACTCGGCCAGGCGGCGCGCGATGTCGAGGCCGAGCCCCGTCGACCCGATCGCGCCGTCCGGGCCCTGGGTGCCGCTCGGCCCGCCCGTGCCGCCGGAGCCGCCGCGGGCGAGGGCGGCCTGGGGGTCGGTGATGCCGTCGCCCGCGTCGGAGACGAGCACGATCACCGCGTCCTCGCCGCTGTGCACGTCCACGGCGAACGCCGCGCCCTCCCGGGTGTGCCGGAAGACGTTGCCGAGCAGCGCGTCGAGCGCGGCGACCAGATCGGCCCGCGCCACCGGTATCCACACGGGCCGCTCCACGCCCGCGACGCGCGCCTCGCGCCCCTCGTCCTCGGCGAGCGCCGACCAGAACTCCATGCGCTCGCGGATCACTTCGGCGGCGTCGCAGCCCGCGCCGGTGCCGCCGGCGGCCGTGCGCGGCTTGGCCTCGCGGGCGGTGCGGATGATCGTGTCGACCTCGCGCTCCAGCTTCTCCACGGCGACGCGGGTCTGTTCGGCGGCGGGCCCGTCGCCGAGGGAGGCCGCGTTGAGCCGCAGCACGGTCAGCGGGGTGCGCAGGCGGTGCGACAGGTCGGCGGCCAGCTCCCGCTCGTTGGCGAGGAGGTGGACGACCTGGTCGGCCATCGAGTTGAACGCCACGGCGGCCAGGCGCAGTTCGGTGGGCCCGTCCTCCGGCACCCGCGCGGTGAGCCTGCCCTCGCCCAGGTCGCGGGCGGCGCCGACCAGGCGTCTCGCGGGCCGGACCATGCGGACGCCGAGCCGGTCCGCGACGGCCACCGAGCCGATGACGAGACCGACCCCGACGCCCGCGAGCACCAGCCAGGCCGTGGTCACGCCCTTGCTGACCTCGCTCTCCGGCACGTGGATCTCGACCACGGCGATCCCTCCGGAGCCGATGGCGAAGGGCTGGAGCAGCGCGTAGCCACCGGGCACGGCGACGGTCCTGGCCCGGCCCTGTGCGCGCGTCGCGGCGACGTCGTGGGGGTGGGCGCGGCGGTCGCCGATGGCCAGCGCGGGGTGCGTGCCGACGGCCGGGACGTGGACGGCCATGCGCCCCTCGCCGCCCGCCTCGGAGGTGGCGACGGCCCGGGTGAGCTCGGCGCGGTCGGTGGTGATGGACAGCGTGGGGCCCATGCCGGCGGCGTGCCGTTCGGCGGCGGAGAAGGCGCGGTCGCGGGCCATCTCCTGGATGACGAGGCCCAGCGGGACGGCGAAGGCGGCCGCGACCATCGTCGTGACGGCCAGGCACACCTTCACCAGGGCCCACCTCATGGCGCGGGCTCCCCGGGGGCGCCGCCCGCCGCCGTCACAGCGGCGGCTCCAGTTTCACCCCGACGCCCCGCAGGGTGTGCAGATAGCGGGGGCGCGCGGCGGTCTCGCCCAGCTTCCGGCGCAGCCAGGAGAGGTGGACGTCGATGGTCTGGTCGTCGCCGTAGCTCTGCTGCCAGACCTCGGCGAGGAGTTCCCTGCGCGCCACGACGACGCCGGGCCGCCCGGCGAGAAACGTGAGCAGGTCGAACTCGCGCCGGGTCAGGTCGAGCGGCGCGCCGTCCAGCTGTGCCCGGCGGCGCAGCGGGTCGATGGCGAGGCCGCCGACGCGCAGCACCCGGCTCGCCGGTGACGCCCCCGAGCCGCGGGCGCGGCGCAGCACGGCGGTCATGCGCGCGGACAGGTGCTCGACGGAGAAGGGCTTGGTCAGATAGTCGTCGGCGCCGTCGTTGAGGAGCCGGACGATCTCCGCCTCGTCGTCGCGCGCGGTCGCCACGATCACGGGTACGTCGGTGACGCCGCGCAGCATCTTGAGCGCCTCGGCGCCGTCGAGGTCGGGCAGGCCGAGGTCGAGGATCACCACGTCGAACCGGAAGTGGGCGACCTCCCGCAGGGCCTCCAGGGCGGTGCCGACGCTCCGTACGGTGTGGGAGGCGTCGGACAGATACCGGATGAGGGCCGAGCGGACGAACTGGTCGTCCTCGACGACGAGCACACGAGCCATGGGCGGCACCGTACGCCATGCGGACGGTGCCGGTGCCCCGTGGGACTTTTGGCCCGGACATGGGCGTCATGTCCCTTACGGGGCGCGGGAGATGTGGCCACCGGGGTGGTGGTGGGGCACCATGGCGCGCTATGCGCAGAGCTCTCCTGCACGCCGGCGCGTGGTCGCTCGCCACGGGTGTGGCGGTCACCCTGTCGTGGTGGGGCGTGCACACCGTGATGGCGGGCACGGCCTACGATCCGCCGCGCGCGCTGCCGCTCGCGGCGGAGCACCCGGAGCGCACGGTGTCGTCGTCCACGCACCGGCCCGAGCCGGAGCCCGGCGCGCGGTCGTCGGGGCCCGCGCGGCCCCCGGCCGCCCCCGAGCCGTCGCGCGAGCCGCCCGCGGCGCGCGCTCCTGCTCCCCGGACGTCCCCTCCCGCCGGACCCGCGGCCGGCCGGGTGAAGACCTACCCCACCGAAGGCGGCCGGGTCGTGTTCGACCTCGGCGGGGACACCGCCACGCTGGTCTCCGCGTCGCCCGCGACGGGCTGGTCGATGCGGGTGTGGAAGGCCCCGGCGTGGATCCGGGTGGAGTTCACGTCGGGCGCGGACCGCGTCTCGGTGTTCTGCACCTGGCACGACCACGCGCCACGGGTCGACGTCACCACGTACTGAGCCGCGGCCCCACGGCTCAGCGGCCCCACCACTCAGCGACTCAGCGACTCAGCGGAAGACGGAGGGCGGCGGCGCGGGCGAGGCCACCGCGCTCGCGTCGGTGACGGCGGCCGCCCCGCCGCCGAAGTCGAGGAGGGCGCGCCCGTGTTCGACGCGCGCCGGGTGCGGGTCGCTCGCGCTGCGCCGGGTGAGTTCGGCGAGGGGCAGGGGGCGCGCGGAGGCGAGGAGCACGGCGTTGCCGAAGCGCTTGCCGCGCAGCACGGCGGGGTCGGCGACGAGCGCGAGCTCGGGGAAGACGGCGGCGGCGGTGGCGAGTTGGCCGCGCAGATAGCCGAGCGGCGGGCCGTCGGCGAGGTTGGCGGCGTAGTGCCCTTCGGGCTTCAGGACGCGGCGCACGTCGCCGAGGAACTCCACGGACGTCAGGTGCGCGGGGGTGCGGGCGCCGCTGAACACGTCGGCGATCACCAGGTCCGCCCAGCCGTCCGGCACCTTGGCGAGTCCCTCGCGGGCGTCGGCTCCGCGCACGCGCACGCGTGCCTGCGGGTCGAGCGGCAGCACGCGGCGCACCAGGCTCACGAGGGCGGTGTCGCGCTCGACGACCTGCTGGGTGGAGCGGGGGCGGGTCGCGGCGACGTAGCGGGCGAGGGTGAAGGCGCCGCCGCCGAGGTGCAGCACGTGCAGGGGGGTGCCGGGCGGGGCGGCGAGGTCGGCGATGTGGCCGAGCCTGCGCTGGTACTCGAAGTCGAGGTGGGCGGGGTCGTCGAGGTCGACGTGGGACTGGGGTGCGCCGTCGATGACGAGGGTCCAGGCGTGGGGGCGGTCGCGGTCGGGCAGCAGTTCGGCGAGGCCGCCGTCGACCTCTTCGACCACCGCTTCCCGCGCCGCGTCGCGGCTCCGCCTGTTCCTTGCCATCGGGCCATTATCGCCGGGGCCGCGGTGTGCCGCTCGCGCGGTGCGCCCCAGGCCCACCCCTCCCCGAACCGGGGGCTGGCCGCCCCCGGGCCCCGGCCCTTATCGGCGCTCCGCGCCTCGTCCTCAAACGCCGGACGGGCTGAATGGTGCCGCTGCGCGCCGCATCTCGCCTGCGGGCCGGGACTGGTCCGCGGTCCGCGGACGAGATGCGGCCCGCACCGGAGACTTTCAGCCCGTCCGGCGTTTGAGGACGAGGCCGAAGGCCGATCAACGGCTGGCCACCCCGGCAGGGCTCAGCGGCAGTTGTCCGCCGCCTCGATGATGCGTTGGGCCTCGCCGAGGGCGGCGCGGAGGGCCGCGGGGTCCGTCACCGGCTCCGTCGGGCGGGGCGGTACCAGCCAGCCCGTGCCGGCGACCGGGGGCGGGGGCGTCGGGTCCCGGACGTCGGTGCCGGGCCCGGCGAAGGTCTGCGTACAGGCGCTGCCCGGCAGGTCCCACGCGGCGGCCGTGCCGGGCGGCACCAGGAAGCCGAGGGTGTCGCAGCCGCCGTCGTGCAGGACGGGCCCCACGGCCTCGTCCCCGGCGCCCCGGCGCAGGATGTCGACGGCTTCGAGGCCCTGTCGCGCGGGCACGGTCACCAGGTCGCAGTGCTCGTGACCGGGGTCGACGCCGTACGGAGCGTACGGGGCGTGGGGGTTGTACGGGGTGTGTGCGGTGTGTGCGGTGTGCGGGGCGGACGGGGCGTGACGTGCGTACGGCTCGTGGCCCCGGGGCCCGGGATGGGCGGGGCCGCACGGCTCGCCGCCGCCGGGTCCGGCACTGCGGTCCTGGCTCGGCCGGTGCCGCGCCGTGGTCAGTGAGCCCCCAGATTCGCTGTTCTCCATGCCGACCTCCAACAAGGGAACCCCTCCTCGCCAGGGCGGAAGCCGCTTCGCTCCCTCTCCGCACTGGTTCAACGCGCCACCGCGTCAACGGCTACGGCGCCACGCCGCCGCAAAGGATGGCAGTTCATGGCAGATCACGGATGAGATATCCGGTTTGTAGCCAAACTCCACGTCGTCTCGGGGTCACAGAGGGTACTTTCTTGCTCCGCCGGGACACGGCCGGACCACGGGGCAGCGCGGGGGCGGGACGCGCGGCGCGGGACTCCGGCGGTTCGTCGGCACGGTCCCCCCACGAGAGGGCCTCGGTCCCCACGAGAGGATCCGGCATGGCGTCGTCTTCCACGGCCTCGTCCACCCCGCCGTCGCGGCCGAACCTCGCCTTCCGGCGGCTGCGCGGGCAGCGCTCACCGGGCGAGTTCGCGGCCCTGGTGCGGCGGGCCGCGCGCGAGATCGGCGAGCGGGTCAGCTGCGACGCGCGGTACGTCGGCCGCGTCGAGGCGGGCGAGATCCGCTGCCCCAACTACGCGTACGAACGGGTGTTCCTGCACATGTTCCCCGGCCGGACGCTGACGGACCTCGGCTTCGCACCGCGCGCGGCGGTGCGCGGCCGGGGGGCGCGCACCGACTCCGACGCGCCCACGGCGCACGGCCCGGGCCGCGTCCCCGCCCCGGGCGGGCTCCGGCACCCCGAAGAGAACCACAGTGACGAGGAGAGCGACGTGCGGCGTCGCGCATTCATGGCCGGCGGCACCGCCACAGTGGCGGCCGCCTCCCTGACGGCCCTGCCCCTGAGCGGCACCGCCGGAGCCGCGGCGGGCGCGATCCCACGCCCCCGCACGGCGGGCGAGGCGGAGGTGCACGCGGTGGAGGAGGCGGTCCGCAGGATCCGGCTGCTCGACGACCGGCACGGCGCCGACGGCCTCTACCGGCGCGCCGCCGCCCCGCTGCGCACCGCCTACGCCCTGCTCGACGCGGGTACCGCACGCCCGGCCACGGCGGACCGGCTGTACACGGGCGCGGGCGAACTGGCCATCTCCGTGGGCTGGCTGGCGCACGACTCGGGCCGCTTCGACGACGCCCGCTCGCACTACGCGGAGGCGCTCGCGACGGCCCGGATGTCCGGGGACCCCGCCCTGGAGGCCCACGCCTTCTGCAACACGGCGTTCCTCGCGCGCGACGCCGGACGCCCGCGCGAGGCGGTGCGGGCGGCACAGGCCGCGGCGCGCGCCGCCCGGCAGGTCGCCTCGCCCCGGCTCCTGTCCCTGATCGCGCTGCGCGAGGCGGGCGGCTGGGCGGGCCTCGGCGACCGCGCGGGCTGCGAGCGGGCCCTGTCGCAGGCGCACGCCCTGTTCGACCGGGGCCCCGGCCCGCAGGACCCGGAGTGGATGACCTTCTACGGGCCCGCGGAGCTGGCGGGCCTGGAGGCCCAGTGCTGGTCGGCGCTCGGCCACTGGGAGCGCGCCTCGCGGCACGCGTACCGGGCGGCGGACGTGGCGGCGGCGCAGACGCCCGAGTTCACCCGGAACATCGCCCTGTACACCGCCGAGCTCGCCGACGACCTGGCCCGCGCGGGCCGCCCGGACGAGGCGGCGGCGGCGGGCCTGCGGGTGCTCGCGCTGCTCGACGAGGTCCAGTCGTCCCGCATCCAGGGGATGCTCGCCACCACCGCGCGCCTGCTGCTCCCGCACCGGCGCGCCTCAGGGGTGAACGGCTTCCTGGAGCACCACGCGTCCCGCGCGCGCGGGTGACGGCCCGCCCGCTCAGCCGGCCAGGTGCCCGGTCTCGTTCCAGGACTCGATCGCGGGCTCCCCGTACGCCCAGCCGAGGACCGACAGGGACGTCGGGTTGAGGCGGATGCGGGAGGCGAAGGAGATGTCGTTGCCGAGCCAGCGGGCGCCGATGGCGCGCAGGATGTGGCCGTGGGCGAAGACGAGCACGTCCCGGTCGGCGCCGCGGGCCCAGTCGATCACCTCGTCGGCGCGCGCGGAGACCTGCGCCAGCGTCTCGCCGTCCGGCACGCCGTCGCGCCAGATGAACCAGCCGGGCCGGATCGCCTGGATGTCGGCCGGGGTCAGGCCGTCGTACGCGCCGTAGTCGAACTCCATCAGGGCGTCCCACTCCGCGGCCCGGTCGCCGAACCCGGCGATCTCGCACGTCTCCCGCGCGCGGGACAGCGGGCTGGTGCGGACCTCGACACCGGGGAGGCCGTCGTAGGGCGCCCGGTGCAGCCGCTCGCCGAGCAGCTTGGCGCCGCGCCTGCCCTCGTCCAGGAGCGGGATGTCGGTCCTGCCGGTGTGCTTGCCGGACAGCGACCACTCGGTCTGTCCGTGCCGGGCCAGCAGGATGCGCGGTGCCATGAGGAGCCTTCCCAAGGAGATGCGAGGAGGAGCGGGGGGCAGCGGGCAGCAGTGAGGCGAACCGATATGTCAGAAATCGACTGGGACAAAAGCGGACAAGTGATTGTCCGCTCCCTCATGCGCCCTTCTGTTTCCTTCCATCATCACTCACGCGCGCGATGAGCAACCCGCGCGCCGATCTCTGCGTCTATGACCACCAGGGGGATGGCTCGTCGGCCTTCGCGTACGCCGTAAAGTGACCCAGCGGCCGTACGCCGTGAGAACTGAGCGAGAACAGCGCGAACTGAGATGGGGGACCCACCGGATGCCGCACACCGAGGCACAGGGCGCCGGCAACGGCGGCATATCCGGGCACCGGACGCGGGGTGTCCCCGGCCTCCGCCCGCGCTGGTGGACCGAGCTGCCGCTGATCCTGCTGGTCTACGGAGCCTACTCGGCGGGCCGTCTGCTGGCGCGCGGGGACGTGACCACGGCCGTCGACCACGGCCTGTCCATCCTGCGGGTCGAGAAGGCCGTGAACCTGAACCTCGAACACCCGCTGAACCGGTTGTTCACCGCCCACGCCTCCCTCGGCGTCCCGGCCGACTTCTGGTACGCGTCGCTGCACTACCTGGTCACGCCGCTGATCCTGATCTGGCTGTTCCGCAGCAGGGCCGTGCACTACGCCGCGGCCCGCACCTGGCTGATGGTCTCCACGCTGATCGGCCTGATCGGCTTCTCGCTGATGCCGACCTGTCCGCCGCGCCTCCTCGACTCCGGCCACGGGTTCGTCGACACCATGGCGCAGTACAGCGACTGGGGCTGGTGGGGCGGCCAGGCCAGCGCCCCGCGCGGCCTCGGCGGGATGACCAACCAGTACGCGGCGATGCCGAGCCTGCACGTCGGCTGGTCCCTGTGGTGCGGCGTGATGCTGTGGCGGTACGGGCGCGGCCCGGTGGCGAAGACGGCGGCGGTCGCCTATCCGCTGCTGACCACGATCGTCGTGATGGGCACCGCCAACCACTACTTCCTGGACGCGGTCGCGGGCGTCGCCGTGATGCTCGTGGGGCTGCTCCTGGTCAAGCCGGTCCAGCGGCTCGCGGAGCGGGCCAGGGCGCGGCTGCGGCCCGTGGTCGCGGCGGCGCTGCCCGACCGGTTCGGTTCCGGTTCCGGTTCCGGTTCCGGTTCCGGTTCCGGCCAGGACACCGGGTCCGCCAAGGGCGCGGACGCGTCCTCGGGGCGGGCCGTGGACGCCACTTCCGGCGCACACGCCTCGGTTGTCAGTGGCGGATGCCAGACTTCCGCGGGTGAGCGAATTCCCCATCAGCGCAAGCTCGGTGCCGAGTCCGGCTCCCGCGGCCCGAGGAGCGCACGACCGGCAGGCCGCCCCGCCGACACCGCCGACACCGGGGACGGCGCTGCGGCGACGGCTGGCGGAGCTGCGCGGACCTGACGTACCGGCGCAGCCGCTCGACGCCCGCGCCCTCGCCGCGCTCGCGGCGAACCCGGGCTGTCGCAGACGGGCGCTCCTGGACGGCGCGGGCGTGCCCAAGGCGGAGCTCGCGCGCTCGCTCGGCGCGCCGTCGGCGTTCGGGCAGTCCCAGTTCGCGTTCATGCGCGGGCACGCCTTCGAGGCGCGGGTCAAGGCGGACGGCGGCGCGGAGCTGCTCCGGCTCACGCACGCGCGCGTGGGCGGCGGCCCCGAGCCGGTGCCGGGCGAGGCGCGGGTGCCGGACCTCACGGCGGCGGGCCCGCGGGGCCGCGCGGCCCGCACGGAGCTCGCCCTGGGCGAGGCCACGGCGGCCGGGGCCTGGACGCTCCTGGACCACCCCATGCTGGCCCTGGACGTCGCGGGCACCCCGGCCTTCCTCGAACCCGACGCGGTGGTGGTCGCCCCGGACGGCACGTGGACGGTCGTGGAGATCAAGTCGTTCCCGATGATCGACGGATCGGCGGACGCGGCGAAGGTGGGCGCGGCCGCCCGGCAGGCGGCGGTGTACGCCCTCGCCCTGGAGGACCTGGCCGCCCGGCTCGACGGCCCGGCGCCCCGGGTGCGCGACCAGATCCTCCTGGTCTGCCCCAAGGACTTCTCGAACCTGCCTGCGGCGTCCCCGGTCGACATCCGCAAGCAGCTCTCCGTCACCCGCCGCCAGCTGTCCCGGCTCACCCGCGTCGAGGACATCGCGGCGGGGCTTCCGCCGGGCACGACCTTCGACGTCAACCGCCCCGCCGCCGAGCTGACCGCGGCGGTCGACGCGGTGCCCGCGACCTATGCGCCGGAGTGCCTCGCGGCCTGCGAGCTGGCCTTCCACTGCCGGGCGCGCTCCCGTGCCGCGGGGGAGGTCACGGCGCTCGGGCGGTCGCTGCGGGGGGAGCTGGGCGCGCTGACCACGGTGGAGCAGGCCCTCGCGGCGGCCCGGGGGGAAGCCGGGGATCCGGACGACCCGGTGGTGGCCGAGCTGCGGGCCGCGGGGGCGCTGCGGGCCGAGGCGCTGGCAGCGCCTCGCGGGTGCGCCCCAAGCCCGCCCCTTTCCCGGAACCAGGGGGCTGCCGCCCCCTGGGCCCCCGCTCCATCGGCGCTTCGCGCCTCGTCCTCAACCGCCGGACGGGCTTGATGTCCCACTCTTCGCACGCAAGGACCCCGAGGCCCCGCACATGACCCTCATCGACAACCTCGCGCGGCTGGAGGCCACGGCCAGCGGGCGGGCGCAGCCCCGGGCCACGGTGCGCCACCGCCACCTGTCCCAGCGCCCGCTGGTCCTCGTCCCGCTGACCACGGCCGGTGAGGCGGGCGCCCCGCTCGGGGCGCTGATCGGCACCGAGCGCACGGCCCCGCGGCTGCTCGTCGTCCCCCAGCCCCGCGACCGCGACCTCCGCTTCGCCTTCCTCGCCGAGCTCGCCGACGTGCTGCTGCCGTACGTGGAGGCGTACGGCGACGACGTGGAGGCGGCCGAGCGCACCGAGACCGACCCGGAGTCCGGCAAGCGCGTCAAGGTCGAGGTCGACCTGTGCGCGGACGCGCCCCAGCTGATCGTGCCGAGCCGTGCGGGCATCGAGTTCGTCCGGCTCCTCGGCCGCTCCATGCGGTTCCGCCGCACCGCCGAGCAGGACCCGGACACACCGCACCCGGCGCCGCCGCGCGTGCCGCTGCTCGGCCGCTGGCTGACGCACTTCGGGGAGCGCGCCCGGGTGCCCGGCTCGGCGCTGCTGCTCGCCATGACGGACCTGCTGTCGCGGCACTGGGCGACGGGCCAGTCCAGCCTGGAGGAGCAGCACCTGGGCGCGCTGCTCGCCTGGATCGAGGCGCCCGACGGCACCTCGGGCGGGGCCGCGGCGCTCCGCGCGGAGCTGGCCAGGGACGCCGCCGGGCAGCTGCTGTGCCCGCCCGCGGGCCCGGCCACCGACCCGGCGTTCGACAACGACCTGCTGGCTCCGGCCATCGAGGCCTACGACCGCGCGCGCACGGCCCTCGCCGCCGCCGAGGACGGCCCGGCGGCCGAGGCCCGCCTTGCCGGCCTCACCGCCGCCGAGCGGGAGATCCGCGCCCTGGTGGACAGCCGTACCCGGCCCACCTGGGACGCGGTGTGGCGCGGCCTCGACGCCCTGTGCACGCTGCCCGAGGCGGCGCACGCCGAGGACCGGTGGCGGAGCGACCGCTGGTCGTTCACCGCGCACCGCGACCGGGTCGCCGCCGGTGAACCGCCGCAGCCGCGCCTGGACGACGCGGTGACGGCGGCCCAGAAGCTGGCCACGCGCGAGCGGGAGCAGGCGCGGCTCGACGCGCACGAGGCGCTCGACGACCCCCTGGTGATGGCCGGGCGGCGGCTGCGCGGCGAGGCGTTCGCCGGGGAGGTCACCCAGGTCGTGCCGGCGTACAGCGAGGGCAAGTCGCCGCGCCCGCGCCCGCTGGTCACCGTGCGCACGGCCGACCGGCCGCATCTCGACGAGGGCGTGAAGGTGTACCGCTCCCTGGCCGGGAAGCCGCAGACCGCGCACTTCGTGACGTACGAGGGGGACGGGGCGCTGGTGCTGCGGATCGTGGACAAGATGGGGCGCGGCAAGGAGCCCGAGCCCGGCTCCGTGCCCGAGGCGGGCGACGTGCTGTGCTGGACGCTGTTCGAGCACGAGCAGCGGGGCGGCCCGAAGCTGCCGGACCCGGAGGACACCCCCTGGACGCACGGCGGCCCGCCGGACGCCACCGCCGAGACCCCCGACCCCGTGACCGCGGAGGACACCCTGTGACCCCGGCCTCCCCCACCGCCTTCGACTCCGGCGCCGCGGCCGCCCGCGCCACCGAGGCGATCCTGCGCGACACGCTCCAGGGCGCGCACCGCGGCGTCGTCGTGGACTCGCCGCCGGGCGCGGGCAAGTCCACGCTCGTCGTGCGGGCCGCACGCGAACTGGCCGCGGCGGGGCGGCCCCTGATGGTGGTCGCGCAGACGAACGCGCAGGTGGACGACCTGGTCCTGCGCCTGGCCGAGAAGGACCCCGAGCTGCCGGTGGGGCGCCTGCACAGCAGCGACTCCGACCCGTACGACAAGGCGCTCGACGGCCTGGCGAACGTGCGGAAGTCCACCAAGGCCGCCGAGCTGAAGGGCCTCGACGTGGTGGTGTCCACCGCCGCGAAGTGGGCGCACGTGCGGGGCGTCGAGCCGTGGGGGCACGCGATCGTCGACGAGGCGTACCAGATGCGGTCCGACGCGCTGCTCGCCGTGGCCGGTCTCTTCGAGCGGGCGCTGTTCGTGGGCGACCCGGGGCAGTTGGACCCGTTCGCGATCGCCGAGGCCGAGCAGTGGGCCGGGCTGGCCTACGACCCGTCGGCCAGCGCGGTGTCCACGCTGCTCGCGCACAACCCCGAGCTGCCGCAGCACCGTCTGCCGGTGTCGTGGCGGCTGCCCGCGTCGGCCGCGCCGCTGGTGTCGGACGCGTTCTATCCGTTCACGCCGTTCCGCAGCGGTACGGGCCCCGAGGACCGGGCCCTGCGCTTCGCGGTGCCCTCGGACGGGTCGGGGCCGGACCGGGTGATCGACGAGGCGGCGGCCTCCGGCTGGGGCCTGCTGGAGCTGCCCGCCCGGCACACGCCGCGCACCGACCCGGAGGCGGTGCGGGCCGTCGCCCTGGTGGTGCGCCGGCTGCTCGACCGGGGCGGGGCGGCCACGTCGGAGCGGGCCGCGGAGCCGGTGCCGCTGACCGCGGACCGGGTGGCGGTGGGCACGGCGCACCGCGACCAGGCGGCGGCGGTGCGCGCGGCGCTCGCCGCGCTCGGCGTGGTGGACGTGACCGTGGACACGGCGAACCGGCTCCAGGGCCGGGAGTTCGACGTCACGGTGGTGCTCCACCCGCTGTCGGGGCGGCCGGACGCGACGGCGTTCCACCTGGAGACGGGCCGCCTGTGCGTCCTCACCTCCCGGCACCGGCACGCGTGCGTGGTGGTGTGCCGGGCCGGGGTGGACTCCCTGCTCGACGACCACCCGTCGACGGAACCCGTACGCCTGGGCGTGACGGTGAAGTTCCCCGACGGCTGGGACGCGATGATGACGACGTGGTCCCACCTCACCGAACACCGAGTGCACTGGCACCCCTGACCACCGCACCGACACCAGCCCGTGTGCCACACCCCACACACCACCGCCCCACCACCGGACGGAGTCCAGTACGCCGCCGGAGGCGGCCGAAGGAAACAGCCCCGACGGCTGGGACGCGATGATGACGACGTGGTCCCACCTGACCGAGCACCGGGTGCACTGGCACCCCTGACCACCGCGCCGGTACGCGCACCGCGTGCGTGGGCACGCCGTGCCGGTACGCGCGCACCGCGTGCGTGGGCGGGGGTGTCGGGGCCGCAGCCCCCGGCCTCTTGCGGGGCGGGGGACAATGGGTCGCGGCACGTGGCGTACGAGGGAAGGAACGTGAAGATGGCGGAACCCGAGGCCCAGGGCAAGCGCATGCGCCCCGCGCCGTTGCTCTTCGAGCCCGCGGAAGCCGCCGCCGACCCGGAGCACTTCTTCGACCTGGAGTCCATCGAGGACCCGCGCGAACTGCTGTCCCGGGCGACCGAGTTGACCCTCGCCTTCCGGGCGGCGACGGACCGCTCCGTGGAGTTCCAGGCGATCGCGGCCGCGCAGCTCGCCGATCCGCGGCGGTTCGACCGGCTCACGGCCGCGGACATCGCCGAGCGCGCGCAGTGGACCGAGGACTACGCCAAGAAGATGGTGGAGTTCGGCCGGGACCTGCTGCGCAGGGACGGGGCGGGCACGCCGTAGGCCCCGGGCCCCTGCCGGGCGGGCATCCGGGCCCCACCGGGCCCGCCCGCCCCCTTGCCCCCGGCAAACCCTCTGGCATATGCCGAGGGCGCACGGTACCCCACCCGGGCGGCCACTGTCCCGGATTTCGGGAACCCTGCGGAACCGGGCACTCACTCCCGGTACACGTAGTCGCCATGAGCCTCACCCTCCCCCACAGCCCGCAGCCCCACGCGTTCGGCTCCGCGGCCGAGGTGACCGCCGACGGCGCCACCTGGCTCACCTCAGCGGAAACGTATCCGCGCAGGGTCCTCACCGACTGGCGGGCCCGGCCCCACGAGCCCGCCGTGCTGTCCTGCGGCAGCGCCTTCGACGTGGTGAGCGTGCCCGCCGTCTTCGGGCGGCGCATGGTCGACCGGCTCTGGCACGAGGGGCCGGGCTCCGGCCCCGTCGCCGTGCACCGGGGCCGCGTCCTGCTCTTCGCCGCGCCCGGCACCGCCCAGCGGCTCCCCTCGCTCCTGCGCTGGGAGGAGTGGGGCTCCGCCGTGCCCTCGCTGCTCTGCCACGGCGCCGGGGACGCCGTCACCGTGCCGCCACTGGCACGCGACGAGCGCGACCGCGGCGGGTCACGCTGGGTGGTCGGCCCCGACACCCGCAGCCCCTGGCTGCCGGGGCCCGAGGTGGTCCTGTGGGCCTGTGTACGGGCCGCCCGGGGCGCCGCGGAGACGGCGGTGCGTATATCGATTTTTCCCAGCGGCGATCAGGATGCTAAGGTCTACGACGTCAGCAGGCGCCGCTAGCTCAGTTGGTTAGAGCAGCTGACTCTTAATCAGCGGGTCCGGGGTTCGAGTCCCTGGCGGCGCACCGACAGAATGAGGCCCCTCGCGGAAACGCGAGGGGCCTTTTTCGTTGCTGTCCGTGACCGGCACCGGCTCAGGCCGGGGTGATCTCCACGGTCCAGCCGCCGGACCGGGTGCGGTCCGCGACCTCGATCCTGACCCCGGCGCCCGGCACCGTGAAGCTCTCCCCCGCGCGCACCGGCGCGTCCGCCAGCGGCGGATAGACCGACTCGCTCCAGCACGCCTCGGTGCGCGGGTGGGCGTCCACCACCTCGACGGGGCCCCGGCCCGACGCCGTGTCGCTGTGGACCCGGTACACCAGGACGCCCTCGCTGCACGTCGCGCGGTCGTTGCCCGCGGGGCCCCGGGCCTCGACGGCGACGGCGCTGCCCCGGCCGGTGCGGACCACCGCCAGCTTGGTGCCGCCGACGCCGCCGCGGGCGGGCGCCGCCAGGGGTTCGAGGGTCAGCCGCCGGGGGCCGCCGCCCTGGACGCAGACCACCTGGCGCGGGTCGAGCCAGCCCAGCTTCCACTTGTGCCAGCCGAACAGGTCCGGGGCCAGGCCGAACTGGCTGCCCATGACGTCCCAGTCGCCGACGTGCGTGTCCCAGTCGCCCTCGCCGTCGGTCGGCCGGTGGTACAGGTCCGGCAGGTCGAAGACGTGGCCCGTCTCGTGCGCGAGGACGTTGCGGTCCGGTGGATGGCGCTCGAAGACCGTGACCATGCGCCGGATCGAGGCCCCGTCGGCACGCATCGGCCGGTCGAAGTTCACGACCTTCGTCGCGTCCGAGTCCACGCCCGGCGCGTCCGGATCGGCCACGAAGTACACGATGTCGTACGCGGAGAAGTCCACGTGCGGATCGGCCGCCGCCAGCGCGTCCCGCAGATAGGAGGCGCGCCGCTGGGCGTTCCAGTCGCGCTCTATGGCGTACGCGGTGGACGCCTTGGGCATCGGGATCCACTCGGACTGGGGATGCGCGCGCAACCGGAACCGCCCGTACGAGGCACGCGCGAAGAAGTCGCTGGTCTCGGGGAAGTAGTCCGCGGCGAGCTCCGCCGGCGTCGTCACCGGTGGCGAGTCCGGGAACGACAGGAAGACCATGACGGCGTCCCGGCTCCGGGTGGGCCGCGGATAGGCGGCGTTCCAGGTGTCCAGGCCCTCCGAGTGGTGCGCGGCCGTGCGGCGGAGGGCGCACGGGCCCGCCGCGCCGTGGGCGATCGCGGGGCCCGCGACCAGGGACGTGGCGGCCACGGCGGTCAGGCAGGTGAACAGCGTGGCCGTGGTGCGCAGCCGCTCCCCGCCACGGGTGAGCCGCCAAGGGGGGAGCTGACGCTCCACGTCGACCTCCGGGTGCGGAATGCGGGACACCCCACCCACCCTGTGGTGATTTGTTGACCTTCGCCCAGTTTGTCTGACCTGACCGAGTGAACATGGTCGAGAAGGCGACACTCCCGGCGCTCACTCACCGTCACAAGCGGTCGTCGCAGAAAGAAAGCGGGGCCGGGCCGAGCAGAAACGATCTGCCGCGGTCTCCGGGGCCGCTTCCGCGAGGTGCGGCGGCTGGAGGCGATGCGGGCCACCCTCTATGATCGGCACACTTTCCGGGCCCCGTCGGCCGCACATGAGCGGTCGATCGCCTCCCCAGACCCGCCAGGAACAGGGGCCCCATCGACCTGCTCGATCGATCGCACTGCGGGAGCAAGCGGTGAACGGAACGTCCGAAGGGCCGACTGCCACAGCGGTCACAGCACCGGGCCGTACCCGGCCTGCCGTCACAGAGCGTAATCAATGCGGTGTGGCCGGGCACTCCGTCCAGCACATCGCCGACTACCGCGCGGCCTTCGCCGCGGCCCCCCTCCCCCTCGCCGTCGTCGGCCGCGACGGGCTCGTCGTCTGCGCCAACGAGGCGTTCGCCGGGCTGCTCGGCGCGGACCACGCCGACCTGCCCGGCCGGGTCGCCGCCGACCTCGTGGACCTGGCGTCCGACGCCCGCGCCTGGCACGCGTACCACGAGGTGCTCCGCGGCCGCCAGGCCAAGCTGCGCTGTACGCGCCGGCTCAAACATCCCGACGGGCACTCCCTGTGGACGCAGATCACCGTCTCGCCGCTGCCGGACGAGCGGCACGCGCCGGGCACCGTGCTGCTCGCCGTCGCCGACATCAGCGCCCGCCGCGACCTCCAGGCGCGCCTGCGCCACCTCCAGATGCACGACCCGGTGACCCGCCTCCCCAACCGCGCGCTGTTCTTCGAGCGGCTCGCGACCGCCCTGGAGGCGGGCGCGTACGACGACACGAGCACGGGCCGCGTCGGGCTGTGCTACCTGGACCTCGACGGGTTCAAGGCGGTCAACGACACCCTCGGCCACCGCGTCGGCGACCGGCTGCTCGCCGCCGTGGCCGAGCGCCTGACCGGCTGCGCCGACCGGGCCGCGTACGGCAGGACGTCCGCGCCGCTCGTGGCGCGGCTCGGCGGGGACGAGTTCGCGCTCCTCGTGGAGGACTCCACGGGCACCGACCAGCTCGCGGAGCTGGCCGACGCGACCCTGCGGGCGCTCCAGGAGCCCTTCGACCTGTCCGGGCAGCGCCTTTCCCTCTCGGCGTCCATCGGCGTCGTCGAGCGGCGCGCCGCCGGGACGACCACGACCGGCCTGATGCAGGCCGCCGACACCACGCTGTACTGGGCGAAGACCGACGGCAAGGCCCGCTGGACGCTCTTCGACCCCGAGCGCAACGCGCACCGCATGACCCGGCAGGCCCTGGCCAGTTCGCTGCGGCCCGCCGTCGAGCGCGACGAGTTCGTGCTCGACTACCAGCCGCTCGTGGGCATGGAGGACGGCGGTCTGCGCGGCGTGGAGGCGCTGGTGCGGTGGGATCATCCGCAGTTCGGTCTGCTCACGCCGAATCGGTTCATCGGACTTGCTGAAGAAGACGGGTCCATCGTGCAGCTGGGCCGCTGGGTGCTGCGCACGGCCTGCCTGCAGGCGCGCCGCTGGCAGCTCGAACACCCGGAGCGGGAGCCGGTGTTCGTGAGCGTGAACGTCGCCGTGCGGCAGGTGTGGGACTCCGACCTCGTCGCGGACGTCGCGGAGATCCTCGCCGAGACCGGGCTCGCGCCCGAGCTGCTCCAGCTGGAGCTCACCGAGTCCGCCGTCATGGGCTCCGCCGGGCGCCCGCTCCAGGCCCTCCAGGCGCTGAGCGACATGGGCGTGCGCATCGCGATCGACGACTTCGGCACGGGCTACTCCAACCTCGCCTATCTGAGCCGCCTGCCCGTCTCCGTGCTCAAGCTGGACGGGTCCTTCGTCCGGGGCTTCCAGTACGAGGAGGGCGAGGGTCACGTCAACCCCGCCGACGAGGTGATCGTCGAGGCCCTGGTGCGCCTCGCCCACCAGCTCGGGCTCACCGTCACCGCCGAGTGCGTGGAGACCTCGGGGCAGGCGGAGCGGCTGCGCAGGATCGGCTGCGACACCGGGCAGGGCTGGCTGTACTCCCGGGCCGTGGCCGCCGAGCGGATTTCCAAGATCCTTACGGCGGAGGGGCTTGCTGCCGCCGGGGCGTGACGCCTCGGGCGCCGTGTGCGGGGGCCCTGTGCGGGGTGCCGCCCCCACCCCCGTGAAGGGGCGGCACCCCCGCTTCGCCGGGACGCGCCGCGCTGGACCGTCCTTCGTCTGCGAGTTCGTCGTGGCTGGGCGCGCCCGCGCGGCGGAGCCGCATATCAGCACAGCCCCGCGCCCCTAGGGGGCCTTCCTTACGGGGCCTTGGGCAGGTCGTAGGCGTTCGCTATGAGTTCGTAGCTGCGCAGGCGGATGTCGCCGCCGTGGGCGTTGGCCGTGAGCATCAGCTCGTCGGCGCCGGTGCGCTTGGCGAGGTCGTCGAGGCCCGCGCGGACCTGGTCGGCCGTGCCGTGGATGACGTTGCTGTTCCAGCTGGTCACGAAGTCCCGCTCCGCCTCGGTGAAGCGGTGCGCGGCCGCCTCGTCCGGGGTGGGCACGAGCCCGGGGCGGCCGGTGCGCAGCCGGATCATGTTGAGGGCGGCGGCCCTGACCTGGCGGCGCGCCTCCTCCTCGGCGTCCGTGGCGAGCGCGGAGACGCCGATGAGGGCGTACGGGGCGTCGAGGAGCGCCGACGGGCGGAACGACTCGCGGTACAGGTCCAGCGCGGGGAGCGTGTTCTGCGCGGAGAAGTGGTGCGCGAACGCGAACGGCAGCCCGAGGACTCCGGCGAGCCGGGCGCTGAAGCCGGACGAGCCGAGCAGCCAGATCGGCGGGCGGTGCCGGGACTGGACGCCGCCCGGGGACGTGGCCTGGACCGGCCCGGGGACCGCGTGGATCCGGGCGTACGGGTGGCCGTCGGGGAAGTCGTCGTCGAGGAACCGGGTCAGCTCCGCGAGCTGCTGCGGGAAGTCGTCGGCGCCCTCGCCGAGCCGGTCCGTGCGGCGCAGGGCCGCCGCGGTGGCGCCGTCCGTGCCCGGGGCCCGGCCGAGGCCGAGGTCGACGCGGCCCGGGGCCAGGGCCTCCAGGGTGCCGAACTGCTCCGCGATGACGAGCGGGGCGTGGTTGGGCAGCATGACGCCGCCCGAGCCCAGGCGGATGCGGGTGGTGTGGGCGGCCAGGTGCGCGAGGATCACGGCCGGGGACGAGGAGGCCACGCCCGGCATCGAGTGGTGCTCGGCCACCCAGTGGCGGTGGTAGCCGCGGGACTCGGCGAGCTTGGCGAGGGCGACGCTGGTGCGCAGGGCGTCGGTGGCGGTGCGGCCGGAGCCGACGGTCACGAGGTCCAGGACGGACAGGGCCGTGGGGGCCGTGCCTCTCGGCTCGGCCCGGATGCCGTCGCCGCCGCCGTCGTTCGCGTCCATGTCCACTGGCACTGGGGCCTCCTGCGGTCCGCCTCGTCCGTCCGTACGGAGGGCGGTAACAGGAGGGGGGCTCCGTTTATTCCCGGGCCCTGCCGGGGGCTTCCCCAATCCCGCCCCTTCCCGAAACTGGGGCTCCGCCCCAGACCCCGCTCCTCAAACGCCGGAGAGGCTGAAAGATCTGCCGCAACCGGCGACAGATCCAGCCCGTCCGGCGTTTGAGGACGAGGCGCGGAGCGCCGACAAACGGGGGTCCGAGGGGGCGCAGCCCCCTTGTTCGGGAAGGGGCGGGATCGGGGCGCACCGCGAGGCCTAGGACCCCGTTGCCTGGACCAAGGGCTCCTTCGTGAAGAGCGTCCCCAGGGTCGGGGCGTTGACGCGGCGGGAGGCCAGGCGGAGGGCCTCCCAGACGGTGACCTGGTTGGCGGTGAGGACGGGCTTGCCGAGGGCGGCCTCCAGGTCGGGGAGGTGCGCGGCGGTGTGCAGGGCCGTGTCGGGCAGGAGGACGGCCTGCGCGTCGGGGTGGTCGCCCGCGCGGGCGAGCGCGAGGACCTCGTCCCGCCCCCACGTGCCGACCTCGGCCGCCGTGACGATGCCACTGGACCGCAGGGACACCACGTCCACCCCGGCCGCCTTGAGGAACGCGGCGAAGTACCCGGCGACGTCCTCGGGATACGTGGCCGCGACGGCGACCCGCCCCGCCCCCAGCTCCCGTACCGCGTGCGCGAACGCGAAGGACGTGGAGGACGCGGGCAGCCCCGCCGCCCTGGCCAGGCCCCGCACCTGGTCGTGCGCGCCCTCCCAGCCGAGGACGAAGCTCCCGCTGGTGCACGCCCACACCACGGCCTCCGCGCCGGTGAGGCGCAGCTCCTCGACCCCGGCGGCGAGCCGCGCGGGCGACCCCATCTCCACGAGCGCGTCGACGCGGTGGGCGTCCTCGCCGATGTCGGTGTGCACGACCTGGAGGCGGATGTCGGAGCCGAGGAGCTGCTCGACGCGGGGGTAGTCGTCCTCGGCGGAGTGCCCCGGGTAGAGGAATCCGAGTGCGGTCAAGTCCAGCCTCCTTCAGGGGTGGGGCCCGTGGCTCCGGGCCCCGCGGGCGGTTCCGGCAGGGCCTCCGGGGGCGCCGCGGGGGCGGCCGGCCCGGGGGCGGGCGGCTCGGTCACCGCCGGTTCCGCCACCCCGCCCGGCCGTGGCTCGACCACGGCGGGTCCCGCCATCCCGGGCGCCGGCGGTTCGGTCACCGCACGCTCCGCGATGCCGCCCGCCGGGGACCCGAGCGCCGGGTCCAGGGGGGCGAGGGTCGCCGCGCCCGGCCGCGCGCCCGCGTCGATCAGCGCTTGGTAAGGCCCTACCGCACGCGTACCCAGTCGTCGCAGGGCCGACCACATCGTCACCTGGTTCGCCGAGAGGACCGGCACCCGCAGCTCCGCTTCCAGCTGCGGGATGACGTCGTACGTGGGCAGGTTCGTACAGCTGATGAACAGCGCGTCCACCGGCCGCAGGACGGCGCGGCGCGCCATGTCCGCGACGTCGCGGTAGGGCACCTTCCAGATGTGCCGGGTGAGTCCGAGGTAGGCGCGGCCCACGACCGAGACGCCCGCCTCGCCCAGATACTCCTCCAGGGCCTGCGTCACCGACCAGGTGTACGGCGTGACGAGGGCGATGCGGCGCGCGTCCAGCTCGGCGAGGGCCTCCAGGAGGGCGCCGGAGGTGGTCACCGCGGCCACCTCGCCCTCGCGCGTCATGGCCTCGCACATCGCCCGCTCGCCCGCCACGCCGCCGACGAAGCTGCCGGACGTGCAGGCGTACGCGAGGACTTCGGGCTCGGCGGCGGTCAGCGCCCGGACCGCCTCGGCGAGCGTCTCGTGCTCGCTGACCAGGCGCGCGAGGTCGAGGCTGACCTCGACGGGCACATACGGCGTGCGCGTGAGGTGCAGGGAGACGTCGTCGGGGACCCAGCGCCACAGCTCGCGGTCCAGGGCGAAGTCGAAGGGGGCGACGACACCGACACCGCGCTGCGGGTGCGGTCCGCCGGCCAGGGAGAACGACGTGACGTCCATGAGCAGGCCCTACGTTCGTGCGTGCGTGCAGTGACAGGGCCGGCCGGGGGCCGGAAGTGGTGCGGTACCGGCGACGCGCCGGGACGTCGGGACGGGGGGCGTGTGCGGCGTGCACACGGTGGCGGGAGCGGGTGCGCCGAACGTACTCGCCGCCGCCGTCACGGGAGTGCAGTGCCTCTGTTGACGAAGGTAGGTTCGGGTGCCAGCGTGGTCAATCCGCACATCTCAGACAGTCGAAGACGCCGGCTCGCGCGGCGTCGCGGGCGCCGTCCGGCCCGTCGTCCGAGCCGTCCGTCCGCGCGCGGTCCGGGCGCTCCGTGCGGACCGTGCGGGCCGTGGCCCGGGCGCTCGGAGACACGTGCCGCACACCTCCAGTCCAGCACGCACTTCCAGGGAAGCGGGCTCTCGTTGCGAAACGGATTCTCCACCGTGTCCGAAAGAACCGGGTCCGGGGGCGCCGGGGCGCCCCCCACCGTCCTGGTCCTCGACGCCCCGGCGCCCGCGCCGCCGCCGCGGCTCGGCGCGCTGACCGGCCGGGCCCGCGTCCGGCACACCGACGCGGACGGCCTCGCCGGGGAACTGCCGGGCGCCGACGTGCTGTTGGTGTGGGACTTCCTGTCCGACGCGGTGCGCCGCGCCTGGCCTGGCGAGGGGCCGCGGCCGCGCTGGGTGCACACCGCGAGCGCGGGTGTCGACCGGCTGATGTGTCCCGAACTCGTCGCCTCCGACACCGTGGTGACCAATGCCCGGGGCGTCTTCGACCAGCCGATCGCCGAGTACGTCGCGGCGCTCGTGCTCGCGCTGGCCAAGGACCTGCCGCGCACGCTCGCCCTCCAGGGCGAGCGGACGTGGCTGCACCGCGAGAGCCAGCGGGTGGCGGGCACGCGCGCGTGCGTGGTGGGTTCGGGCCCGATCGGCCGGGCGATCGTGCGCGCGCTCAAGGCGATCGGCGTCACCACGGTCCTGGTCGGCCGCACCCCGCGGACCGGTGTGCACGGCCCCGCCGACCTCGACCGGCTGCTCGCCCGCGCCGACTGGGTGGTGTGCGCGGCGCCGCTCACCGAGGACACCCGCGGCATGTTCGACGAGCGCCGCTTCGGCGTGATGCAGCCCTCGGCGCGGTTCATCAACGTGGGCCGGGGCCCGTTGGTCGTGGAGGACGACCTGGTGGCCGCGCTGTCGAAGCGGTGGATCGCGGGCGCGGCCCTGGACGTCTTCGAGCACGAGCCGCTGGCGCCGGACAGCCCGCTGTGGACGGCTCCCGGGCTGCTGGTGTCCCCGCACATGAGCGGCGACACCGTGGGCTGGCGCGACGAACTCGGCGCGCAGTTCGTGGCGTTGTACGGCCGGTGGGAGGCGGGGCGGCCGCTGCCGAACGTCGTCGACAAGGAACGCGGATACGTTCCGGGGCACTGACCGCGGGCGCGAGTGGGCAGGGATCACGCGTCCCCCGAGTTCCCCCGGCGCCGTCCCCCCGTCGGGCCTCTTCCAGGAGCGTGCATGACTGAGCTCGCCGAACTGACCGCCGTACAACTCGTCGATGGCTACCGCAAGGGCGAGTTCAGCCCCGTCGACGCGACGCGCGCGGTGCTGCGCAGGGCCGAGGAGATCCAGCCCTCGGTGAACGCGTTCGTCCGGACCGACGCGGAGGCGGCGCTCGCGGGGGCGCGGGAGAGCGCGGAGCGCTGGCGCGCGGGCGAGCCGCTCGGGCTCGTGGACGGGGTGCCGGTCACGGTCAAGGACATCCTGCTCCAGCGCGGCGCGCCCACGCTGCGCGGCTCCCGGTGCGTCGGCGAGGAGGGCCCGTGGGACGAGGACGCGCCGTCCGTGGCGCGGCTGCGCGAGCAGGGCGCGGTGTTCGTCGGCAAGACGACCACGCCCGAGTTCGGCTGGAAGGGCGTCACGGACAGCCCCCGGCACGGCATCACCCGCAATCCGTACGACACCACGCGCACCGCGGGCGGCTCCAGCGGCGGCAGCGCGGCGGCCGTGGCTCTCGGCGCGGGGCCGCTGTCGCTCGGCACGGACGGCGGCGGCTCGGTGCGGATCCCCGGCGCGTTCTGCGGGATCTTCGCGCTCAAGCCGACGTACGGGAGGGTGCCGTTGTTCCCCCCGTCCTCGTTCGGGACGCTCTCGCACGTGGGGCCGATGACGCGGGACGCGGCGGACGCGGCGCTGCTCATGGACGTGATCGGGCTTCCCGACGCCCGGGACTGGTCCTGTCTGGGCCCGCGCGGGGGCACCTTCCGGGAGGCGCTGCGCGGCGGGGTGCGGGGGCTGCGGGTGGCGTACTCGCCGACGCTCGGCGGGCAGGTCGCGGTGCGGCCCGCGGTGGCGGCGGCCGTGCGCGCGGGCGTGGAGGCCCTCGCCTCGCTCGGCGCGTACGTCGAGGAGACCGACCCCGACTTCGCCGACCCGGTGGAGGCCTTCCACACGCTGTGGTTCAGCGGGGCGGCCCGGGTCGTGCAGCAGCTGCCGCCCGCGCGCCGGGAGTTGCTCGACCCGGCGCTGCGGGAGGTGTGCGGGCAGGGCGCGCGGTTCAGCGCCCTCGACTACCTCGCGGCGGTGGACGTCCGGATGGAGCTGGGGCGGCGCATGGGCCGCTTCCACGAGACGTACGACCTGCTGGTCACGCCGACGCTGCCGGTCACGGCCTTCGCGGCGGGCGTCGAGGTGCCGCCGCGCAGCGGGGCGCGGCGGTGGACGGGGTGGACCCCGTTCACCTACCCCTTCAACCTCACCCAGCAGCCCGCGGCGACGGTGCCGTGCGGGGTGGACGGGGACGGCCTGCCCGTGGGGATGCAGCTGGTCGGGGCGCGGTTCGCCGACGACGTGGTGCTGCGGGCCGCCCACGCGCTGTACGAGGCCGGGGCGGCGGCGATCCCGCGCCCCGGGCCGGTGGCCTAGCCGCCCGTGTCCGAGGGGCGCCGCCGGAAGCTCAGGGTCTCCCCCTGGGCTCCGGTGCGCCACAGGTCGTTGCAGGCCTCGGCCAGCGCCGCGAGGCCGTCCACGACCTCGCCCCAGACGATGGCGGGGACCCAGCCGACGTCGCCGTTGACCAGCAGGTTGTTGCGCTCGTAGAAGAGGGCGAGGTCGACGACCGTGCCGCTCGGGGGCGGGGTGTCGTAGCCGTGCGACGCCGTGCCCAGTTCGGTGCCGGCGAAGGTGAAGTAGCACAGGTCGCCCGGGATGGGCGTGATGGTGGGGTTCTCCAGCGGGGGCTCTTCGGGGGCGAAGGGCGGGAAGAGGGCGTAGATCTCGTTGCGGGCGTACTTCGCGTGGTACACCTCGCCGCTGAGCGGCAGCGCGTCCCACACGGCCGCGCAGGTCACCGGAGCCTTGTCGTCGAGGAGCCGCGCCGTGGCCCGGACACCGCGCTTGGCCAGGGCGACTTCGATGTAGCGGTCTGCCATGCGCCCCATGGTCCTCCCGGGGGCGCGGCCCGCGTCAAGAGGACGTCCGCCGGGCCCCGGGATCCCGGCGGGGCCTGAATTGATCCGCATATCTCGCGTCGGGTCGGGTAGCCGCGCGCCCATGGCTCCACCACTGAGCAACCCCATCAAGACGGCGAGCGGACGGGCGGACGGGCGCAGACCCGGGCGCGCGCCGGGCCCGCCCCGGCGTGCGGTCCTGGCGTCCGCCGCCGCCCTCGGCGCGGTCGGCGCGCTGGGCGCGGCGGGCTGCAGCCGCATCCCCACCGGGGACACGCTGGCCCGCCTGAAGTCGCAGGGCACGGTGCGGCTCGGCATCGCGGGCGAGGCACCGTACGGGTACATCAACGACGAGGGGGACTTCACCGGCGAGGCGGTGGAGCTCGCGAAGATCATCTTCAAGCGGCTCGGCGTCGGCCGCGTGCAGCCCGTCGCGACCGACTTCAGCTCGCTGATACCGGGGCTCAAGACGCAGCAGTTCGACGTCGTGTCCGCCGGGATGTACATCAACAAGGAGCGCTGCCAGCAGGTCATCTTCTCCGATCCCGAGTACCAGATGCTGGACTCCTTCATCGTCCGCAAGGGCAACCCGAAGGGGCTGCGCACGTACCAGGACGTGGTGCGGAAGAAGGCCAGGTTCGGGACGGGCACCGGGTACGCCGAGATCGCGTACGCCGTCGCCGCGGGGTACGCGGAGAGCGACATCGTCATCCTCCAGGACCAGGTCGCGGGCCTGAACGCGGTCGAGGCCGGGCGCATCGACGTGTTCGGCGGCACCGCCCTGACCGCGCGCCAGGTCGTGCGCAAGAGCCGCAGGGCCGAGGCCACCGAGCCGTTCGCGCCCGTCATCGACGGCGAGAAGCACGTCGACGGCGGCGGCTTCACGTTCCGGCCCACGGACACCGGGCTGCGGGACGCCTTCAACGTGGAGATCCACAAGATGAAGAAGAGCGGCGAGCTCTTCCGGGTGCTCAAGCCGTTCGGCTTCACGGAGGCCGAGATGACCACCCTGACCGCCAAGGAGCTGTGCCGATGACAGCGGGCCTCTGGGAACACTGGGTCCTGCCGGGCATCTGGATCACCGTTCAGCTGACCGTCTACAGCGCGGCGCTCGCCACCGCGGTCGCCTTCGGCATCGGCATGGCGCGCACGCACCGCTCGCGCGCGGTGCGGTTCTTCGCCGCGTTCTACACCGAGGTCTTCCGGGGCGTGTCCGCCCTGATCCTGATGTTCTGGATCTTCTTCGTCCTGCCGCAGCTCGCGGGCTGGGCGCTGGTGCCGATGTGGGCGGCCGTGCTCGCCCTCGGGCTCTCCTACGGCGCGTACGGCGCCGAGATCGTGCGCGGCGCCCTGAACGCGGTGGCTCCGGCGCAGCGCGAAGCGGGGGTCGCGCTGAGCTTCACGCCGTGGCAGCGGATGCGGCTCGTCCTGCTGCCGCAGGCGGTCCCGGAGATGATCCCGTCGTTCTGCAACCTGCTCGTCGAGCTGCTCAAGGGCACCGCCCTGGTGTCGCTGCTCGGCATCGGCGACGTGTCCTTCGCGGCGTACCTGGTGCGGCTCGCGACCACCGAGAGCGCGCAGATCTACTCGATCACGCTGGTCATCTACTTCGTGCTCGCCTTCCTGCTCACGCGCGGCATGAAGCTCCTTGAGCGCAGGGCCAAGGCCGGGATCGGGCAGTTCCCGGAGCCGCGCCAGGGCCTCGGCCCGTGGCTGAGGTTCCGTCAGCCGAGCGCCAAGTCGAGTGAGTTGAGCACGGCGGGCGTCACGGCCACCTCAAGTGCCGCGGGCAGCGCCGGTGCCACGGGCGTCACGGGCGGGGGTGCCGCGCGATGAACCACGGTACGGACACATGGGACTGGGGCGCGGTCGCCGACTTCATGCCGCACTTCTGGGACGGGGTGCTCGTCACCCTCCAGGCGCTCGTGCTCGGTTCGCTGATCGCCTTCTCGCTGGGGCTCGTGTGGGCGCTCGCCTTCCGCGCGCCGACGCGGTTCATCCGCTGGCCGGTCGGCCTGATCACCGAGTTCATCCGCAACACGCCCCTGCTGGTGCAGCTCTTCTTCCTGTTCTTCGTGCTGCCGGAGTGGAACATCCAGTTCTCCGCCGAGACCACCGGCACGCTCGCGATCGGCCTGCACTACTCGACGTACACCGCGCAGGTCTACCGCGCGGGCATCGAGGCCGTGCCCGTCGGCCAGTGGGAGGCGGCCAAGGCGCTGAGCCTGTCGTACCCGCGCACCTGGACCGCGGTGATCCTGCCGCAGGCGATCCGCCGCGTGGTCCCCGCGCTCGGCAACTACGTCATCGCGATGCTCAAGGACACCCCGCTGCTCTCCGGCATCGGCGTCCTGGAGCTGCTCCAGCGCTCGCGGCTCGAGGCGGCGCAGACCTTCCAGTACACGGAGGCGCTGACCGTCGTCGGCGTCGCCTTCATCCTCATCGCCTATCCGTCCTCCCTCCTCCTGCGAGCCCTGGAGCGCCGTCTTGTCCGCTGACACCCACCTCTCCAAAGACCGGGCGAACCCGGCCGTCGACGGCAGCGAGCTGATCCGCTTCGACAAGGTCGTCAAGCGCTTCGGCTCGAACACGGTCCTGGACGAGCTGGACTTCTCCGTGGCCTCCGGCAAGCACGTGACGCTGATCGGCCCGTCGGGCTCCGGCAAGACGACGATCCTGCGGCTGCTCATGACCCTGATCAAGCCGGACGAGGGCACGATCAAGGTCGGCGGCACGTATCTGACGCACGAGGAGAAGAACGGCAGGCTCGTGCCCGCGGGCGAGAAGCACGTCCGCGAGGTCCGCAAGAACATCGGGATGGTCTTCCAGCAGTTCAACCTCTTCCCGAACATGAAGGTGCTTCGCAACATCACGGAGGCCCCCGTCACCGTCCTCGGCCTGCCCAAGGACGAGGCCGAGCAGCGCGCCCGCGACCTGCTCGACCTGGTCGGCCTCGGCGACAAGTGCGACTCCTACCCGACGCAGCTCTCCGGCGGCCAGCAGCAGCGGGTCGCCATCGCCCGCGCCCTCGCGATGCGCCCGCAGGTGCTCCTCCTGGACGAGGTGACGTCGGCGCTCGACCCGGAGCTGGTCGCCGGGGTCCTCGACGTGCTGCGGGACATCGCGCACACCACGGACATCACCATGCTCTGCGTGACCCACGAGATGAACTTCGCCCGGGACATCTCCGACCAGGTCCTGATGTTCGACGCGGGCCGGGTGATCGAGTCCGGCCCGCCGGAGAAGATCTTCACCGACCCCGAGCACAACCGGACCCGCGAGTTCCTGTCCGCGGTGCTCTGAGCGGCGCCCACGTCGGGATTTTCCCGGCGCGCCCCGCCGGGGCGCGCCGGGAACGCCGTAGAAACCTCCAACGCCCCCTACCAGCAGGCGATTTGGCGGTTATGGTGGACAGGGTCCAGCTGTCCGGAAACCGTAGTGTCCAGGGATCACCGGGCCACCGGGGCCACGAGGGGTCGAGGGGGAGAGCCGTGACACTCCAGCACGAGCCGACGACAGCGCACCGGTCGGTGCAGCACGCCCTGCGCGTGCTCGAACTCGTCGCGCGCCGCGGCACCGGCGTCACCGACGGCGAACTGGCCCGGCACGCCGCCCTGCCCCCGGCCCGGCTCGCCCCGCTCCTGCGCATGCTGCTCCGCGAGGGGTACGTGGAGCAGCTCGCGGACGGGGCGTATGTGACGGGCGCCGCCCTCAACCGGCTCGGCTCCGCCCACGAGCGCGGCCGCGCCCTGCGCGAGAAGCTCCAGAGCACCCTCGTCGGCCTGCGCGACTCGATCGGCGCCGCCGTGTACGTGAGCCGGTACGTGGACGGCGAGATCCGGGTCATGGACGTCGCGGACGGCCCCCGCACGCCGAAGGTCAACGAGTGGGTGGACTTCCGCGTCGCGGGCCACGCGTGCGCGGTCGGCAAGAGCCTGCTCGGCCAGCTGGACGTGGCCGCGCGCCGGGACCACCTGGCCCGCCACAAGATGCCCCGGCTCACCTCGCGGACGATCACGAACGAGCGGGTGCTGCTGACGAAGCTCGCCGCCCAGGCCCCCACGGTCCCCGTCCTCGACATCCAGGAGTACGCGGTCGGCACGGTCTGCGCCGCCGTTCCCGTCACGGCGGGCGAGGCCGTCGGCTGTCTGGCCCTGTCCCTGCCGGTCGAGCGCGCGCACCGGCTGCGGGAGGCCGCGGAGACGCTGAACCGCAAGGCGGCCCCGGTGCTGCTCTCCCTGGCGATCTGAGCCGGTGGTCATGAGCACCCCCGCGGACCGGGTAATATTTTCTTCGTCAGCAGGCGCCGCTAGCTCAGTTGGTTAGAGCAGCTGACTCTTAATCAGCGGGTCCGGGGTTCGAGTCCCTGGCGGCGCACTAGCGATCGGGTCACCCACTCGATGCTGGCTTCAAGAGGGCCCCTCCGGTTTCCGGAGGGGCCCTCTTCGTGTTTCCGCGGGCGTCGGCCGCGCGTGCGATCATCGGATGTCGACCAGGTACCGGTGGTGGGGGGACAACATGGTGTGGACGACCGTCGTGGAACCACGGCCCTTCGCGGCCCGGCGCCTCGTGTGCTTCCCGCACGCGGGCGGCTCGCCGCACTTCTTCCGCACCTGGGGCAAGGCCCTGCCCGACTTCGAGGTGCACGCGGTCTGCTACCCGGCGCGCGGCGAGCGCATCGCCGAGCCGCCCGCCACCGATCTGCGGCAGCTGGCCCGCGACCTCGCCCGGGAGCTGCGGCCGCTCCCCGACGGACGGCCCACGGTCTTCTTCGGGCACAGCATGGGCGCCACCGTCGCGTACGAGGTCGCGCGGATCTGGCAGGCCGGGGGCGCCCGCCCCGAGCACCTCTTCGCCTCCGCCTCCCGGGCCCCGCACACCGCGCAGGGCTCGCCCGAGGAGGCCGCGGCCCTCGACGACGCGAAGGTCCTCGACATCCTGCGCCGCCTCGGCGGCACGGAGGCGGAGCTGCTCGACAACCCGCTCTTCCTGGAGCTGGTCATGCCGTACGTGAGCGCGGACTTCCGCATGGTCGCGGGGTACACGGCCCCGGTGGACGCCGCCCCGCTCGACTGCCCCGTCACCGTTCTGCTCGGTGACGCCGACGGCCGGGTGCGCGTCGAGCAGGCCGAGGCCTGGCGGGAGACCACCCGGGCCGCCTTCGAGCGGTTCACGCTGCCCGGCGGGCACTTCTACCTGGCCGACGAGCCGCCCTTCGCCCTGATCGGGCGGGTTGCGGGTGGCCGGGGCTGAGCGCCCCGCCCCGCCTGCCGCGATAGTCGTCTCTCGGCTGCGGGTGCATCGTGGCTTGTCGCGCAGTTCCCCGCGCCCCTACCGGGGCGCTCTCCACACGCCTGCTCCTCGAGGAGGATCACATGTCGCTCAGCCGCCCGGCCCGTGCCCTCGGGGCCCTCGCTCTCGCCACCGCCCTCCTCACCAGCTGCTCCAGCGACGACTCGTCCCCCGAAAGGCCCGACCGCGCGCCGCAGGCGCCCCGCGCCGGTGCCGCCTTCGACTACCAGCTCGGCGGCGCCTACCCGCCGCCCGACGGCGTCCGGGCCGTCTCCCGCGACCGCGCGGCGAAGCCCGTCCCCGGCCGCTACAACATCTGCTACGTGAACGCCTTCCAGGCCCAGCCCGGCGGCAGGACCGCCGCGTGGTGGCGCGAGAACCACCCCGGCCTGCTGCTGCGCGACTCCGACGGCGAGCCCGTGATCGACGAGGACTGGAAGGAGCCGCTCCTCGACATCTCCACCGCCGCCAAGCGCAAGGCCCTGCTCACCGTCGTCGGCCCGTGGATCGACGGCTGCGCCCGCGCCGGCTTCGACGCCGTGGAGCCCGACAACCTCGACTCCTACGCGCGCTCCGACGGCCGTCTCAAGGCCGCCGACGGCCGGGCCTTCGCGCGGCTCCTCGTGCGCAGGGCCCACGACCGGGGCCTGGCCATCGCGCAGAAGAACACCACCGAGTTCCTGGACGCGAAGCTCGGCTTCGACTTCGCCGTCGCCGAGGAGTGCGGCCAGTACGGCGAGTGCGGCGACTACGCGGCGGTGTACGGGCGGAAGGTCTTCGACGTCGAGTACGAGAAGAAGGGCTTCGAGGCCGCGTGCCGCCGCTGGGGCGACAAGCTCTCCATCGTCCTGCGCGACCGCGACGTGAGCCCCGCCGGGGAGGACGCGTACGTGTACCGGCGCTGCTGACCTCCCCCGCGCGGGCCGCGCGCCGGGGCGCCGGATATCCCCCGCACCGGCGAGGACGCGGCCCGCCGCCCGTGCTGAACTGGCAACCCCCGCGCGAGGGAGCCGCCGCATGCAGCGAACGTCCGTGCCGAGACCTGGACCGGCACGCCGCCGTCACCACCCGTTCCATTCGTTCCACTCGTTCCACCCGTACCTCACGGACGGGGCCCTCGCCGCCCTCGTCCTGTTCGCCACGTCCCTGCAGTTCCTCTTCCCCCACGAGGGCGACGACCGGCTCTCGCCGATCGGCTTCCTGCTGGGCGCGGGCACCGCGGTGCCCCTGGCGTGGCGGCGGCGCGCGCCGATGCTCAGCGTCTATCTGGTGAGCGTGTTCACGCCCGCGATGGCCGTCTACCGGGCGCCGCCGCCGGACGTCGCCTACGGCGGCCTGGTCGCGCTCTACACCCTCGCCGTCGTCGGCAAGCCCGTGCAGCGGCGCGTCGTGCTCGCCACCTGGCTGATCGGCGCGACGGCCACGATGACGTTCCGGGAGCGGGCCGAGCCCTTCGAGTACGCCTTCCACCTGCTGAGCTTCGTCAGCGCGTACGGCTTCGGGGTACTGGCCCGGGTGCAGCGCGCCTACACCGCGGCCCTGGAGGACCGGGCGCTGCGCCTGGAGCGGGAGCGGGCCGGCGAGACCGCGCGGGCCGTGGCCCGTGAACGGGCCCGGATCGCCCGGGACATGCACGACGTGGTGGCGCACGCCGTGAGCGTCATGGTGGTGCAGGCCGAGGCGGGCCCCGTGGTGGTGCGGGCCGATCCGGGGCGCGCGGAGCGGGCGTTCGAGGCGATCGGCGCGGCCGGGCGGGACGCGATGGAGCAGCTGCGCCGGATACTCGGGGTGCTGCGGGAGGCGGACGGCGACGGCTCCCCGGACGGCGGCCGGGGGCCCCAGCCCGCCCTCGCGGCGCTGCCCGCGCTGCTGGCCCGCGTCGAACAGGCGGGCGTCACCGTGCGGTTGAAGGAGTCCGGCGAGACGCGCCCGCTGGCCGCCGACGTCGACGTGGCCGCGTACCGCCTGGCCCAGGAGGCGCTGACGAACGTACTGAAACACGCGGGAGCGAGCCTGGTGACCGTGGAAGTGGCCTGGTCACCACGGGAACTGGCGCTGACGGTGACGGACGACGGCACGGGGGCCGCGCGGGGCACCGGCGGGGGCTACGGCCTGGTCGGCATCCGCGAGCGCGCCGCGGCCTGTGGCGGCCGGGTCGACGTGGGACCCGCCGCGGGAGGCGGATTCCGTGTCGCGGCGCGGCTGCCCACGGCATCCTTGGCGCATGAGCATCCGCGTGGTGGTGGCCGACGACCAGGAGCTGGTGCGCAGCGGCTTCGCGATGATCCTTGACGCGCAGCCCGGCATCGAGGTGGTGGCCGAGGCGGGCGACGGCGCCGAGGCCATCGCCGCCGTGCGCCGTCTGACGCCGGACGTGCTGCTCCTGGACGTCCGCATGCCCGGCGTCGACGGCATCGAGGCCGCCCGCGTGGTGTGCGCGGAGTCCGGCTGCCGGGTGGTGATGCTGACGACCTTCGACATCGACGAGTACGTCTACGACGCCCTGTACGCGGGCGCGAGCGGATTCCTGCTCAAGGACGTGCGCAGGGACGACCTGGTGCACGCGGTCCGCGTCGTCGCCGCCGGGGACTCGCTGCTCGCCCCGTCCGTGACCCGCCGTCTGGTCGCGGACTTCGTGCGCCGCGGCCGCCCCGGCGAGGCGGCGGCACCGTCCCCCTCGTCCGCCGCGGGCCCCTCGCACCACCTCGGGGTGCTCACCGCCCGCGAGGAGGAGACGCTGCGGCTGCTCGCCCGCGGCCTGTCGAACGCGGAGATAGCGGCGGAGTTCGTGGTCAGCGAGCACACCGTGAAGACCCACGTCAGCAACGTCCTGTCGAAGCTGGCGCTGCGGGACCGCGTCCAGGCGGTGATCTGCGCCTACGAGCACGGGCTCGTGGTGCCCGGGGACCAGGGCCGCTGAGCGGTCCTCCCCCGCCGGAGGGAGCGCGGCCCGCGCCCTCCCTCGCGCGACCCAGGGACCGCGTCCCCGAAGACCGCTCCCCACGGCGATCCGGCGGGTGCCGGCGCCGGGCGAAGGTATGGCCGAGAACAGTCTTCGCCCCGGCCCCTGGGGCCAGTTAGGAGCGGTCATGCTCGCCAAGCTGTCCCGGACGGCCACCCGGCGTCCGGTCTTGGTGCTGTTGGTCTGGTTTCTGCTGCTCGCCGTCGGATTCGGCTTCGGTACGCGGGTCTTCGGCGACCTCAACTCGTCCGTGGAGGACGTGCCCGGCAGCGAGTCCGCGGTCACGAGCGAGGTGCTCGGGCCGCTCACGCCGGGCGGGGAGTCCTTCACGGCGTCCGTCACGGGCGGCGCGGACGGCTCGGTGCGCGCCCCCGAGGTGCGGACCGCGGTGGCCGACGCGCTCGCCGACCTGCGCGGCCTGCCGGGCGTCGACCGCGTCCTCGACCCGTACACCGGCAAGGGCCTCGTCGCCGAGGACGGGAAGGTGCTCCTGATCCCCGTCACGCTGGAGGGCGACCTCTCCGACCGCGACGAGATCCACGCGGTGAACGACGCCGCCGACCGGCTGCGGGAGATCGCCGGGGCGGCCGACGACCGCGTCGACGTGGCGGTCAGCGGCGATCCGCTGCTCGGCGACCAGATGGGCGGGCGGGCCCAGGAGGACGTGGCGCGCGCCGAGCTGATCACCCTGCCCGCGGTGCTGCTCGCCCTGCTGCTGATCTTCGGCGGGCTGCGGGCGGCCGGGCTGCCGCTGCTCGTGGCGGTGAGCGGGGTGGCCGGGGCGTTCCTGACGCTGTTCGCGTTCAGCCAGGTCACGGACATCTCCGTGTACGCGGTGCAGGTGGTGTCGATGCTGGGCCTCGGCCTCGCGGTGGACTACGCGCTCCTCATGGTGGTGCGGTTCCGCGAGGAACGGGGGCGTGAGCCGGATGTCGTACGCGCCGTGCACGCGACGGTCGCGCACGCCGGACGGACCGTGCTGTTCTCCGGCCTGACGGTGGCGGTGTGCCTGTCGGGCCTGGTGTGGTTCCCCAGCCCGTTCCTGCGGAGCATGGGCCTCGCGGCGGGCGCGGTCGTCGTGGTCGACATGCTGGCGGCCCTGACGCTGCTGCCCGCGCTGCTCGCCCTGTTCGGCGGCAAGCTGACGCCCAAGCGCGCGAAGGCCCGGCTGCGGAAGCGGCCGGCGGAGCCCGGCGCGCTCTTCGCCCGGCTCGCCCGCTTCTCGGCCCGGCGTCCCTACGCCGTCCTGGTCACCGTGGTCGCCGGGCTCGCCGTGCTCGCGACGCCCGCCCTCGGCCTGCGCATCGAGATCGGCGACGCCCGCCAGCTGCCTCACGACACCGAGGCCCGGCAGCTCTACGACGCCGTGCACGAGCACTTCCCCGCGGGCACGGACGTGAACACCGTCGACGTCATGATCCGGCCCGGCGCCGACCCCGCCTACGCGCGGGAGATCCGCGCCCTGTCCGGGGTCACCCGGTCGGACAGCGAGCGCCTGCCGAACGGTTCGACGCTGGTGCGGCTCACCCCGACCGGCTCGGCGGACGGGCCGGACGCCACCGCCCTCGTCGAGCGGGTGCGCGACCTGCGCGACGGCGAGCCGGCCCAGGTGACCGGCACCGCGGCCCGGCTCGTGGACTTCCGGGCGATGCTCGCCGACCGGGCGCCCTGGGCCGTGCTCACCGTGCTCGGGGGGCTGTTCGCGCTGCTCTTCGCCTTCACCGGCTCGCTGCTCAGCCCGCTGCGGACGCTGCTGACCACGCTCCTGAGCCTGGGGGCCGCGCTCGGCGTGGTGACCTGGGTGTTCCAGGACGGGCACGGGGCCTCGCTGCTCGGCGGCGAGGGGCTCGGCGCGCTCAGCCTGACCGCGCCGCCGCTGATCGTCGCGATCGCGTTCGGGCTCGCCATGGACTACGAGCTGTTCATCCTGTCGCGGATGCGGGAGTCCTGGGAGGCGACCGGGGACGCGCACGAGGCGGTCGTCGAGGGGCTGCGCCGCTCGGGCCGCGTGGTGACCTGTGCCGCGCTGCTGCTCGCCATCGTCTTCGGCGGCTTCATGACGGGCGGCTTCTCGCCGATCCTGCAGATCGGCCTGGGCCTGACGCTCGCGGTCCTGATCGACGCCACGATCGTACGGATGCTCCTCGTGCCCGCCGCGATGACGCTGCTCGGCGACCGGGCGTGGTGGGCCCCGCCGTTCCTGCGGCGGCTGCACCGGCGGTACGGGCTCAAGGAGGCCCCGGCCAAGGTCAGGACGGAGCACGAGGCGGCCGCGCCCGCTCCTCAGGAGAGCACGATGACGTCCATGACGACGGCGACGGCGAGCCCGCAGCCGAGGAGGTAACTGCCGAGCCTGGTGCGGCCGCGGCGGCTCAGTTCGACGACGACTCCGCACAGGATGAGCAGCAGCCCGTACACGCCTACGACCAGAACGGACGCTCTGTCCAGCAGGCGCACAGCAAGCAGCACCGCCGCCACCGCCATCCCCGCGGTGGCGGCGGCGACGCGCAGTCGCCGTGCCTGGCGCGGGGTGCGGGCCCCGCGCTCCGCGGGCTCTTGCTCCGACATGCTCATGCCCGGGATCGTAGTCAGGACCTGAGGTACGTGAGGACGGCGAGCACGCGCCGGTGCGTGCCGTCGGTGACGGGCAGGTCGAGCTTGCCGAGGATGTTGCCGATGTGTTTGCCCACGGCGGCCTCGGTGACGACGAGTTCGGCGGCGATCGCGGCGTTGGACCGGCCCTCCGCGACCAGCGCGAGCACCTCGCGCTCGCGCGGCGTGAGCCGCTCCAGCGGGTCGCGCCTGCGCCGCAGCAACTGCCGTACGACTTCGGGGTCCACGACCGTGCCGCCGTCGGCGACCCGGGTGAAGGCGTCCACGAACTGCTCGACCTGGCCGACCCGGTCCTTGAGCAGATAGCCGACGCCGACGCCGTCGCCGGTGTCCAGCAACTCGGCGGCGTACGAACGCTGCACGTACTGGCTGAGCACGAGGACCGGCAGGTGCGGCCGCTCGGCGCGCAGGGCGAGCGCGGCGCGCAGCCCCTCGTCCTGGAAGCCGGGCGGCATCCGCACGTCGGTGACGACGACGTCAGGGCCGTGCTCGGCGACGGCCCGGCGCAGCGCGTCCGCGTCGCCGACCGCGGCGGCGACCTCGTGCCCGAAGCGGGTGAGCACCCCGACGAGGCCCTCGCGCAGCAGCACGCTGTCCTCGGCGAGGACTACGCGGCGGGCGCGGGCGGCATCGGGTCGCACGGTATCTCCAGGGACAGGACGGTCGGCCCGCCGGGCGGACTGGTGACGGTCAGTGTGCCATCGAGGACGGCGAGGCGGTCGGCGAGACCGGTCAGCCCGGTGCCCCGCGCGGGGTCGGCGCCGCCGCGCCCGTCGTCGCGCACCCGCAGCCGCAGGGCGCCGCCCGTGTGCCGGGCGTGCACCTCGGCCCGTGCGGCGCCGCTGTGCCGGGCGACGTTGGCGAGGGCCTCGCGGACCGCGAAGTACGCGGCGGACTCCACGGGTTCGGGCAGCCGGGGCAGGTCCGCGTCGGTGTCGACGGGCACGGGCGAGCGGTCGGCGGCGTCCTCCACGGCGGCCGCGAGGCCGTAGTCCGCGAGGACGCGCGGGTGGATGCCCCGGATCAGCTCGCGCAGTTCGGCGAGGACCCGGTCGGCCTCCTGGTGGGCCGCGGCGAGCCGGACCGCCAGCGGGCTGCCCGGCTCGGCGTCGAGGCGGGCGAGGCCGAGGCCCATGCTGAGGGCGACGAGCCGCTGCTGCGCCCCGTCGTGCAGGTCCCGCTCCACCCGGCGGCGCTCGGCCTCGAAGGCGGCGACGAGCCGGGCCCTGGACCGGGTGACCTCGGCGAGCCGCGCCTCGGTCTCGGCCTCGCGCGGGGCGAGCAGGAGCCGGGCGACGGCGGCGCGGGCGGTGGCGTACGCGCCGAGCGGGTAGGCCAGGGCGGCGAGCAGGGCCAGGCCGAGCAGGGCGGTGCCGCAGGCCGCCGGGTAGGACGCGACGAACCACAGCTTCGCGGGCCGGACGCCGCCGCCCCCGGGGCCGCCCGCGAGCGCGAGGTGGGCGGGCGCGGCGGCCAGGGCGAGGGGCAGCCCCAGCGTGCAGGCGGCGACGGCCAGGTCGAGGGGCCACAGCACGCAGGCCATCAGGACGGCGTACGCCAACTCCCGCCAGGTCGCCTGCTCCCGCACCCGCAGCCGCAGCCAGGCCGCGAGCCCCGGGGCCTCGGGGACGCGGTGCGGGCCGGCAAGGGGCTCCGGCCGCACGAGCCGGGCGCGGCGGCGCTCCAGGGCCGCCACGGGCACGCCCGCGAGCGCGAGGAGCGCGAGCAGGGGGATGCCCACCACGACGAGGCTGGCGGCCAGGCCGAGGGCGAGGCCGGTGGCCAGGGCGACGAGGAGGGGTGCTCCCAGCGCGGCCCCGGACAGCACGTAGGCCGCGCACCGCAACGTGTGCTTCACGCGGTCACGCTAGCCGGGCGCCTCAGGGCACTTCGATCTCCGGGTCGGACTCCCACGGCACGTCGGCGGCCGGGTCGTCGTCGACGCTCACGCCGTCGCCCCAGCTGAAGCTGTCGGAGACGACAGCGGGCGCTCCGGCGGCGAAGGAGAGGCAGAAGGCGGCGAACAGGCCGAGGAAGCAGAGCACGGCGACCGTGGTCAGCGTGTTCGCGACCGGCCGCGGCGCGTGCGCGGTCGCCCGCTCGGGCCGGTCCGGGGTGTAGTACACGGTCACGATGTCGCCTTGGACGACCGTCGCCGGGCCGTTCTCCTCCTCGAAGCGGACCGTGCGGCCGTCGCGGGCGGCGAACTCGTAGACGTGGTGGAGGGTCGTGGACACGTGGTCGCGGTGCCCGGAGGTCGTGGTGTAGGTGCGCAGACAGCGCGCCTCGGCGGTCAGGCCGCTGCGCCAGGCGCGCCGCACCTCGGCCGAGCGCCTGAGGATCGCGACCGCCATGACGACGGCCACGCCCGCCATGAACAGCGGTATGAGGTAGAAGAACGCGTCCATGAGGATCCCCCGATAAGTCCCGCGCACGCCGTCGCGGTCACGTACGGCGTGCGCAGAACCTACCCGTGGGGGGTGGCGGAGATCCTCAGGAGAACCTCTGAACCAGGTGCTCGCGGTCTCAGAAGTTCACGTCGGAGCAGGCGTAGAACGCGTTGCCCGTGTCCGCGATCGTCCAGACAGCGAGGATCACGTGGTGGCCGCTGCGGCCGCTCGGGATCGTGCCGCTGTGCGACAGGGTCGCGGGCGGCTGCTGGCTGTTGTAGGGGACGGTGAGGAACGGCTGGGTGTCGAGCGCCGCCCTGGTCAGGGGCTGGCTCTCGTTCCAGCCCTGCTTGGTGATGTAGTACCGGAAGTCCGTGGTGCGGTGGCGCGCGGTGAACTGCCAGCGGAAGCTGTAGCTCTGGCCGCCGGACACCTTCGTCGTGGGCCACGCGTTGCCGTTCGGCTGCGTCGCCTTGTTGAGCGAGCTGAAGCCGGCGAGTCCGGCGGAACAGAGCTTTCCGTCGGCGGGGCCGCCCGCCGGGAAGCCCTTGGGGCCCTCGACGCTCTGCGGTTCGTACTGTATTGAACCGCAGCCTGTCACCACGCCCTTGGCGCAGTTGATCTGACGGCTTGCGGGCAGGTCGGTGTAGCCATGGCTGCTGGCGCCGCCGGTCGAGAGCACGAACGCTCCGACCGTCGCCATCCCGAGCATGGCGGCGGACATCTTCTTTCGCATGCTGCGCTCCTGAACAACGTGGGGGTAGTTCTGTGAGCCGTGCGCGCTGACGGTCGTGCTGAGCTGCCGTGTGACGGATGGTTCCGGTGCCACGCGGGGTGCGATTCGCATGGTCTGGACCTACGGGGATGTGCGGTCTAGACCAAGTCTCAGATTATTGCGGTTAGTTGAACATGTCCATACCAACCGTGGAGGCGATCCGGTCGCACCGTCCCCGCGATTCCTCCACAAGTTCACGGAGGGGGCCGTCGCCGCCTGCGCCCATGCCCGCGCCGCCGACGGGCCGCGCCCACCCGTCAACTGCCGTTCCACCAGCCGGTTCCGGCACACTTCGGCAAGTACGCCGACGCCGAGCGCCTCGGGACCGGGCCGTCCCGGTCCCGAGGCGCTCGGCTTGGTCGGCGCTGTCGGCGCTGTCGGCGCTGTCGGTGCTGTCGGTGCTGTCGGTGCTGTCGGTGCTGTCGGTGCTGTCGGTGCTGTCGGTGCTGTCGGTGCTGTCGGTGCTGTCGGTGCTGTCGGTGATCAGCGTTCGCCGTGCCCCGTGTAGAACGCCACCGTCAGATCCTTCACCAGCGCCTTGCGCTCGTAGTCGTCGAGCTCGACCAGGCCGCGCGCGGTCAGCCGCGTCACCGTGTCCTCGACGGAGTCCACCACCGACGTGAGCACGCTGTCGCGGTGCCGCGCGTCGAGCGCGGCGATCCGGCGCCGGTGCATCGCCTCGGCCACCTCCGGCGCGTACTCGATGCGCGTCGGCTGTACGGAGAAGACCTCGATCCCCACCGGCTCCGCCTGCGCGGCGAGGGCCCGGGTCAGGGCCTCCCCCACGGCCTCCGCGTCGCGCAGCGTCGGACCGCCGTCGGCCGCGCCCCGCGCCCCGTCGTGGAAGGCGTCGGCGGGCAGCCGCGACAGGACGCGCGCGGCGGTCGCCTCCACGCACTCGCGCAGATACTCCTGGTGGTCCGCGACGGCGAGCGCGGCCCGCGCGGTGTCCCTGACCCGCCACACCACGAGGACCACCACCCGCAGCGCCACGCCGGAGCGGTCCACGGCGGCCATCGGCTCGCTGCGCCAGTGCCGCAGCCGCACGTCCACGCGGCGGCGCAGCAGCAGCGGGTTCACCCACAGCAGGCCGGTCCGCCGCACGCTGCCCCGGTACCGGCCGAACAGGGTCAGGACCCACGCCCCGCCGACCCGGCCGCGCGCGAGCCCGCCGAACCCGAACAGGGCGAGCGCCCCGGCCCCGGCGAGCACCGCCCACTGCGCGGCCCCGATCCCCTGCGCCCCCGCCCGGCCCGGCGCCCCGGGCAGGACCCGGGGCAGCACCCCGGCCCACCACAGCGCGAGCACGCATCCGGCCGCGCCCACGCCACCGGCGAGCGCCCCGGCCGCGCCGGGCAGCACCCGGGCGCGCCGCTCGGCGAGGTCCGGGTCGGCCCCGGGCACCGGCGGCGGGAGCGGCACGGACGGCCGCGCCGCCTCCGCCCTGGCCGCCGCCTCCGCCCGGGGCCCCGCCTCCGCCCGGAGCCCCGGCCGCACGCGGGGGCGCGCCGCACCGCCGCGCACCACGGCGGAGGGCAGCGCCACCCCCACCGGATCCCGTGGATCGTCGCGGAACAGCAGATGGACGGGGATCTCCGTGGTGGCCTCGCTGTGGATGAGGCGGGACGGGCGGCCCGCGGCCCCCGCCGCGCCGCCGCGCCCCCGGCCTTCGTCCGACTCCGGGGACCGCTCTGTGGTCGTACTCATCTCTGCCTCCGTCGCCTCCGCCATGGGTTCCCCGCCGCGCGCGGGCCCCTCACCGGAACAGCCGCCGCCAGGTCTCGGGGCCCGGGATCCCGTCGGCCGCGCCGCCCCGCCAGCCCTGCGCCCGCTGGAAGGCCTCGACCGCCCTGCGGTCCGCCTCGCCCCAGCGCGGCCCGGGCCCGACCGCGTAGTGCTTGCCGAAGCCCTTGCGCACGAGCTGCCGCCCGAGCAGCTCGACGTACGCGTTGCTCTGCCCGGGCCGGAAGTGGGCCTTGCCGGGGAAAACAGGGACAGCGGGCGCGGCGGGCACGCCAGGGGCGCCGGGGACGCCCTGCCCGCTCCCGGTGCCACGGCCGCCCGGAATGTCCCGGCCCTTGCCCGTGACCAGGTACGACCACGTCAGCGGCCCCGGGATGCCGTCCGCGTCCCGGCCCGTCCAGCCCTGTGCCAGCTGGAACGCCCGGGTCGCCCTGCGGTCGGCGTCGCCCCAGCGGGGCCCCGGCCCCGACCGGTAGAAGGGGGCGCCGCCCCGGGCGACCAGGAGCCGCCCGAGCCGGGTGACGTACGCGTTGCGCGCGCCGGGCCCGAAGGAACGCGCGCCGGGATAGCGCGTGGACACCACCGGGGCGGCACCCGCGGGCCCCGGCGCCCGCAGGCCCTTGTACCGGTAGGCCCGGTAGCGGTTCGCGTCCTTCCAGTACGCGTAGGGCGTGGCCTTCTTCCGGGTGTACGGCCGCGCCTGCTCATAGGCGAGATAGGAGGTGCGCGTGGAGTCCGTCCAGCCGCCGAAAATCGTCACGTGCGAGCCCCTCTCCGGGTTCGCCGGATTGTGGAACAGGAGAATGTCCCCCGGCGCGAGGGCCGCCTTCGAGATGCGCGTCCCGTACTGGTCGAGCGTGCCCGTCCATTCGTTTCCGCCGAGGTCCCAGGCCATCGAGACAAAGCCCGAGCAGTCCTGCCGGTAGCCGTCCGCCCAGAAACTCCGCAGGTTGTACGGGACCCGCGCGTTCACCCACTGCCCGGCCCTGCCGATGATCTCGGCCCGGGTGGTGGTGCGCAGCCGGGCGCCGTGCGCGCTCGTCCCGTGCAGCGGGCTCTGCCTGCCCTGCGGGGTGCCGGGGTCGTCCCCCTTCGGGGCCGCCACACCCGCTTCCACCTGCGGAAACGAATCCCGCACCGGGGCCGCGGCCGCGGGCGGCGCCTGACCGGGGCCGAGCACGGAGCCCGCCGCGGCCGCGAGGACCAGGGCCCGCCGGGCGCCGTGCGCACCCGGGTGGCCGCCGCGCCCCGGCGGCAGCGCGTGCATTCCGGCGCGCCGCCAGTACACGCAGCCCGGGCAGCCGCAGTCGCTCGCGGGCCTGAATTCCTCGAATGCCGGAGCGGCCTCCATGCGATTCCCCTCACATCCGCCGGGGTGTCCGGGGAAGGCCCCCGGCCAGGATTGTCCGCGCATCTGCATATCCGTCAGTTTTCCAACTGTCCGGGGATATCGCATGTTGACGGTCCGAATGATGGAGGGGGCCCAGGAAAGGCCCCCGCGGACCACTCCCCGCACTACCGCCGGGAAGCACCCCCGAGACCCAGGTGGTCAAGAGCACCCCTCGACGTCCGGTAGAGTTATCTCTGTCAGCAGGCGCCGCTAGCTCAGTTGGTTAGAGCAGCTGACTCTTAATCAGCGGGTCCGGGGTTCGAGTCCCTGGCGGCGCACAGACAGCGAAAGCCCCCCGTCTCCAACGGGGGGCTTTCGTCGTTCTGCCGCTACCGTTGCGCCCATGGCGCGGGACATCCAGGAGCGGATCAAGAAACTCATCATCGACCAGCGGCTGCCCTCCGGCTCCGTGCTGCCGACCGAGCCGGAGCTGATGGAGCGCCTCGGCGTCAGCCGGAACTCGGTGCGCGAGGCGCTCAAGGCGCTCCAGGCCATGGGCATCGTCGAGATCCGGCACGGCTTCGGCACCTACGTCGGGCCGATGTCGATGGCCCCGATGATCGAGGGCCTCACCTTCCGCACCGTGGCCGGGCACTACCGCGGCGAGGACAGCCTGCTCCAGCTCCTGGAGCTGCGCGAGGCCGTCGAGACCGGGCTGATCGCGCGCCTCGCGGGCTCCCTGCCGCCCGCCGACCTGGCCGAGCTCGACGCGCTCGTGGACCGCATGGACGCCGAGGCCGCCGGGCCCGACGGCGAGGTCCGCGCCGAGACCGACCGCGCCTTCCACGCCACGCTCTACCGCTGCCTGGGCAACCGGCTCCTCGGCGAGGTCCTGGAGGCGTTCTGGGACGCCTTCCACAAGGTCCGCACCGACCTCGTCGACGTACCGAGGGACCCGAAGATCACTTGCCGCCAGCACCGCGAGATCCTCGACGCGGTCCGCTCCTCGGACGTCCTGCGCGCGGAACGGGCCATACGCGAACACTTCGGCAACATTCGCACCCGCCTGAGTGCGCCCGCCTCAACAGTGGCCTCCAGCCCCACATATGACCGGTAAACTCCTTGCTTTCACTCTTGCGATCACGCAAGGGCGCATAGAACCCTGACGGAAGGCTCACCGGAGCCTCGGCTCTCACGGGGCGTGCGACACGGGGTAGTTGGGGACCCGGACGCCGCCCGTGCGACGAGAGTCCTCATGAACACCGGGACAGGGGGTCCCCGCGTTCATGAACGGATGCCAAGGGGGGCATCATGCAACCGGAAGGCCACGTTTCGCTGTCCTGGGCGAGGGGTGGCCTACCACTTGATGCGCTCGCACAGGTCGAGGGGGACCGCGGCGGGCGAAAGGACCGACGACCACGCGGAGAGCCGCGTGCGGGGGGATGACTCATGACGTCGACGCCACCGGGCGAGCGGCAGGGCGACCCGTCCCAGACCACCCAGCTGCGCGTGCTCTCGCACCGGACGGGCGGCCTGCGACGCATCAAGAAGTCACTGCCGCGCTACGACTACGAGCACTACAGCCGCCTCGCGGGGCCCCTCACCCAGCCGGACCCGGCCAAGCCGTACAAGGTCCAGTACCGCTCCCTGCTCTCCCAGGAGCCGCACCGGATACGCGCGGCCCTCATGCTCGGCGCGGCGCCGCTGCTCTCCCTCGTCCTGCTCGCCTGGCTGCTCCAGCCCGAGCACTGGACGGAGCGCGACTACCCCGCGTATGACTTCCTGCCCGTGCTCGACGTCGTCATGCTCGTCTCGATCGGCTTGATCGAGTTCTTCCGCTGCATGAACGTCCTGTCCAACGCGCACGCCACGCTCGTGGCCCGCGACCCGATCCCCGTCGTGCCCGAGACCGGCACCCGCGTCGCCTTCCTCACCTCGTTCGTGCCCGGCAAGGAGCCGATCGAGATGGTCACCAAGACCCTCGAAGCGGCGGTGAGATTGCGCCACCGCGGCCTCCTTCACGTGTGGCTGCTCGACGAGGGCGACGACCCCGAGGTCAAGGCCGTCTGCGCGCGCCTGGGCGTGCACCACTTCTCCCGCAAGGGCGTCGCGAAGTGGAACCAGGCCAAGGGCCCGCACCGCGCCAAGACCAAGCACGGCAACTACAACGCCTGGCTGGACGCGCACGGCGACGCCTACGACTACTTCGCCTCCGTGGACACCGACCACGTCCCGATGCCCAACTACCTGGAGCGGATGCTCGGCTTCTTCCGCGACCCGGACGTCGGCTTCGTCATCGGCCCGCAGGTCTACGGCAACTACGACACGTTCGTCACCAAGGCCGCCGAGTCCCAGCAGTTCCTCTTCCACGCCCTCATCCAGCGCGCGGGCAACGCCTACGGCTCGCCCATGTTCGTCGGCACCTCCAACGCGGTGCGGATCAAGGCCCTCAAGCAGATCGGCGGCCTGTACGACTCGATCACCGAGGACATGGCGACGGGCTTCGAGATCCACCGCCACAAGAACCCGGTGACGGGCAAGAAGTGGAAGTCCGTCTACACCCCGGACGTGCTCGCCGTCGGCGAGGGCCCCAACGCCTGGACGGACTTCTTCACCCAGCAGCTCCGCTGGTCGCGCGGCACGTACGAGACGATCCTCAAGCAGTTCTGGAAGGCGCCGTTCTCGCTGCCGCCGGGCCGTCTCTTCAACTACACGATGATGGTCATCTTCTACCCGATGTCCGCCCTGAACTGGATCCTCGCGGCCCTGAGCTGCGCCCTGTTCCTCGGCCTCGGCGCCTCCGGCGTCAACATCGACCCGACCATCTGGCTCATGCTGTACGGCAACGCGTCCGCGCTCCAGATCGGCCTGTACATCTGGAACCGCCGCCACAACGTCTCGCCGCACGAGCCCGAGGGCTCCGGCGGCGTCGCGGGCATGGTGATGTCGGCCCTCTCGGCCCCGATCTACGCGCGCTCCCTCATGGACGCCGCGCTGCGCCGCAAGAGCAGCTTCGTGGTCACGCCCAAGGGCGACTCGGCGAGCCCGGACACGCTGTTCGGCACGTTCCGGATCCATCTGTTCTTCATCCTGGTCTTCGGCGGTTCCATCGCGGCGGCGTACGTGTACGACCACGCGCACCCGGCGATGATCATCTGGGCCACCTTCGCCCTGCTCGTCACCGCCGCGCCGATCTTCGCCTGGCGGCACGGCATGCGGCAGGAGCGGAAGAGGCCGCCGGCGCCCGCGGCGGGCGGCGGCCCCCAGGGGCCCGAGCAGCAGACCCTGCCCGCCCGGCAGTTCGCGCCGCACAGCGCGCCCCCGCACGCGCACCCGGCCCAGCACGCGCCGCAGCAGAAACCCAGCTGGGCCGCGAACCCCCCGGCCGGTCCGAATGACGACACCCTGCACATCGCCCTCGGGAGCCACGACACATGAGAGACCCCTCCAGCCGCCGGCGCGCCCGCCGGATAGCGATAGGCACCGCGGTGGTGCTGGCGCTGGCCGGTATGAACGGCCCCTGGCTGTGGCGCGTGGGCTCCGAGAAGTACCACAACTACAAGATCAACAAGCCCGAGTACAAGGCGGCGAACGGCCACTGGAAGGTCGTCGACTTCCCCGAGGAGTACCGGCAGAACACGATCCACGCGTCGCTCCTGCACACCGGCAAGATCCTGATGGTGGCGGGCTCGGGCAACAACCAGAAGAACTTCGACGAGAAGAAGTTCGACACCCGGCTCTGGGACCCCGAGAAGAACACCATCAAGAAGATCCCGACGCCCACGGACCTGTTCTGCACCGGCCACACCCAGCTCGCCGACGGCAAGCTGCTCATCGCGGGCGGCACCAAGCGGTACGAGAAGCTCAAGGGTGACGTCACCAAGGCCGGCGGCCTGATGATCGTGCACAACGAGAACCCGGACCGGCCGATCACGCTGCCCGCGGGCACCAGGTTCACCGGCAAGAAGAACGGCAAGACCTTCGTGTCGAAGGACCCCGTCGTCGTCGAGCGCGCGAAGAAGGTCTTCGACAAGCGGACCGGCGCGTTCCTGCGCAACGACCCGGGCCTCGGCCGCATCTACGTGGAGGCGCAGGCCAGCGGCGCCAAGTACGAGACCGGCACGCAGGACAACTACCGCGTGCAGGGCCTGAGCGGCACCGACGCCCGCAACACGTACGGGATCGCGCAGAAGCTCGCCCTCGACAAGAAGGACTTCCAGGGCATCAAGGACACCTTCGAGTTCGACCCGGTCGCCGAGAAGTACATCAAGGTCGACCCGATGAACGAGGCCCGCTGGTACCCCACGCTGACCACGCTCACCGACGGCAAGGTGCTCTCCCTCTCCGGCCTCGACGAGATCGGCCAGCTCGTGCCGGGCAAGAACGAGGTGTACGACCCCAAGACCAAGAAGTGGACGTACACGAAGAAGATCCGCCAGTTCCCGACCTACCCGGCGATCTTCCAGCTGGCGAACGGCAAGCTCTTCTACTCCGGTTCGAACGCGGGCTACGGCCCCGCCGACGTCGGCCGCGTCCCCGGCGTCTGGGACCTGGAGAGCAACGCCTTCAAGAAGATCCCGGGCATGAGCGACCCGGACCTCCTGGAGACCTCCAACACGGTCGAGCTGCCGCCCGCGCAGGACCAGCGCTACATGGTCGTCGGCGGCGGTGGCGTCGGCGAGTCCACCGAGGCCTCCAAGAAGACCCGCATCGTCGACCTGAAGAAGCGCGACCCGCGCTTCGTGGACGGCCCCGAGCTCGGCAAGGGCACCCGCTATCCGCAGGCGTCGATCCTGCCCGACGACTCCGTCCTGGTCTCCGGCGGCTCCGAGGACTACCGCGGCCGCGGCGCCTCCAACATCCACGAGGCCCGCCTGTACGACCCGCGCAAGAACACCTTCGACCAGGTCGCCGACCCGCACGTGGGCCGCAACTACCACTCCGGCTCGATCCTGCTGCCCGACGGCCGCGTGATGTTCTTCGGCTCCGACTCGCTGTACGACGACAAGGCGAACACGAAGCCGGGGACGTTCGAGCAGCGGGTGGAGATCTACACGCCGCCGTACCTGTACCACGGCGACCAGCCCGCGCTCGGTGCCGGCCCCAGGACCCTGAAGCGGGGCGCGTCCGGCACCTTCCCCACGAAGGACGCCGCGTCCCTCAAGTCGGCCCGGCTGATCCGGCCTTCCGCCACCACCCACGTCACGGACATCGACCAGACGTCGATCGCCCTCGGCCTGAAGAAGTCCAAGGGCGAGATCACGGTCACCGTGCCGAAGAACCGCGGCCTGGTGGAGTCGGGCTGGTACATGCTCTTCGTGACCAATGCCAAGGGCATCCCCAGCAAGGCCCAGTGGGTGCACGTCCCCTAGCCCTTTTGGGGGCGCGGGGAACTGCGCGAGCAACCAGTGAAAAGCCGCAGTCGCGTCTGCTCGGTAACTCGGCAGACGCGACTGCGGCTTTTCCTCGGCTGAGCGCGCAGTTCCCCGCGCCCCTTAAGGGGCGTTCCTCGCGAGGCCGAGTGCGTACTCGGGCCACCACTGCCCGGCCTGGGGGCCGCCACGGCAGGTCCCGTCCGACTCACCGGGGCGCTTGACCCAGAGGTACGCGTCGACCGACGGGTCGCCCGTCTTGGTGGTGGGGGCCTTGCCCAGGGACCGGCCCGGGGGGTTGCACCAAGGGTCCTTGCCCTTGCCCGTGTAGGGCCCGCGCCCATTGCGGCTCGTGTCGATGACGAACGGCTTGTCACCGACCTTGGCGGAGAGGGTCTTGCCGTAGGCCACGCTCGCCTCGGTGGTCTGGAAGTTGGAGACGTTCACCGCGAAGCCGTCGGCCTGCTCGACGCCGGAGCGCTTCAGCGGCTCGTACAGACCGTCGGGATGCGACCAGCCCGCGTTGCCCGCGTCCAGGTAGACCTTGGTGTTCTTCAGGGACTTCAGCTTGGCGATGGCGCCCTTGAGGAGGTCGTAGCGCTCCTCGTGGAACTGCTCGGGCGTGCACTTGTCGACCATGTGCAGCACCGCGTCCGGCTCCAGGACGACCGTGGCGCCGCGGTCGCCGATGCCCTTGGCCACGCCGTCGATCCACGCCCGGTACGCGTTGCCGTCGGCGGCACCGCCCTTGGAGAACTGGCCGCAGTCGCGGTGCGGGATGTTGTAGAGGACCAGGAGCGCGTCGCGGTCGGCCTTCTCGGCCGCCTCGGTGAAGCCGCGCGCCTCGTCCTCGGGCTTCTCCGGGCCGATCCACTCGCCGACGGGCTGCTCGGCGATCTTCCGGATGAGCCCCGCCTCGTCCTTGTCGCCGTCCTTCTCGTACGTGGCGACCTGCCGCGCGGCGTTCCCGTCGGGGTTGACCCAGAACGGGTCGGTGTCCTTGGGCTGTTGCCTCACCGGACGGGTGGCCCCGTCGCCGTCCCCGTCACCGTCGGACGAGCACCCCGCGAGGAGCAGCGCGGCCCCCGTGAGCACCACCGCGGCCGGCACCCCCCTGGCCGCGAGACCCCGCCCGCGACCTGTGTTCTTGCGGTACATCCAGTCCCCCTCGGGTGCACGGTCCGGTGCCCAATCCTGACATAACTACGTGCCCGTCACGAGGCCGGGAGAGCCCGCCCGAGCACCTGTAGGAGAGCTGTTACAGCCCTTCGAAGCGGGGTAGGGGACGGAGTTGGGGGGAGGCGAAGAGGAGAGGCCATGCAGGCCATGCCGGACCCCGTCCCGGAGCTCAGACTGGCGCGCGCCCTCGTCGAGACCGTGATCACGGTCGCCGACGACTTCGACGTGGACCGCCATCTGCGCCGCGTCAGCCAGCTCTGCGCGGAGCTCCTGGACACGCTCGCCGCGGGCGTGATGTACACGAACGCCGAGGGCGCGGTGCGGATCGCCGCGAGCCACCGCGGCGAGGCCCTCGCCCGCGGGCTCCTCGAGGCCCAGCACATGGGCGGCCCCTGCATCGACTGCTTCGGCACCGGCAAGCCGGTGGGGCCCGTCCGGCTCGTGTCGCGGGACGCGGTGGCCCGCTGGCCGCAGTTCTCCGCCCGGGCCCGCGCCCAGGGCGTCGGTCTCGCGTTCGCGGTGACGCTGCGGGCCCGGGGGCGTGTCTTCGGCGTGCTCAACGGCTTCGCGGCGGAGTGGTGGCCGCACGGCGTGCCCGGTGCGCCGGAGGCCGAAGGGGGCCCGGCTGCGGCGCCCCAAGAGAACGGACAGAGCAGCGCGTTGGGGCTCGCGCAGGCGCTCGCCGATGCCGCGGCCGCCGGTCTGCACAACCAGCGCGCCTACGCCGAGTACCGCGATCTCTCCCGGCAGCTCCAGTCGGCGCTCAGCAGCCGCATCCGGATCGAGCAGGCCAAGGGGATACTGGCCGAGCGCTGGCGGACCGGCACCGACGTCGCCTTCGGGGCGATGCGGCGGTACGCGCGCAGGGAGCGCCTCATCGTGGACACGGTCGCCGGGATGGTGATCCGGGGGGACCTCGACGACGCGAGCCTGCGGGACGGCGAAGCGCCGCCGCCGTAGCCGCTTTCGGCCCGGCCCGCGGGCCGTGCCACCTGCGGCGTTCGTCAAGCCGTGGCAAAAGGTGAGTTGGCGTCAAACTCCCCTAGGCCGGAACCGACTTCCGCTCTAGAGTCGTGGTGACGGCCCAAGCCCCCGGCCGGAGTGGAGCGTTCCGAGCTCGGCGTGACGCATGGCGTCCGCGCCCTCCAGGGCGTTCCGCACGTCTCACGACCGCTGGACCATCCTCAAGCCTCCCGCGCCGACGCCGGGTTCCTCCCGCAGCTCGTGCGCGCGCGGTGGAGGACCGGCCCGGTCGGCGACTCCGGGGGGAGCGGGTCGTTGACCGGGCCAGGTTGTGCCCGCTCCGGGGCGCACGCCGCCCGCGCGCGGCCCCTTCGGGGGCGCGGTGACTGGTTGACAGTGTCCATGACCACCTGCGACTCTCCCGGCGACAAGTCCATACATCGAGGCGACGGTTGCCAGGAACCCGGTGCGACTCCGGGACGGTCCCGCCACTGTGACCCCGCGCGACGCGTGGGGAAGTCAGGAACTGAACCCGTCGTCCTCCTGCCATGGGGCGTGGAAACCCCAGTAAGGAGAACCACGGTATGTCCGCTTCCGCTGCGCACACCGCACCACAGACCGACACCGCCGCGATACAGTCCGCGACCATCGAGACCCGCGACTGGCTGATCGCCGCGGGCGCCGTGATCCTCGCGCTCATCACCCTGTACGCCGTCTTCATGGACAACGGCTCGCTGATCTCGGCGACCGGCGACTACCTCCACGAGTTCGCGCACGACGGCAGGCACCTCTTCGGTGCCCCCTGCCACTGATCGGGGCCGCTCGCACCATGACCGCGTCCCCAGAGACTCCCCCTTCCCCGAACTCCCTCACCGCTCCCCGCAGTCCGGCCCGTTCCGTCGCCTCCCCGGCGGCCTCGTCCCCCGTCCTCGCGCTGCTCGGCCGTGGTCTCGCGGCCGGGAGCCTGGGCGGGCTGGCCGCCGGGCTCTTCTCGCTGCTGCTCGCCGAACCGCTGATGGACAGGGCGATCCGCGCGGAGGAGGCCCGCTCGCAGGCGCACGAGCAGCATGACGCCGGTGCCGCCGTGCAGCACCACGAGGAGCTGTTCTCCCGCTCCACGCAGCACGCGGGCCTGGTCATCGCCCTGGTGGTGGCGGGCCTCGCGATCGGCGTGCTCTTCGCCGTCGCGTACGCGCTCGTGCACCGGCGCGATCCGCGTTCCCACCCCTGGCCGCGCGCGCTCGCCTTCTGCGCGGCCGCGTTCTGCGCGATCTCCCTCTTCCCGGCCCTGCGCTATCCGGCGATGCCGCCGGGCGTCGGGGACTCCGGCACGGTGGGCGACCGGCAGGCGATGTGGGTCGCGGCCGTCGTGATCAGTGTCCTCGGCATGTTCCTGGTGTGGCAGGTGTACGTGCGCCTGGCCGCCAGGGCCCTGCCGGTGCGGCAGCTCGCGGCGGCGGGCACGGCGGCCGCCGTCCTCGCGCTGCTGTGGGCGCTGCCGGACAACCCGGACCCGACACCCGTGAGCCCCACGCTCCTGTGGGACTTCCGCATGCTGTCGCTCGCGTCGCACGTGCTGATGTGGGTGGTCTTCGCCGCCGTGTTCGGCGGCATCGGCCTGCGGGCCCTGCGCCCCAGAACCGGGGCGGAGGCGGCTTAGGCCCGGTGGAAGTGTGGTGCGGTTCGGCAGCGCCCCGAAGGGGCGCGGGGAACTGCGCGACCAGCCGCGACGGGCCCGCAGACGATCGACGGCCCGTCGCGGCAGTTCCAGCGAATCGCTCAGGGGCTCACCCCAGTGAGGTACGCGGAGACCACCACGTTCGCCGAGTACGTGCGGCTCGCGCGGTCGAAGGTGCCGCCGCAGGTGATCAGGCGCAGCTCGGCCCGGCCCTTTCGGCGGGGGCCGTAGGCCGTCTTCGCGTCGAAGTCGTCGCGGCCGATGACCTGGACGTCGTCCACCGTGAACTCGGCGACCGCCCCGTCGTCCCGCACCACCCGCACCTTCTCGCCGGGGCGCACGGCGCTGAGGTGGTAGAAGACGGCGGGCCTGCTCTCCGTGTCCACGTGCCCGACGAGGAGCGCGGCCCCGGCGGCCCCCGGCCGTACCCCGCCGCCGTACCAGCCGACGACGCCCGGCTGCCCGTAGGGCGGCGGGTCGATCGCGCCGACGGCGTCCAGGCCGCGCGCCACCACCGGCGCCCGGACGCCGAGCGAGGGGACGTCCACGCGCTGCGGCCGCGCGTCCGCCAGCGGCTCGTGCGGTCCCGGCAGTTCGAGGCCGGGGGGCCGTCCGACGGCGGCGACGTCGCCGGTGGTCGGGTCGGAGAGGCCGCCGCGCACATCGGTGATCTCGTTGCCCCACAGCCAGAGGCCCACGAGCAGCACGGCCCACGCCACGCCCAGGACGAGACGGCTCGTGCCGTGCTGGGTGCCGGCGCCTTCGGGCTCGGGCCCGGACACGGTCAGTCGGAGCGGCGCCGGCGGACGCTGCGCAGGGCCACGGCTACGGCGGCGGCTCCCGCGAGCACCAGGCCGACGACGGCGTGCCGCGTGCCGGGCCCGGCCTCCTCGGCGACCGCGGCCACGGGCTGAAGGTCGGCGGTGCCGCCGCCACCGGCCCGCACGGGCGCCTGCGGGGTGGCCTGGGCGCCGCCGACCCGGACGGTGCCGACGCCTTGGTGCGGGTGCCCGTCGCAGGTCACGGTGATCTCGTAGGTGCCCGAGATCCCGGCCCTGATCCGGGCGGAGCCGGTGAGGGGCTTCCCGTCGCTCCCGGTCAGCGCGGCGTCCTTCGCGAACGCCCCGGACCCGGCGGCGCCGGTCGTCCCCCGGCACCCCGAGACCCGCACCTCGACCTGCCCGCCCGGCTCCGCGCCCGCGGGGGTGATCTGGGCCCTGACCTGGTCCTGCGCGTGCGCGGCTGCCGGTGACGGCACCGCCGCCAGGGCGCCCGCGAGGACGAGCCCTCCCGCGCCACGCACGGCGAGCGAACATATACGCATCGTGAACCTCCTGTACCAGCAGACTCACGCGCGCGGCGCCCTACCGCATCCTCAGCACACCCGTCCGTGCCCCGGCGCCGCCGGGCCTCAGATCCGGTCCACGAGATCGGCGATGGAGTCCACGACCTTGGAGGGCCGGAACGGGTACTGGTCGATGTCGGCCCGGGAGGTGAGCCCGGTGAGCACCAGGAAGGTCTCCATCCCCGCCTCCAGGCCCGCGAGGACGTCCGTGTCCATGCGGTCGCCGATCATGGCGCTCGTCTCCGAGTGCGCCCCGATGGCGTTCAGACCCGTCCGCATCATCAGGGGGTTCGGCTTCCCCGCGAAGTACGGCTTCTTGCCGGTCGCCTTGGTGATCAGCGCGGCCACGGCGCCGGTGGCGGGCAGCGGGCCCTCCGTGGAGGGGCCGGTCTCGTCCGGGTTGGTGCAGATGAAGCGCGCGCCGTCGTTGATGAGCCGCACGGCCTTGGTCATGGCCTCGAAGGAGTAGGTGCGGGTCTCGCCGAGGACCACGTAGTCCGGGTCGTGGTCGGTCAGGACGTAGCCGATGTCGTGCAGGGCGGTCGTCAGGCCCGCCTCGCCGATCACGTAGGCCGTGCCGCCGGGCCGCTGGTCGTCGAGGAACTTCGCCGTGGCGAGGGCCGAGGTCCAGATGTTCTCGACGGGCACCTCCAGGCCCATGCGGGTCAGCCGGGCCTGGAGGTCGCGGGCGGTGTAGATGGAGTTGTTGGTGAGCACGAGGAACGGCTTGCCGGACTCGCGGAGCTTCTTGATGAAGGAGTCGGCGCCGGGGATCGGCACGCCCTCGTGGATGAGTACCCCGTCCATGTCGGTGAGCCACGATTCGATGGGCTTGCGCTCTGCCATGGGGTGCACTCCTGCGGGTCTGCGTGAAACCAAGGTGGCGGGTGGGGCGTCGGAACCACGCTGTGCCGACGCCCCCAGCCTAATCACGAGGGCTTGATCCCGACTCCGTCGATCACCCAGTACCAGTTGTTGCCGCCGGTGTAGCGGAAGCGGACCTGTGCCGTCCGGGCTCCGGCCGGGACCTGGAGCCGGACGGTCTCGACGGTGGACGGGGTGTCGGCTGCGTACGTCTTCACGAGGGCGGGGGCGCCGCCGTCGTAGGAGACGAGCACCTGGCCCTGCTGCGGGGCCTCATGGCGGTAGTACGTCGTGTACGTGAGGGTCGCCGGGGCGCCGCCGGTGACCTCGTACGCGGGGCTGATCAGGGTGGAGTCGAAGGTGCCGGTGACGGGCTTGTCGGACCACTCGTCGCCGTCGGCGACGGCGAACACGTTCCGGGCCCTGAGGTTGAGTTCGCGCTGCTGGTCGCGCTCGGTCCGCGTCCAGAACTCGTCCGTGGTGAAGGCCCAGCCGCGCCATTCGGTGACGCCACCGCCGCCCATCCTCGTGTTGTCGACGCTCCAGCCGTCGGGCGGGGTGTGGGTGAAGCCGAGGACGCCGGAGCCGATGCCGGTCTCGTCCACGGACGGCTTCAGCCGGTCGCGCAGCGCGTCGAAGGCGTCGGGGCGCGGCTGCTGCACCGGGCGGCCGTCGAGGCCCCAGGCGGGGTCGACGGGGACGCCGAGGTGGGCGAGGGCGCTGACGGCGACGTCGGGCATGCGCACGTCGTGCCGTACGGAACCGGCGGTGAGCCCGTCCCCGACGGCGATGAGGAAGGTCTGCCGCTCGGCCCTGCTGGAGCCGCCGTGGCCGCCCGCGTCGGTGTGGCCGTGGTCGGCGGTGACCAGGACCAGCCAGTCCTCGTCCCCGTGCGCCGGGCGGGCGGCCACGGCGTCGAGGATGCGGCCGACCTGGGCGTCGGCGCCCTGGATGGCGTCGAGGTAGGCGCGGCTGGCGGCGCCGCTGCCGTGCCCGGCGTGGTCGATGTTGTCGAGCTGGACGAAGACGGCGTCGGGGTCCTTGTCCGTGAGGGCGGCGACGGCGCGCTTCGTGGTGCCCTCGTCGTACTCGGCGGACGGCGTCGCGACGCGCGTGTCGACCTTCGGCGAGAAGATCGTTTCGGTGAGGGGCGCCCAGGAGGACACGGCGTAGGTGCGCAGGGCGGGCTTCGCGGCCTCGGCGCGCGTCATGAAGTCGGGGTAGCGGGCGAGGTCGTGGCCGGCGAAGTCGTTGCCCACGACCTTGTGCTTGTCGGGCCAGACGCCGGTGAGCAGCGTGGCCCAGCCGGGTCCCGACATGGTGGGGGCGAGCGGGTTGGCGTAGATGCTGCTCGGGGCGGTGACGCCGCGGGCCATCAGGGACTTCAGGCGGGGGGCGTCGGCGTCCTTGATGCGGCTGAGGAGCGTGCCGTCGAGGCCGATGACCAGGACCTTGGGCGTGCGGGCGGCGGCCGCGCGGGCGAGGCCCGACAGGGGGCCCGCGGCGGCGGCGAGGGCGGCGGCGGAGACGAGGAGCGAGCGGCGGCGGATGCCGTGGGACACGATTCCTCCAGGGGAGCGGGAAGGGCAGGACACGCCAACGCCCCTGGTGGCACAGGGGCGTTGGTGGAAGGAGAGGGAGGTGGTGGGGTCAGCTGCCGGTGGCGGACTTCCAGTCCTCGACGTACGACGTGAGGTTCTCGGAGATGTCTGCCCAGTCCGGCTCGAAGACCTCCACGCCGTTCAGGAGTTTCTCCAGGGCGATGGCGTTGGCGTCGGTGGCCTTGACGTCCTTGCGGGCCGCGAAGCCGCCGCCGATCTCGCTGACCTGCCGCTGGGCGGTGCGGCTGAGGAGGTAGTCGAGGAACTTCTTGGCGTTGGCGCTGTGCGGGGCCTTGGTGACGAGGCCCGCGGCGTACGGGAGCGCGAAGGTGGTGGGCTTCGCGCCCCCCTTGGCGGGGAACCAGATGCCGAGGTTGGGCATGTCCTTGGACTGGGCGTAGTTCATCTGGACGTCGCCGTTGGCGACGAGCAGTTCGCCCTTGTCGACCTTGGGCGCGAGCTTGCCGGTGGAGGCGGACGGGCCGACGTTGTTGGACTGGAGCTTGCCCAGGTACTTCATGGCGGCCTCCTTGCCGCCGAAGTCGTGCATGGCCTTGATGAGCACGGCGGTGCCGTCGCCCGCGACGCCCGGCGTGGAGTACTGGATCTTGTTCTTGTACGCGCCGTCGGTCAGCTCGTCCCAGGTCCTGGGCGTCTTGGAGCCCTTCAGCTCCTTCTTGTTGTAGATGAAGCCGAAGTAGTTGTTCACGACGGTGGTCCACTTGCCGTCGGACGCCTTGTTCGCGCCGTCGACCTGCTCGGCGCCCTCGGGGGAGTACGCCTGCAACAGGCCCTTGGCGTCGGCCTGCTGGATGAACGGGGGCAGGGTGACGAGGACGTCGGCCTGGGTGTTGGACTTCTCGCGGACGGCGCGCTGCACCATCTCGCCGGAGCCGCCCTCGACGTACTTGACCTCGATGCCGGTCTTCTTCTCGAAGTCCTTGAAGACCTGGTCGTACCAGCCGTCGCCGTTCTCGCCCTTGAGGCCGTCGGCGCTGTAGACGGTGACGACCTTGGCGTCGGACGCGGCGGAGTCGCCGCCGCAGGCGGTGAGGGTGGTGGCCAGCAGGGCACAGCCGCCGAGGGCGGCGAGCGCGCGGACGGGGGTGACGGTACGCATGACGTGTCGTGCTCCTTGGAGAGGCGTGCGCGGGTGAGGGGTAGGGCGGGTCAGCGGTAGGAGGCGCGGGTGCGGATGCGGGACACCGCGAAGAGGACGATCAGGGTGGCACCCATGAGGACCACGGCGAGGGCCGCCCCGGTGAAGGCGGCGCCCCGGTCGGTGGCCGCGTAGATCCGTACGGGCAGGGGCGTCCAGTCCGGCGGGTAGAGCATCATCGTGGCGCTGAGCTCGCCCATGGACAGGGCGAAGCACAGGCCCGCGGCGGCCGTCAGGGACGGCAGGAGCAGCGGCAGCTTGACCCGCCACAGGACGTACGCGGGCCGGGCGCCCAGGGACGCCGCGGCCTGCTCGTACACCGGGTCGAGGCGCACGAGGGCGGCCGAGACCGACTGGTAGGCGAACGCCGTGACGAGGATCGCGTGCGCGAGGACGACGATCGTGGACGTGCCGTTGAGGATCACCGGCGGCTTGCTGAAGGCGACGAGCACGGCGAGCCCGACGACGACGGACGGCACGGCGACGGGCAGCATGAACAGCGCGTCGACGGCCCGCTTGCCGGGCTTGCGCAGCCGGGCCGCCGCGAGGGCCGCCCAGGTGCCCGCGGCGAGCGCGGCGGTGCTCGCGCCGAGCGCGGTGAGCAGACTGGTGGTGAGGGCCTCCAGGGACTCGCCCCGGGTCGCCGCCGTGTAGTGCTCGGTGGTGAACGCGGACGGGAACGCCCCCGACCAGTGGCCCGCGAACGAGGCCATGACGATGACGGCGAGCGGCAGCGCGAACACCGGCAGGAAGAGGACGGCGAACACCGCCCACATCGTCCACTTGCCCTTGCGGCTATGCACCAGCACGACGGCTCACCACCCGGTACAGGCCGTAGAGGCCCACGGAGATCGCGATGTTGACGACGGCGACGACGCAGGCCGCCGGGTAGTCGGATTCGAGCATCGCCTTGCCGTAGACGAGCGTCGGCAGGGTCGTGACGCCCTTGGCCCCGGTGAACAGGACGATCCCGAACTCGTTCAGGCACATCACCAGGACGAGGCTGCCGCCCGCCGCGAGCGCGGGCAGCGCCTCCGGCAGGATCACCTTCCGCACGATCCGCGCGGGCCGTGCGCCGAGGCTGGAGGCCACCTCCAGCTGCGCGGTGTCGAGCTGCGAGAAGGCGGCGAGCAGCGGCCGCATCACGAACGGCGTGAAGTACGTGATCTCGGCGAGCAGCACGCCCCACGGCGTGGTCAGGAACTGGAAGGGCCCGTCGCCGCCGCTCCCGGTCGCGTCCGTCCACAGCCCGTTGGCCATGCCCTTGGTGCCGTAGATGAAGAGGAGCGCGAGGGTGATGAGGAAGGACGGGAAGGACAGGAAGACGTCGATGAACTTGGCGACGGCCTTCCCGCCGGGGAACGGCACGAAGGCGATGACGAGCGCGAGCACGAACCCGAGCACCAGACATCCGACGGTCGCCCCCACGGCCAGCCACACGGTGGTCCCGAGCGCGTCCCGGAAGGACTCCGAGGCGAACACATCGGCATACGGCTGGAGGGACGTACCCCCACTGTCCGGCCGCACGGACTGCTGCACGACGAGGCCGAGCGGATAGAGGAAGACGGCCCCGAGCAGGGCGATGGGGGGCAACACCCAGACGAACGAGGGCACTCGGCGTACCCGCTGTGGGCAATCGTTCCGCGGGGCGAGTGGGGCATCCCCTGCTCGAGCGGAGCCGAGAGCTTGGGGAGGGGTGGGCACAGCCTTAGGTGCCGCCCCGCCGTTCACGAGGCCCGAGCTGACGTCACCCATCGCAAACCCCTGCGGCAAGCAGCACCGCGTCCTCGGGTGCGAAGTGCAGCGTGACCCGCTCCCCCAGCCCCGGGGGCACCCGCAGCTCGCGCACGTCGGCCTTCACCGCGTGCCCGTCCACGTCGACGTACAGCCGGTGCGTGGACCCCCGCCACTGCACCTCCGTGACGCTGCCGGTCAGCGCGTTGGGCCCGGGCCCGAGGCCCAGCAGGTGCGGCCGCACGCACAGCGTGGCCGTGGCTCCGGCCGCGACGCCGTCCGTGGCGACCTTCACCTCGGCCGCGCCGAGGGACACCGCGCCCTCGCCCACCGACACCGGCAGGAGGTTCGCGTTGCCCACGAAGGAGGCCGTGAACTCCGTGCGCGGGCGCCGGTACAGCTCCTGCGGCGTGCCCACGTCCCGCAGCCGGGCCCGGTCCATGACGGCGATCCGGTCGGCGAGGGTGAGCGCCTCGACCTGGTCGTGGGTGACGTACAGGATGGAGACGTCCGGCAGCTCCCGGTGCAGCCGGGCGAGTTCGGCGAGCATGCCGGAGCGCAGCTGCGCGTCGAGCGCGGACAGCGGCTCGTCGAGGAGGAGCACCCCGGGCCGGATGGCGAGGGCCCGGGCGATGGCGACGCGCTGCTGCTGGCCGCCGGACAGCTCGCGCGGGTACCGCCGGGCGTACGCGGCCATCCCGACCATCTCCAGGGCCTCGGCGACGCGCGCCGGGATCTCCGCCTTGGGGGCCTTCTGCGCCCGGAGGCCGAACGCCACGTTCTCCTCGACCCGCAGGTGCGGGAAGAGCGCGTACTGCTGGACGACCATGCCGATGCCGCGCCGGTGCGGCGGCAGGCCCGTCACGTCGCGGTCGCCGATGAACACCCGCCCGGCGGCCGGTGTCACGAACCCGGCGACGGCCCGGAGGGCGGTGGTCTTGCCGGACCCGGAGGGCCCGAGCAGCGCCATGACCTCGCCGGGCTCGACGGTCAGGTCGAGCGAGTCGAGGACGACGTTGCCGCCGTACGCGACCGACACCGAGTCGAACCGTATGCCGCTGCTCATGACCCGAAGTCCCGGATCAGGGCGGGCAGTTCCACGACCGAGGGCAGCACGTGCGTGGCCCCGGCGTCCCGCAGGGCCGCCTCGCCGTGGGCGCCGGTGCGGACGCCCGCGACGATCCCGGCCCCGGCGCGGGTGCCGCTGCGCATGTCGTACGCGGTGTCCCCGGCGACGGCCACCTCGCGCACCGAGTCGGCGGCGCCGGTGCGCAGGAACGCGGCGAGCACCATGTCCGGGTAGGGGCGCCCGCGCCCGCCCGCGTCGGCGGGGCACAGGGTGAGCTCCACCAGGTCCCGCCAGCCGAGGGCACCGAGGATCGCGTCCTGGGTGACACGGGCGAAGCCCGTGGTGAGGACCACGGTGAGACCGTCGGCCCTGAGCTCCTCGATGGCTTCGCGGGCCCCGTCGACGGGCGCGACGAGACCGCCGTCGACCAGCTCCCCGTACGCCTTCTCGAAGGCCGTGTTGGCCCGCTGGGCCAGGTCCTCGGCGCCGAACAGGTGCCGGAAGACGGAGATCTTGGACTCGCCCATGGTGGCGCGGACGTAGTCGAGCTTCGCCGCGTGGTCGGCGGAGCCGGGCTCGACGCCCAGCTCCCCCGCGGCCGCCGCGAAGGCCCGCTCGACCAGGCCGCCGTCGGCGACGGTGGTCCCGGCCATGTCGAGTACGGCCAGCTTGATGTGCGTGGTCAATTCCCTCACCATCCCAGTTCGTCGGCGGTCTGCTCGGCGATCGCGGGCGAGCAGGTCATGCCGCGCCCGCCGGGCCCGGTGACCAGCCACACCCCGTCGCCCACGCGCTCGCGGTGCACGACCCTGCTGGTGTCGACGCACTGCGCGTACACCCCCGCCCAGCGCCGCCGGACCTTGGGGAGGGGGCGCCCGAGGAAGCCCTCGACGACCTCGGTGAGGTGGTCGTAGGGGTCCTCGACGGTGTCGAAGGCGAAGGGGTGCTCGTACTCGTGGGTGTCGCCGATGGTCAGGCCGCCGTCGGCGCGCTGCACCATGAGGAGCTGCATCTTGTGCGCGGCGGCCGTCGGGGGCTGCTCCTGCCCCGCGTTGAGGGCGTCGAGCTCCGGGGAGCGGTACGCCGGGTAGTAGCGGAAGCTGTCGGCGTCGGCGACGGACGTGGTGAGCGGCTCGCCCAGCGGGTCGGTCTGCATCATCTGCAGGCGCACCCGGCGCACCGGCAGGTCGGGGGCCAGCTCGCGGACGAGGCCGCCGAGCCAGGCGCCGGTGCACAGGACGACGGCGTCGCCGGTGTGCACGTCGCCGTGGTCGTCGCGCACGGCGGCGGGGCCGACCACGTCGCGGACCTCGCGGCCGGGCAGGAAGGTGTAGCGCGGGGACTTCAGGAGCTCCTCGCGCAGGCGCAGCTGCGCGGTGCGCGGCTCGACGGCGGCGTCCCGCTCGCACCACAGGGCGGCGGCGAAGTCGCCGCGCAGCGCCGGGTTGAGGGCGCGGGCCTCGTCGGGGGCGAACAGCTTGTAGCCGCGGGCGGCGGCGTCGGGGCGGGCGAGCGCGGCCTCGGCGACGGCGCGCTCCCGCTCGGTGCGCACCAGGGTCAGCGAGCCGTTGGCACGGAAGCCGATACCCGGGACGCGGGCGCCGATCCCCTCCCACAGCTCGCGGGCGCGCAGGGCCGTCTCCAGCTCCTCGCCGCCCGCGCGGCCGCTCACCCATATCTGCCCGAAGTTGCGCAGGGACGCCCCCCGGGCCTCGCTCTCGCGCTCGATCTGTACGACCTCGTGGCCGCGCTCCACTGCGTGCCAGGCGTGCATGGTGCCGACCACGCCTGCTCCTACGACGATGACTCTCACGACGGCAACGTTCCTTTCGGCGGGTGGCCCGGCGAGGGCCGGGCGGCAACCAAAGGGTGAACTGCCGAGCAAGTTTGGACTAGACCCGTTATCGTTCCGTAATCAATCGGGCCCAACTACGGCCCGGAAAGGGATAGTTGGACCCGATTGCGTCGCGGGGTCAGCCGAGGTGCGTCGTGAACGAGAAGCGGTCCCCCCGGTACAGGGTCCGCACCCGCTCCAGCGGGCCGCCCTCCGTGTCCCGCGACAGCCGGTGCAGGAGCAGCATCGGCAGCGCGGGCGGCGTCCCGACGAGCAGCGCCTCGCGCGGCGTCGCGAGCACCGTCTCGATGCGCTCGTCGGCGTCCCCGAACGCGATGCCGAGCTCGTCGCGCAGATACGCGTAGAAGGACGAGTCGGGGTCGAAGTCCGCGTCGAGCCGCGGCACCCGTGCCACCGCGACGTACGTGCTCTCCAGGCCGACCCGCTCGTCGTCGGCGAGCAGCACGCGCTCCATGTGCCAGACCGGTTCGTCCGCCGCGGCCCCGATGTCGGCGGCGAGGGCGGCCGGGCAGGGGAAGCGGTCGAGGGAGATGAGGGTACGGCCCGGGGTGCGGCCCTGGCGGCGCACGCCCTCGGTGTAGCTGGCGAGGGACAGCGGCTGCTCCAGCTTGGGCCCCGCGACGACCGTGCCGCGGCCCTGCCGGCGCAGCCTGCCCTCGAGCAGCAGCTCGCGCAGCGCCTGCCGCACGGTCTCGCGCGCCACCTCGTACCGCTCCGCGAGGTCCCGCTCCGTGGGCAGCGCCCGCCCCACGCCCAACTCCTCGATCAGCTCCGCGATCCGTGCCTTGACCGCGTAGTACTTGGGGATACGGCCGTGCTCGGGAATGCCCGAGCGAACCGGCCCGCCGGGCAGGTGGGCGGGCGGGGCGGCGATGGGGTTGTCCTGGTGGTCCACGGGGGGATCGTCGCACGAACGGCCGTGCGGCCAGGCTGAACGGCCGGGGCCAGCCCCGGGGCCCCTGCTGGGGCTGGCCCCCGGCCCGGCTCCGGGGCTGGCCCCCCGGCCCCGCTCCGGGCTGGCCCCTGGGCCCGTGGGCTCCGCCCGGGGGTTGCCACCGTGGGGTGTTGGCCGTCTGCGGGTTCGTTGGGGCTGGGCGCGCCGTTCCCCGCGCCCCCTTCGGGGCGTTGCCCCGAAAGCCCCCGTGCGCCAGGCGGGGCGCCCCCCTCAGCCGTTCGCCGTCTGCGGGAGCGTCGTGGCTGGGCGCGCCGTTCCCCGCGCCCCTTCGGGGGCGCTGGCCCCTCGAAAGCCTCTGCTCGCGGTCAGCGGGCTCTTGGCCGGTGGCGGCGGGAGGCTGCCATCAAGGCCGTGCCGGTGAGGAGGAGGGCGGCGGCGGTGGCGCTCAGGCCGAGGAGGGCGCTCGGGCCGGTTCTCGCGAGTTCGGCGGGTGACGGGAGGGCGCCGCCGTCGCCCACCACCCGGAACGGATAGTCGTCGGACTCCCCCACCCAGTCGCCGTCCCCGCCCCGCCGCTGCACGACGGCGGCGCTCGCCACGACGCGGTCCGACCCGGCGTCGGAGGTGAACGCGAGCCGCACCGGCACGCTCACCGGCTCGCCGGGCCGAACGGTGAACCCGCCGGCCCCGTCGTCCAGGACCCCGACGTTCTCCCCCCGCCCCGCCCCCTCGAACGCGACCGCCCGCCAGCGGCCCCCGGCGCGGAACTCCAGCTGTGCCTGCCCCGGCCGCAGCCTCCCCTTCCGGTCCACGAGTACGACGACGGGGTGGATGTGCTCGCAGCTGCCGCCCGTGGTGTTCACGAGCCTGAGGGACCAGCGCCCGAAGCCGCCACCCGCGTAGTAGACGTCCGGGCCCTTCCCCATGCGGGCGCGGACGGGGAAGTCGGCGGAGGCCGGAGCGGAGCAGGCGGCCCGGTGCGCGGGGCGCGGGGCGGCGGCCTCGGCCGCGGCGGGCACCAGGGCGGCGGCCACGGCGGTGACGCCTGCGGCCAGGCGGCAGCGGAGTCGCATGCGGGACCTTTGCTGAGCACGGGCGGGCGGGGCGCGTCGAACTCACGCCGGGACGTGCCCTGTTGCCCCGCCGGGAGGCAACAGGCCGTGGCCGACCCTGCCACGGCCGCGCGCCCCCGCCCCGCCGTCGCCACTCCTTGCGGCCGACCGCCCCCGGAATTCCCCTCGAACAGCCGATCCCACCGCGCCTCAGCCGGTCCGGCGCGCGGGCAGGGCCACGTCCGCCCGGCCGAACAGCGGGGCGAGCACCAGCTGCGCCGCGCCCTCCGCCACACCGCGCTCGCCGCCCGGCGCGCTCGCGACGCCCACGCGCGCGCGGGCGCCCTCACGCCGGGAACGCGCGGCCACGGCCTCGCCGACCCCCCGTACGAACACGTCCTCGGCCCCCGCCACGGTCCGCCCGCCGAGCAGCACGAGGTCGATGTCGAGGAGCGAGACCAGATTGCCCGCGCCGACGCCGAGCAGCCGGGCCGCCCCGCCGAGGTCGCCCCGCGCCACGGCCGCGAGGCACAGCGCCTCCAGGCACCCCCGGTCACCGCACTCGCACAGGGGCCCGTCGAGCAGCACCACCTGGTGCCCGAACTCCCCCGCCCCGGTGCGCGCGCCCCGGTAGAGACCGCCCCCGAGCACGAGGCCCGCGCCGAGCCCCGTCCCCAGGTGCAGATACGCGAACGACTCCGCGCCCCCGGCCAGGGCGATCCCCAGCGCGGCGGCGTTCGTGTCCTTGTCCACCACCACGGCGAGACCGAGCCGCTCCGCGAGCACCTCCCGCAGGGGATACCCGTCCCACCCGGGAAACCCGGTGACCCGGTGCAGCACGCCGCGGACGTGGTCGAGGGGGCCGGGCAGCGCCACCCCCACACCGAGCACGACGGACGGCGAGCCCACTCGTGTCCCCGCGGCGCCCGGCACCGCGCCACCGCCCTCGGCCGAAGCCCCGTCGACCAGCCCCCGCACCTCCCGAGCGACCAGATCCACCACGGCCGAGACCCCCGCCGAGAAGTCCACCCCCACCCGCCGCTCGGCCACCACCGCCCCGGCCAGATCCACCAGGACGGCGACCAGCGCGTCCCGCTCCAGATGCACCCCCACCGCGCCCCCCGCCTCCGGCACGAGCCGCAGCGCCGTCGCGGGCTTCCCCCCGGTGGAGGCCCGCCGCCCCGCGTCGGCGACGAGGCCCTCGCCCCGGAGGCGCGCGACGATCTTGCTGACGGCCTGCGGCGTGAGCCCCGCCCGCGCCGCCAGCTCCGGACGGCTGACGCCCTCGCCCCCGGCGCCCCGCAGCAGTTCGAGCACGACCGCCGCGTTGTGCCCGCGCAGCGCCCGCAGATTCGCCCCCGTCGGCCCGGTCGTACCGGAGTCAGCCCTGTTCACCCCTCCATTGTCGCCGCCGCTTGCACTTTGGCAACAGCGTTGCCAAAGTGGAGGTCATGACTGAAGGCAAGAACGACCTCCGCGTCGGCCTCATCGGGTACGGCCTCGCGGGCTCCGTCTTCCACGCCCCGCTGATCGCCGCCACCGACGGCCTCGCGCTCGACACGGTCGTCACGTCGAACCCCGAGCGGCAGGCCGAGGCGACCACGGCGTACGGCAGCCGGACCGCCGCGTCCGCGGACGAGCTTCTGGACCGCGCCGACGAGCTCGACCTCGTCGTGATCGCGTCGCCGAACAAGACGCACGTACCGCTCGCGACCGCGGCGCTCAAGGCGGGCCTGCCGGTCGTCGTGGACAAGCCGCTCGCGGGCACCGCCGCCGACGCCCGGGGCCTCGCCGCCCTCGCCGACGAGCGCGGCCTGCTCCTGTCCGTCTTCCAGAACCGCCGCTGGGACAACGACTTCCGTACGCTGCGCAAGCTGCTCGCGGCCGGCGAGCTGGGCGACGTCTGGCGCTTCGAGTCCCGCTTCGAGCGCTGGCGCCCGCAGCCCAAGGGCGGCTGGCGCGAGTCCGGCGACCCCGAGGAGATCGGCGGGCTCCTGTACGACCTGGGGAGCCACGTCGTCGACCAGGCCCTGGTGCTCTTCGGCCCGGCGGCGCGCGTGTACGCGGAGGCGGACGTCCGCCGCCCGGGCGCACGGGCCGACGACGACACCTTCGTCGCGATCACCCACACCGGCGGCGTCCGCTCGCACCTGTACGTGAGCGCGACCGCGGCCCAGCTCGGCCCGCGCTTCCGCGTCCTCGGCTCGGCCGCGGGCTATGTGAAGTACGGCCTCGACCCCCAGGAGGCCGCCCTGCGCGAGGGCAGGCGCCCCGGCGACGACACCGACGGGCCGTGGGGCGCGGAGCCCGAGTGCATGTGGGGCCGGGTCGGCTCCGGCGAGTCCCCGCTGACCGGCGGCGGCCGCCCCGAACCCACGCTGCCGGGCGACTACCCCGCGTACTACGCCGCCGTGGCCGCGGCCCTGCGCGGCGAGGGCGACAACCCGGTCACCGCGCACGAGGCCGCCGCGGCCCTCGACGTCCTGGAGGCCGCGCGCAGCTCGGCCCGCGAGGGCGTGGCGGTGACGCTGTGACGGCGGTGCCGACCGGCCCGAAGGCCCCCTCCGTCGAGGAGATCGAGGAGCAGGAGCGCCGGCTGACGCTGCCCCGCTTCACCCACGAGGACGCCTGGGCGCTCGGCTGCCTCCTGGTGGAGCTCGCGCGCGAGCGCGGGGCGCCCGTGGCGATCGACATCCGGCGCGGCGGCCAGCAGCTCTTCCACGCGGCGCTGCCCGGCTCCGCGCCGGACAACGACGCCTGGATCGACCGCAAGCGCCGCGTCGTCGAGCGGTACGGCTGCTCGTCGTACCTGGTGGGCAGCCGGTTCCGGGCCAAGGGCACGACGTTCGAGGACTCCTCGCGCCTCGACCCCGACCGGTACGCGGCCCATGGGGGCGCGTTCCCGATCGGGGTCGAGGGCGTGGGCGTCGTCGGCGTGGTGACCGTCTCAGGTCTCCCCCAGGTCGCGGATCACGCCCTGGTGGTGGAGGCCCTGGAGCGGTTCACCGCGTCCTGACGCCCGGGTGAGGGTCCGTCACTCGAACTCTCCGGCGCGGCGGCGGCGTACCGTCACCACGACCGTGACACCCGCCGCGAGCAGCGCGGCGGCGATCCCGCCCACCAGGGCCAGCTCCCCGGACGAGGCACCGGTGTGCGCCATCTCGTCGGGGCTCTTCGTCGGCTGCGGGGTCGGCTGCGTGGGCGAGTCCGACGGGGACGGGGACGGCCCGTCACTGTCCGAGGGAGACGGCGAGGGCCCGTCACTGTCCGACGGGGACGGGGACGGCCCGTCACTGTCCGAGGGAGACGGCGAGGGCCCGTCACTGTCGGACGGCGACGGCGACGGGCCGTCGCTGTCCGAGGGAGACGGCGACGGCGAAGGGCCGTCACTGTCCGACGGCGAAGGCGACGGAGACGGACCATCGCTGTCCGAGGGAGACGGCGACGGAGACGGACCATCGCTGTCCGACGGCGAAGGCGACGGACCGTCACTGTCGGACGGCGACGGCGACGGCGAAGGGCCGTCACTGTCCGACGGCGAAGGCGACGGAGACGGACCGTCACTGTCCGAGGGAGACGGCGACGGCGAAGGGCCATCGCTGTCCGACGGCGAAGGCGACGGAGACGGACCGTCACTGTCCGACGGGGACGGCGACGGCGAAGGGCTCTCACTGTCGGACGGCGAAGGCGAAGGCGACGGGCTCTCGCTCTCCGACGGCGAAGGCGACGGAGACGGCGTGGTGCACGTCGGCAGGTCGCCGTTGAACGGATAGGCGTGGAACTCCTGCCCGCCGCCCGCCCCCGAGGTGTGGGTCATCGAGCCCGCCGTGAAGAAGCGCCCGTTCATGCCCGGCAGCGTCACCGTCGTCATGCTGCCCGGCGACCCGACGAGCACGCTCCCCTGGAACTGGCCGCTGCCCCCGAACTGCACGTTGGACGCGTCCGGGAAGTTCCAGAGCAGCCGCTCGCGCAGGCCGCCGGGCAGCGTGCCCATATAGGTGCGGATGGTGCGCACGTCACCGGTGAGGTTGACGAGGACCGTGGCGTCGGCGGGAATGTTCGCGAACACGATGCCCTGGTCGCCCCCGGTGCGGCTGACCAGGTCGAAGTCCACGTTGAAGACTTGGATCGCGGACGTGCCGTCACCGGTGAAGGTCGTCTCGCTGCCGTTGTTGACGGCCGTGCCGGTGGCCGTGCGGGGCGAGCCCTGGTCGTACGCGTAGCACTGGCTCGCCTGCGTGAGCTGGGCGGGCAGCGTCGCGTACTTGTCGGCCGCCCCGGCCTCCTGCACCGCGGGCGGGGCCACCGTGCCGCTGGCCGTGCCCTCGTACACGACGCGGCCGGAGACGCTGCCCTCCTCGGCGAGCAGCCGCTGGCCCGTGGCGACGGTCAGGTCGCCGCCCGTGGTGAGGAAGTCCGAGCCGTTGGGCGGCGGCACGCGCGAGCCGACACCGGCGACGCCCACGTTGTAGATCTGCGAGGCCCCGGCCCGCTTGTTCATGTCGAAGTCGCCGAGCACGACGACCTTGCCCTCGGCCTCCGCCGCCGCCTCGCGGACGAGCATGTCCTCACCGACGAAGACGTTGACGTTCTCGTCGCGGCCCGCCACGGGTCCGTTGTTGACCTCGGGGTACGTGCCCGGACAGGCATCGCCCAGGCAGGGGCCGAGGCCGCCGGGCAGGGGGTCGGCGACGCCCTGCCCGGCCAGGCCGCCGACGACCGTGGCCGCCGCGACCGCGACAGCCACCGCTAGATATGCTGAGCTTTTTCTTCGCATACCTGGAAATATGCGTATTACGGACATCAAGGGCGGGAGACACGCTCAGCACGGCCCCCATTAGGCCGACCAGCGGCGGCCCGTGCGGGGGCATCGAGGGGTCGCCGCGGCCTCCCCGGCGTCAGGCGTCAGGCGTCCTTGAGCTCCTGCCGCTGCCGCCCGAGCCCGTCGATCTCCAGCTCCACCACGTCCCCCGCCCGCAGATAGGGCTTGGGCTCGGGGCGGCCGAGGGCGACCCCGGCGGGCGTCCCGGTATTGATCACGTCGCCCGGGTACAGCGTCATGAACCGGCTGACGTAGCGGACCACCTCCGCCACCGGGAAGATCTGCTGGGCCGTCGTGCCGTCCTGCATCAGCTCGCCGTTGACCCACAGCCGCAGGGACAGGGCCTGCGGGTCCGGCACCTCGTCCGCCGTCACGAGCCACGGCCCGAGCGGGTTGAAGGTCTCGCAGTTCTTGCCCTTGTCCCAGGTCCCGCCGCGCTCGATCTGGAACTCGCGCTCGGACACGTCGTGCGCCACCGCGTAGCCCGCGACGTGCGCGAGCGCCTCCTCGTACGAGTCCAGGTAGCGCGCGGTCCGCCCGATGACGATCGCCAGCTCGACCTCCCAGTCCGTCTTCACCGAGCCGCGCGGCACGAGCACCGTGTCGTCCGGCCCGACCACCGTGTCCGCCGCCTTCAGGAAGACGACGGGCTCGGCGGGCGGCTCGGCGCCCGCCTCGACGGCGTGGTCGTGGTAGTTGAGCCCGATGCAGACGACCTTGCCGATCCGCGCGAGCGGCGGCCCGACGCGCAGCCCGGCCGCGTCGAGCACGGGCAGGTCACCGGCGTCGGCGGCGGCGCGCACGCGGGCGAGCGCGGCGTCGTCGGCGAGCAGCGCGCCGTCGATGTCGGTGACGACGCCGGACAGATCGCGCAGGGTGCCCCCGGCGTCGAGCAGCGCCGGACGCTCGGCGCCCGCCGTACCGACTCGCAGCAGCTTCATCTCTGTCTCCCCTTGGTCGAGCCTGACCCGGAGTGGGGCCTCCCCTGTTCGAGCGAAGCCGAGAACTTGGGGATGGAGGTGCGGCACCACCGGAGGTTCGGTCGATCCTCCAAGCTCACCGTCCGGCCCGCAAGACCCCGTTCACGTACTGGACCGTCTACGAGGTCCGGGGGTCACATCGCCGGGGCCGCGGCCCCGGCGGCGCCCTGCGGCATGTCGCGGTACAGGACCGCGCGCTCCACGGCGGCCCACGTCGAGCTGGTGACGACGTACAGCGCGGCGGCCAGCGGCACGACGGCGACCGTCACCAGCGTGAAGAAGGACAGGAACGGCATGAACTTCGACATCGCCGCCATGGCCTCCGCGCCGGGCGCCTGCCCGCCGCCGGAGGCACCGCCCGGCAGCGGCGCCCCGGCCAGCTGCCGCTTCGTGCGCCGGAAGTTGAAGGTCGCGACGGCCGCGACGAGCGCGAACAGGGCGAGGTAGACGAGTCCGGCCGCCCCGAACACGCCGCCGTCGCCGAGGGCGTCGGCCCAGCGCCCGCCGAGCGGGGCCGCGAGCAGTTCGTGGCCGAGCAGCTCGTTGGCCTCGCCGCCGATCGTCGAGTTGGAGAACAGGTGGTAGAGCAGGAAGAACGCGGGCAGCTGGAAGAGGCCGGGCAGACAGCCCGCGAGCGGGGAGACCTGCTCCTTGCGGTGCAGTTCAAGGACCGCCTTCTGGAGCTTCTCCGGGTTCTTGCCGTGCTTCTTGCGGAGCTCGGCGATCTGCGGGTTGAGCTTGGCGCGCGCCTTCTGGCCGCGGGCCGCGGCCCGGGACAGCGGGTGGATCAGGAGGCGTACGCAGGCGGTGACCAGGACGATGGCCGCGGCCATGGCGGAGCCGTGGAAGAGCGGTTCGAGCAGGTCGGCGAGGCGCGCGACCAGGTCGGCGATGAAAGACATGGGTGAGCCCTCCGGGGGTCTCGTCGTGCCGGGGTGAGGTGCGTGTGCGTGTCGGCAGGACGATCCGCGCGGGGTCGGAGAATTCCGGGAACTCCGAGAACTCCGGGAGCTCCGGGAGCTCCGGGAGCTCCGGGAGCTCCGGGAGGTTCCATGTGCTCCGGAGGTTCCGGGAGCTTCGCAGGCTCCGGGAGGTTCCGGGAGGTGGAGCCGGGGTCCCCTACGCGGCCGTCAGGAGGGGACGGCCGGGCGCTCGCGGGCGCGTGCGGCCCCGGGCGTCGGGGTCGCGCTGGGGCAGGAAGGCGGTGCGCCGTTCGCGGTCGCGGATGGCGGTGCGCACGCGGGTGCGCGGCACGGCGGGCGCGGAGCGCGCGGCGAGCAGGGAGCACAGGGCGAGCGCGGAGCCCGCGGCGGCGGTCGCGGCGACCGCGACGGCGCCCACGAGGCTGCCGGTGTCGGCGAGGGCGGTCTCGACGAGCAGGACGAACAGCAGGACGGCGGGCCGCAGGGCTCCGCCCCAGCGCCTGACCAGTTCCTTGATCAAGGCTGCCCTCCTCCCCGAACCCCTGTGCGTACGTATGTGTCTGCTGCTGTTTATACAGGATCCGTGACGACGGGCTGAAGCAGACGCCGGGGGGCCAGCAGCACCCGGCTGACCGGATCGCTTGGTTCCGGATCGAGTCCGGGGCCGGGCAGCATCTCCACGTCGTCGACCGGCACGAGCAGCCCGCAGGCCGGGCACTCCCCCGACGGCCCCAGTTCCGTACCGCACGGCGCGTGCCGGAAGTAGCGCAGCGGCTCGGCGCCCGCGAGGGACTCGCGGCCCCACGCGCTCAGCGCGCGCAGCGTCGGCCAGAGGGCGCGGCCCCGCTCGGTCACCACGTACTCGTGCCGCCGGGGCGCCCCCGCGCACGGCCGCTTCTCCAGGACGCCCGCCTCGGTGAGCGTCTGGAGCCGGGCGGCGAGGACCGCGCGCGGGATGCCGAGGTGGACGAGGAAGTCGTTGTAGCGGCGGACGCCGTAGAGCGCGTCGCGCACGACGAGCAGCGTCCAGCGCTCACCGACGACCTCCAGGGCGCGGGCGATGGAGCACTCCTGCGCCGCGTAGTCCTTGCCGAGAGCCATGGCCCCCACTGTAGTCCTTTTGCCGACCCGAGGTTCATTCATTGAACTGATCCCTGCTACGGTCGTCACGCATCGCAGGTTCAATGAATGAACCTGAATGACCCGTCGACGCGTGCGCCCCACCACGCACCTCCCGAAGGGCACTGACCCATGCCACGCACAGCCACCGCGGCGGCCACCGCGACCCCCGCCGCCGCCCCCGTCCGCACGGCGTCCCCCGCCCGGACCCTCGCCCTGACCAGCGCCGCGACCTTCATGGCCCTGATGACGTACACGGCCCCGATGGTCACGCTCTCCGACACCGCCGCGGCCCTCGGCACCTCCCTGTCCGCACAGGCCTGGCTCCTGAACGGCACCCCGCTCGGGCTCGCGGCCCTGCTCCTCGTCGCGGGCAGCCTCGCCGACGACTACGGCCGGCGCCGGATCTTCCTGTACGGGACGTACGCGCTCGGCGTCACCACGGCGCTGGGCGCCCTCGCCACCTCGACCTGGATGTTCACCCTGGCCCGCGTGGTCCAGGGCGCGGCCAGCGCCGCCGTCCTCGCGGCCAGCCTCGGCCTGATCGCGCAGGCCTACCCGGCGGGGCCCGGGCGGATCCGGGCGACCGGCGTCTGGGGCGCGTTCGTCAGCGGCGGCATAGCCCTCTCGCCGGTCGTCTCGGGCGCCCTCGCCACGCTCACCGACTGGCGCCTGCCGTACGCCGTCATGGCCGTGGCCACCCTCGCCGTCGGCACCCTCGGCCCGCGCGCCCTGACCGAGTCCCGGGCCCCGCGCGCGGGCCGCCCCGACCTCGCGGGCGCCCTGACCTTCGGCCTGGCGCTCGTCGCCCTGCTCGCCGCGCTCACCCTGGGCCGCGACGGCTGGCTGCGGCTGCCCGTCGGCGCCCTGCTGCTCACCGCCGCCGTGCTGCTCACCGCGTTCACGTACGTGGAACGCCGTGCGGCGACACCGATGCTGGACCTCGGCCTGCTGCGCCGCCCGCTGTTCCTCGCCTCGTCGGCGGGCGGGCTCTTCACCGGCCTCTCGGTGATCGCCCTGTTCAGCTATCTGCCGACGGTCCTCCAGCGCACCATGGGCCTGTCCGCGACGGGCACCGGCTGGCTATTCATGCTCTGGGCCGGGACCGGCTTCCTGGTCGCCCTCCAGGCCCGGCGGCTCGCGGGCCGGGTCCCCGCGCGGGCGCAGCTCGCCGCCGGGTTCCTGCTGCACGCCGTCGCCGCCGTGACCATGCTGGGCGCGGCCGCCGCGGGCTCCTGGCCGCGCCTGCTGCCCGGCCTGCTGCTCTCCGGGGCGGGCAGCGGCCTGCTGAACGCCGCCCTGCCGCTGCTGGCCGTCGAGTCGGTGCCGCCCGGGCGCGCCGCGATGGGCTCGGGCGCGGGCAACACCGCCCGCTACCTGGGCTCCGCGGCGGGCGTCGCCCTGATGATCGCCGTGGCCACCGCCTCGGGCTCGTCGCCCGCCGCGCTCGCGCACGGCGCCGACGTGGCCCTCCTGGTGTCGGCGGGCCTCGGCGTCCTGGCCGCGCTCACCGTCCTGACGCTGCGGGAGCGGCGGCGCTGACCTCGTCGTGGCCGTCGTCGACCGGGTCCCGCGCGAGCACCTCGCCGTCCGGACGGGGGTCCCGGTCCGGCGGACCGGCGTACGACACCACGAGCGCGACCAGGAGGTTGACGCCGAGCGCGACGATCCCGGCGTTCACTCCGGCCACCGGATCGCGGTCGGTGAAGACGAGGGCGCACACCACCGCGACGCCCACGACGAGCCCGCTCACCGCCCCCGCGAGCGTGAGCCGCCGCCACACCAGGCCGAGCAGCAGCATCGGCACGAGCTGCGCCATCCCCTCGTACGAGATGAGCGAGAGGCGCACGAGGGTGTTGGGCGTCGCGTACGTCAGGACGAGCGCGAGCGCGCCCGCGGCCACGACGACGCCCTGCGAGGCGAGCTTCTGCCGCGCGGGCGACCGCCACCGGGGCAGCAGGGACAGCACGCTGCTGCCCCACATCGTCCCGATGACCAGCATGAACACCGCCATCGGCACGATCGACGAGAGCGCGGCGGCGACCCCGATGACGCCGACGGCCCACGCGGGCAGCGAGTCCACCACCAGCTGGAACAGGGCCAGGTTCGACCCGGCGCCGGTCAGCCCCGGCACCACGAACAGGGCCGCGAGGCCGAGCAGCATCGGCACGAACAGCAGCACGTTGTACGCGGGCAGCCAGATGGCGTTGCGGCGCAGCGCGTCGGCGCTGCGGGCGCCGAGGTACCCGGCGACGGTGGTCGGGAAGATCACGACGGTGAGCGCGTTGAGGAACGACGTGGTGGCGAACCAGGCCTCGCCGTACGGGGAGCCGCCGTGCCCCGGCAGCGTCAGCCAGTCGCGCTTCTCGCTCACCACCCGGTCGAGGAAGTCCCCGTACCCGTCGAAGTAGTGCAGGGGTACGTACACGGCGAGGAAGGCGAGCGTGCCGATGACGAGCACGTCCTTGAGCACGGACACCCACGCGCTGCCGCGCAGACCGCTCACGACCACGAACCCGGTGGTGACGGCGAACCCGATGAAATAGGCCCAGTTCAGGCTGATCGCGCCGTACGAGATCGTCGAGACGACGACCCCCATCCCGGTGATCTGCAACTGGATGTACGGCAGCAGGAACACGGTCGCGAGCACGGCGACCCCGGCGCCGAGCCAGGGCCTGCCGAAGCGGTGCGCCACCATGTCGCTGACGCTGACGAGCCCGTGCCGCCGCGCGTAGTCCCACAGCAGCGGCCCGACGACGTACCCGACCGCGTAGCCGCAGGACATGTAGGCGACGACGTAGAGCACGGGCGCCCCGTAGTTGTACCCCCAGCCCGCGGCGCCGAGATAGCTGAAGCTCGTGTACCCCTCGCCCGCCATCAGGACCCAGATGAACACGGGCCCGAGCGAACGCCCGCCCACCGACCACTCGGTGAGCCCGCCCTGCCCGCCGCGGCCCCGCACCGCGAGGAGGCCGAGCGCGACCGTGCCGACCATGAAGACGCCGAAGACGGAGGTGGCGACGGCGGTGTTCACGGGCGCCGCCCCGTCCGGCCGCGCTTCCGGTCCGCCCGGTACGTGAGCCACACCGCGACCGGTGTCAGGAGCGTGGCGCCGAGCAGCCACACGAACAGGAAGGGCAGCCCGAGCACCACCGGATCGACCCGGTTGGCGAAGGGCAGCGCCCCCAGATACAGCACGAAGGGCACGAGCAGCCAGCACAGCTGCGGCCGGCGCAGGAACTGCGCCTTACGGCGAATGATCACGGGGCGTCAGCCTACCGAGGCGCCATCGAACGCAGCTTCCCCCACACGACGAGCCGGTACGTCGAGGTGTAGGCCGGGGTGCAGGTGGTGAGCGTGAGGTAGTACCCCGGCTCGCGGAAGCCGTACCCCGGCCGCACGTCGCTGCGCGGCACGGCCCTCAGGACACCGCTGTCGTACGGGGTGGTCCGGGCCAGCGTCCTGACGACGGCGTACGTGTAGACGGCGGCGCGGGTCTCCACGGTGATCCGGTCCCCGGCCCGCAGCCGGTCGAGGTGCCGGAACGGCTCGCCGTGGGTGTTCCGGTGCCCCGCGAGCGCGAAGTTCCCGGCGCGGCCGGGCCGGGCGGTGCGCGGGTAGTGGCCGACGTATCCCTTGTCGAGCACCGCTCGCTTGCCGATGCCTTCGGCGACGGGGGCGCTCAGGCCGAGGCGGGGGACGCGGAGGATGGCGTAGGCGGCGTGGGGGCGGGAGGCGGGGCCTGGCCCGCCTTCGGCGTCGGGGGCGGGGTCGTCTTCGGCGTCGGGGGCGGGGCCGTCTTCGGCGTCGGGGGCGGGGTCGGGGGCGGCCTTGGGGACGGCGCCGGGCACGGCGCCGTCCCCGGCATCGGGAACGGCCCGGTGGCCCCACTCCTCCTCCAGCCGCTCGACGGCGGCCCGCGCCCCGGCCCGGGCCTGCCGGTTGGTCCACCACAGCTGATGCACGACCAGCAGGAGCAGCACGAGCCCGAGGGTGACGAGGAGCTCGGCGGTGCACCAGAGGGAGCGGGCGAGGACGGAACCGCGCTCCCCGGGGGCTCCGTGCGTGACGACGCGAACCACTCCGCCCCCCCTCCCGGCGACTCGGCAGGCCCGCAAGATAGGGCCACGGCCGCGAAGAGACCAGCCCCACGAGGGCGGTGCCCCGACCGGGAGCGAGGGGAAACGACGCACCGAGGACGACCACGCTCCCCCGATGGGAGCGAAGAGACGACGGGACGCACCGACGAGGCGACGACGCCCCCGCGGACGGAACGGACCACACCGGCGACAAGGCCCATACACCCTGGCCGGGGTACGGCAGTACGGTGTCACCCATGCGCCCCGACACGCCTGCCGACCACGTCGACCACATCGCCGAAGCGGAGCGCCTGGAGCGCACCGCGGGCCTCTACCCGGAGGACGCCGAACACCTCCTCCTCCAGGCGGCGGCCCATCTGGAGCTGGCCGACGCCCGAGACCGCGCGACGACGCTCTACGACCAGCTCCTGTCCCCGTCGGCACCGCACCCGCCGGAGAACCCCACCCTGATCCGCGCGCTCAAGGCGGCGAACCTCTGGGAGTACGGCCACGAGGCGGAGGCCAGGGCGATCATCGACGGCGTGCGCGGCCAGCGCCCGGCGGACGCCGCCCCGTGGGTGATCGTGGCGGAGTCCCTGGAGTCCCACGACGAGCTGGACCAGGCGCACGACACGTTCTCGGAGGCGCTGGCCCTCCTGCTCCCCGCGCCCGACCTCGAACCGCCGTACGCCACGCACCCGTTGCTCTACGGCCGGCACCGCGTCCGGCGCCTGCTCGGCGCGCCGCACGACAACTGGGACGAGCGCGCGGACCGCGTCCACCGGGCCCGCGCGGCGGCGTCGGGCCGCACGCCGGTGCCCCTGGACGAGCTCCACGACCCGAAGCGGATCTGGGCCCTCGGCTCGGAGAACCCGGAGGAGATCCGCGCCGAGATCACCCGCCTCCAGGCGGAACTGGGCACGTACCGGGAGGCCCTGTCCCGCCCCTTCCCGGTGGCGGTCCTGCACTGGCCCGCCACGGAACTCACCGAGCTCCTGACGGCGTATCCCGGCCTTGCGGCCGAATACCCCTCCCACGAGGCCCACTTGACGACGATAGAGGCCTCCCTGCGCGAGCTGTCCGCCTCCGGCACCCCCAACCTCGGCATCGTCACCGGCACGGTCCCCTCCTACGAAGCCTTCGCCGCCTCCGAGGGCACCCCACCGTCGGACCCGGCCCTCCTCCCCCAGTACGCGACGACACTGGCGGCGAGGGGGCGGGCGGAGGAGTGGCCACCACGGGACGATGAGCAGTGCTGGTGCGGGTCAGAGCGCGACTACGCCAACTGCCACAAAACCCAGTGGACGAGCAGTTAACTGACCTCGTCAGCGGCAGGGGCACCCACAGAAACCGAAAGCGGAATCCAGCATGGCACGGCTCATCCTCCAGACTCCCGGAGAGATCTGCACCAACACAGAGCTGGGGGAACACAAACTGCTAGCGCCAGGAGACGACGCCGGACTTCAGGCCGTCGCCTCCTGGCTAAAAGGCCAGCCTGCGGCCGAGGCCTACACCGAGGCGATCCGGAACTCGATCGACTACGTCCTCGACGGTGGCAGGACGGGACGGTCGGGGCTTCAGCACCACATGGCCTTGCCAGCCGCCTCGGGCACGGTCCCCCACTCCCTCGCTCATCGCAGCGATCAGACGCAGTCCGCGGCCACGCTCCGATTCCACGCACTTCTCACCCAGGGCCGGCGGGCCGCGGCTCTCGTCGCGCATCTCCACCCACAGGCGGCCTCCCCCGGCTCCAAGGATCAGCCCCGCCGCGGCGCCCTCCCCATATATGGACATGGCGAACCTCCCTCCGGCCACGCCAGCGCTGCGCCCACCGCGCCGGGAAATCACCGCCCGTTACGCTCAGGCCAAGAGACCGGCCCCTATCCGCCGGTCCATCCAGAAACCTCCCGGAAGCGAGGCGCAGGCATGGCCAAGGTCCAGGTACCCCCGGCAGCGGTCGCGGCAAGTGGGCTCGTCGGTGGGTACGCCACCGCCCGGTTCACCAAGAAGCGGCCCCTCGGTGGGGTCGTGCTCGCCGTCGCCGGGGCCGTCGCGGCCAAGGGGTGGCAGGAGCGGGCCGGGGGCAGGGCCGCCGCCGGGCTCGGGGCGGCGTACGTCGCGGCCTTCGCCGGGTCGCATCCGCTCGCCAAGAAGGTCGGGGCCTGGCCCGCCGTGTTCGGGGTCGCGGGTGCCGTGGGGCTCGCCTCGTGGGTCGTGGCGGACCGGCGCCGCTAGAGCGCGGCATCGCCTCCTACGCGCTGCTCCCGAGGTGCCCGACCGCTCGCGACCGCAGCTGCCGCGCGACCCCCGCCACCGCGAGCACCGCACCCCCGCCGACCGCCACGAACACCACCCAGGCCAGCGGCCACAGCGACGCGTCCGGGGGCTCGTGGGTCAGGAACGACGCCAGGAGGAGGCCGGCCGGGGGCGCGGCCACCACCGGCAGGACCCAGTACAGGCGATCCCGGTAGCCGAAGTAGGCCGCGAGGGCCAGGACCGTGACGACGACGCCGGTGATGCCCATGTCCGTGACGGGGGACGTCTCGTCGATGTCGCCCGGCGACTCGGCACGGTTGCGCAGGTCCCAAGGCAGGAAGAGCAGATACGTGGCCGCCGCCAGGCCCGCGCCGAGCAGCCGGACCATCCCCCGCTCAAGGAGGGGGCGGGCGCGCAAGGGGCTCAGTGCGTTCATGTGTACGACGATGGCGCGCGGGTGGTGGGGCCCGCCTGAGTACTCGTACTCAATTGCCTTGCTTGGGAGCACAGTTCCCCCCCCCGCCGCCTGACGCCCACTCCACCAGAGACCACTGGAGGCCACCGGAGACCCGCCGGAGACCACCGGGGGGCCCACCGGAGACCACCGGGGCCCGCCAGAGACCACCAGAGCCCCGCCGGAGGCCACTGCGCCTCGCCGGAGCCCACCGCCATCACCCCACGAACAACCGCGAAACCGAGTAGATCGCCAGGCCCGCCAGTGAGCCCACCACCGTGCCGTTGATGCGGATGAACTGGAGGTCGCGGCCGATGTGGGCCTCGATCTTCTTCGAGGTGTGGTCCGCGTCCCAGCCCGCGACCGTGTCGGTGATCAGCGACGTGATCTCGTCGCGGTACGTCGTCACGACGTACACCGCCGCGCCCTCGACCCAGCCGTCGACCTTCTGCTGGAGGCGGGCGTCACCGGCCATGCGCGCGCCGAGCGAGAGGAGGGCCGCCCGCACCCGGAGCCGCAGCTCGCTGCGCTCGTCCTCGGCGGCGGCCACGATCATCTGGCGGACCGCCGACCAGGCGGAGGCGATCAGGTCCTGCACCTCGCCGCGGGCGAGGACCTCGCGCTTGAGGTGCTCCACGCGCGCCCGGGTGTCCGAGTCGGACTGCAGATCGGCGGCGAAGTCGGTGAGGAAGCGGTCGAGGGCCCCGCGCGCGGGGTGCTCGGGCATGTCCCGCATCTCGGTGACGAAGCGGAGCAGCTCGCGGTAGACCCGCTCGCCGACCTTCTTGTCGACGAAGCGGGGGGTCCAGCCGGGGGCGCCGCCCTGCACCGCGTCCATGACCTGGTCCGCGTGCACGACCAGCCAGTCGTGGGCGCGGACGCACACCAGGTCGACGAACCGCCGGTGCCCGCCGTCCGCGACGACCTTCTCCAGCATCTTCCCCATGCCGGGCGCGATCTCCTGCGCGTCCGCGCGGCGCGTGATGGCCTCGCCGACGACGGCCTGAACGTCCGAGTCGCGCAGCACGGTCAGGGCGCCGCGCAGGGCCGTGGCCAGCTCGGCCGTCACCCGGTCGGCGTGCTCCGGCTCGGCCAGCCAGGCACCGAGGCGGCTGCCGATGCCCACGGCCCGCAGCCGCTGGCGTACGACCGTCCGGGAGAGGAAGTTCTCCCCCACGAAGTCACCCAGCGAGGCGCCCAACTGGTCCTTCTTCTTGGGGATGATCGCGGTGTGCGGGATGGGGATGCCGAGCGGGTGGCGGAACAGGGCCGTGACCGCGAACCAGTCGGCGAGCGCGCCGACCATGCCCGCCTCGGCCGCCGCCGCGACGTACCCGGCCCAGGCGCCCGCGCCCTCGTGCTGCGCCCACTTCGCGAGGACGTACACGACCGCGACGAACAGCAGGAGCCCCGTCGCCGTGAGCTTCATCCGGCGCACGCCGCGCCGCTTCTCCTCGTCGGCCGCGCTGTAGGTGAAGCCGGAGCCACCGGAGCCAGGGGTGCCCGCCAGATCTTCCGGGTCCGCCGCGTCCGGCGCGTCCGGCGCGCCCACCGGGCCCGCCGCGTCCGGCCCGCCCGTGGAGGCCGCGGCGCCCCGCCGAGCCCCGGAACCCGTTTCGAGCGGTTCCTCACCCTTGATGCGATTCATGCTCAGCGCCCCGTCCCGCGTAGTTCGTCGTACGCATTGTCCCTTCAGGTCCCTTCCGGGTGCCTTCCAGCAGGTCCCATCCGGGTTCCCCTCAGACCGACTCCCGGAACGGACGATGAGTTCCCGGCGTCTGAAGGAGCGGAGGGGGGCACCGTCGGCTCCCTCGCGGCCCATGACGCATCATGGGGTCATCACACCGGAGCCTCGGGCTCCCCCTGCCCGAGGAGAAAAAGGCCGCATGACCAAGCGTCACGGTTATGCACTGCTGGCCGCTTTGCTCGCGGTCACCCTGGTCGTATCGGCGGCCATATACCTCGGCGTCACGGGCGCCGACGACACCGGGGACGCGTCCGGCGCGGGCCCCCGCACACCGCGCAACTCCGCGGCCCCCGCCTCCGCGGGCACCTGGGTCGGGACCTGGTCCGCGTCCCCGGCGGGCGCCGAGCCCGGCACGCGGGCGCACGGCCTCGCGGGCCGCACCGTGCGCAACGTGGTGCACACCAGCGTGGGCGGCGACGGCGCCCGCGTCACCCTCTCGAACCTGTACGGCAGCCGGCCGCTGACCGTCACGCACGCCTCCCTCGCGGTGGCCGCCGGGGCCGGCAGCCCGGCCGCGGCCGCCGACACGCTGCGCCGCCTCACCTTCCGCGGCGAGACGTCCGTCGTCATCCCGCCCGGCCGCCAGGTGATCAGCGACGCGGCGCGCCTGCGCGTCCCGCACGACGCGGACCTGCTGGTCACCACGTACTCGCCGACGCCCTCGGGCCCGGTGACGTACCACCCGCACGCCCGCCAGATCTCCTACGTGGCCGACGGCGACCGGACCGAGGACGCGACCGGGGCGGCGTACCACGAGCAGAGCCCGTACTGGCGGTACGTCTCCGCCGTGGACGTCCTCAGCAGCGACACGGACGGCACGGTCGTCGTCATCGGGGACTCGATCACCGACGGCATCACGTCCACCATGGGCGCCAACCGCCGCTGGACCGACGTGCTCGCGGACCGGCTGCGCGACGAGGCGGGCGCGCCGCGCTACAGCGTCGTCAACCAGGGCATCAGCGGCAACCGCGTCCTGTCCGACGGGCGCCCCGCCCGCTCCGCGGACGCCCCCGCGAACAACCCCAGCGGCCTGTCCCGCTTCGACCGCGACGTCCTCGGCCGCAGCGGCGCCAAGGCCGTCGTCATCGCCCTCGGCATCAACGACATCCTGCGCAACCCGCGGCAGACCGATGCCCAGCGCATCCTCGACGGGCTGCGGGAGCTGACCCGCCAGGCCCACACCCGCGGCCTGCGCGTCGTCGGCGCCACGCTCATGCCCTTCGGCGGCCACCGGGGCTACGCCCCCGCCCTGGAGGCGGTGCGGCAGTCCGTCAACGCCGAGATCCGCTCGGGGCGGGTCTTCGACGACTTCGTGGACTTCGACAAGGCCCTGCGCGACCCGTACGACCCCCGCAGGCTCCTCGGCCGCTACGACTCGGGCGACAGCCTCCACCCCAGCGACGCGGGCTTCCGCCGCATGGGCGAGGCCTTCGACCTGGGGGACCTGAAGGGGTCCGGCGCGGCCGAGCTGTGAGAGAACGGTCACCCGGCGGCGCCCGCCGGGCTGTGTTAGAGTTTCAGCGTTGCAGTTGTGGTACCCATGAACCTATGTGCGCCTGACGGGAATGTTTCCTCGGGCGCATTAGTTTTTTCCGGCATCTCCGGATGGGGCCTCTGCCTACAGTCAAGGAGAATGTCATGGCACAGGGAACCGTGAAGTGGTTCAACTCGGAAAAGGGCTTCGGCTTCATCGAGCAGGACGGCGGCGGCCCCGACGTCTTCGCCCACTACTCGAACATCGCCACCCAGGGCTTCCGTGAGCTCCAGGAGGGCCAGCGCGTCTCCTTCGACGTGACGCAGGGCCAGAAGGGCCCGCAGGCGGAGAACATCGTCCCCGCCTGATCGCCGGACGCGTATCCACTCACCGGGGTCCGTACCGTCACGGTGCGGACCCCGGTTTGTGCTGTTTCCAGGAAGGCAAGTACCCGCATGTCCCGCAGGCCCCAGAAGCCGAACCGGCGCGCGTCGTCGGCCAAGACGTCCTCGTCCAGGTCGTCCAAGTCGTCCGCGTCCTCGGCGCCGCCCGCGAGGGATTTCCGGCTGCCGGAGAACACGACACCCGCACTCCCCGCCGTCGAGGGCTTCGCCGATCTGGACATGCCTTCGGGCCTGCTCAAGACCCTCACCGCGCAGGGGGTGACCACCCCCTTCCCCATCCAGGCCGCCACGCTGCCCAACTCGATCGCCGGGCGCGACCTCCTCGGCCGCGGCCGCACCGGATCCGGCAAGACGCTCGCCTTCGGGCTCGCGCTGCTGACCCGCACGGCCGGCCTCCGCGCCGAGCCCAAGGCGCCCCTCGCCCTCGTCCTCGTACCCACGCGTGAGCTCGCCCAGCAGGTCACGGACGCGCTGACCCCCTACGCGACGGCGGTGAACCTCCGCCTCGCCACCGTGGTCGGCGGCCTCTCCATCACCAAGCAGGCCGCCACGATCCGGCGCGGCGCCGAGGTCCTCGTGGCGACCCCCGGCCGGCTCAACGACCTCGTGGAGCGCGGGGACTGCGTGCTCGGTGACGTCCGCGTCACGGTGCTCGACGAGGCCGACCAGATGACCGACATGGGCTTCCTGCCGCAGATCACCAAGCTGGTCGAGCGCGTGCGGCCCGACGGTCAGCGCCTGCTCTTCTCGGCCACCCTGGACCGGAACATCGACCGCCTGGTGCAGCGGTTCCTGACCGACCCGGTGGTGCACTCCGTGGACCCGTCCGCGGGCGCGGTGACCACCATGGAGCACCACGTGCTCCACGTTCAGGACGAGACCGACAAGAAGGCCGTCACCACGCGCATCGCGGCCCGCGACGGCCGGGTGATCCTCTTCATCGACACCAAGCGCGCCGCGGACCGGCTCGCCAAGCGGCTCCTCGCCGTGGGCGTGCGCGCGGCGGCCCTGCACGGCGGCCGCTCCCAGCCGCAGCGCAACCGCACCCTGGAGCAGTTCAAGAACGGGCAGGTCACCGCCCTGGTGGCGACGAACGTCGCGGCCCGGGGCATACACGTCGACGACCTCGACCTCGTCGTGAACGTCGATCCGCCGGCCGACCACAAGGACTATCTGCACCGCGGCGGCCGCACGGCCCGCGCCGGTGACTCCGGCAGCGTGGTCACGCTGGTCCTGCCCGAGCAGAAGCGGGACATCACCCGGCTCATGTCGGACGCGGGCATCCGCCCCCGGACCAGCCGCGTCACGTCGAGCGACACGGAGCTGGCCGACATCACCGGCGCCCGCGAGCCCTCCGGCGTGGCCGTCACCATCGAGGTCCCGCAGCCCCAGGCACCCGCCTCCGGCCGCGCCGACGGGGCGTCCGGCTCCGATTCCCGCAGGCGGTCCAGCCGCCGGCGCCGCGGTGGCGGCGGGGCGAAGGCCGCGACGGGCACCGCGACCGGCACCACGGGCACGGCCGGAGGCCGGGGCTCGGAGCGCCGGGCGTCCGGCGGGACGACGGCGGGCGCGGCCTCCGGCCGTGGCTCCGGCCGCCGGTCCGCCGCCGGTGCCGCCTCCGGCAACGCCGGGCGCGGTTCCGGACGGCGTACGGCGGCGGGCGGCGCCAAGGGCGGCGCGGGCACCGGCCGCCAGGGCGGCCGCCGGGACTCCGCGGCCTAGGCCACCGGCCAGGCCCTGACCCACCCCCGCGGGGCGTCACGCCCCGCTCGTCAGGATGGTGTCGATCCGCTTCAGGACCGGCTGCGACTCGCGGTGCAGCCGGTCCAGGTCGAGGCCCTCGTCCCCCAGGACGACGAACAGGGCGTTGTCCCCGACCGCGTACACCGCCGCACAGCCCCGGCTGCCGTACGACACCGCGCTGCGCAGCACGCCCCGCCCGGTCATCGCGACCATGCGCTGGGAGAGGCCCAGGCCGGCCGCGGCGAGCGCGGCGAGGCTGTCGGCGTCGATCGCCTCGTCCGTGTCGGACACGATGAGCAGCCCGTCGACCGCCGCCACGGCCGTGTCCGTGACGCCCGCGAGCTGTTCGCGCAGCCCCCGCATCTCCGTCGCCAGTGCCTCGTGGTTCATTCCATGGCCCCCCTCGGGCGTACGTACGTGATGCGAGGCGATGTCACACGGGGCGCGGGGCCCGCCGGGTCGCCGGCGTCGCGGGGGGCATGTCTACCAACCGGCGTGCGCCCTTCGCCCGCATTCGCACAATGTGACGGAATGTGGTCCGGCCCGTGGATCGGGAATCGCTTTCCTTTCGATCGAGCGACTGTTTACTTCTGGTTCACCCTTTTCGGGGAGAAAATCGCTCACCCGCCCGGATTACCGCCGGAACACGTCACGGAATGGACGCCCTGCGGCACGGTCCTGTCGTTCTCAGGCAGGTTCCGAGGGAATGCGCCAGGTCCTTCCGCCGGTGTCGTGGCGGTGCATAACCTCCGCGTCACCGCGGCACGGTGTGCGAACCGCCGCGCCGCGCGGGGAGGGGAGCCCGGGTGTCCGGAATCGACGTGTGTCTGTACGAGGTCATGGCCCTGCCGGGTGCGCGGGGCGCCGCCCTCGTCGACTGGACGTGCGGCCTCGCGCTCGGCTCGGCGGGCGAACCGCCGCGCGGAGAGGCCGAGTCGGCCGCTGTCGAGGCGGCGGAGCTGGCCCGGCTCTCCGTGGAGTACGGCACCTTCCGGCCACCGGACGACGAGGCGCCGCCGGGCCCCGGGGCGCCGGGGGCCGTCGAGGACCTGATCGTCACCACCCGCACCGCCTACCACCTGCTGCGGTTCGTCGAGACCGGCGACGAGAGCAGCGTGTTCCTGCATCTGTGGCTCGACCGGGACGCGGGGAACCTGGCTGTGGCCCGCCTGTGCCTCAGGGACGCCGCCCGAAGGCTGGTCCTGGAGTGAACGCCACCGCGCCGCCGACGGCGCAGACGGCCCTGCCCTCGCGCTGCTCGACGCTCCAGCGCCTGGCCGCGGAGGGCGCCACGGGCGCGCTGCTGCGCGACACCGGGACGCTGTACCTCACCGAGGGCCGGGTCAGCCACGCCGAGAGCGCGTCGGCCCCCGGCGTCGACGTCCTGCTCGTCGCGGGCGGGCGGCTGCCGCGCGCGGTCTGGGACGAGGCCGCGGGGCGGGCGGGCCCCCGGCGGCAGGTCGGCAGCCATCTGGTCGCCGAGGGCCACCTCACCCCTGGGGAGCTGGAGATCTGCCTGCTCACCGCCTTGTACGACGCCGCGCTCTTCGCCCTGGCCCCGGGCGGCGGGCCCACCCGGTTCCGGCGCGGCGTCGGCCACGGCATCGGCACGGTGCGGCCCGTGCCCGCCGCCGCCGTGGAGCGGGAGGCCCGGCGGCGCAGACGACTGCTCGACAGCGCCTGGCCGGGCCCGGCCATCGACACGGCGCCGCTGGTGCGGCGGCCGGGGCCGCCCGGCGGGAGCGTGCCGCGCCGCCAGCGCGCCCTGCTCGACCTGGCCGACGGCCGCCGCACCCCGGGCGATCTGTCGCGGCTGCTCGGCAGGCCGGTCTTCCACGTCCTGCTCGAGGTGCGCCGCCTGGCCGTCGCGGGGCTGATCGACCCGCCGCGCCCGCCGCCGCCCGAGCCGGACGCCCCCGACGTCCCGCCCCGGGACTCCCCCGCCGCCCGCTCCTTCGGGACGGACGGCTTCACCCCGCCCGACGTCGCGCTGCTGCGCCGGGTCCGCGACGCCCTGGAGGCCCTGTGACGCGCGGCGCCACGGGCCGGGGCGCGAGTGCTCCGTGAGGGGGCGGGCCGCACGGCGCCGCGCCCTGAGGAGGCAGCTGATGGCGGTGGAACCCGACGTGCTCGACGAACTCGCCCGGCTGCGGGCCCGGGTCCCGCGGCTGACCGGTGCCCTCGCGGCCGACACGGGCGGCCGCGTGCTCGCCCGGGACGCCGCGGACGAGGGGGCCCAGCGTCTTGCCGCCCTCACCGTGGACGCCCTCCTGGCCGCCCTGCGGCTCGCGGACGCCGCGGGCCAGGGGCGGGCGGGAGAGCTGCTCGTCCGGGGCGAGGGGGGCTACGTAGCGGCGTACACGGCGGGCCCCACCGCCGTCCTGACCCTCCTCGCGGAGCCGCGCGTCAACGTGGGCCGGCTCCATCTGGAGGGCCGCCGGGCCGGCGCCCGGATCGGGGAACTGCTCGACGGGGCGCTCGAACGACTGGAGGACACCTGACCATGACCCCTCCCACAGCCCGCTCCACCAACAGACGGAAAGGAAGTACGAGTCCCATGTACAACACCGAAACCGCCCTCAAAGAGGCGATGACCGCCATCGACGGCACCCTCGGCGCGGCCCTCGTCGACTACAGCAGCGGCATGGCCCTCGGCACCCTGGGCGGCAGCAAGGAACTCGACCTGTCCGTGGCCGCGGCGGGCAACACCGACGTGGTGCGCGCCAAGGTGCGGACCATGGAGATGCTCGGCCTCAAGAGCGAGATCGAGGACGTCCTGATCACCCTCAGCGATCAGTACCACTTGATCCGGCTGCTGAAGTCCCGCAACAACAGCGGGCTCTTCCTCTATCTCGCGCTCGACAAGGACAAGGCGAACCTCGCGATGGCCCGGCACCAGCTGCGGCGCATCGAGGCCGAGCTGGACGTCTGACCGCCGCGGCGGACGGCGGGGGCGGGCGGGCTACTGCCCGTCCCCGCCCCGGATGCCGCGGTGGTGGTCCTCCGGCCGCCGGTGGCGGAGCTCGTGGCGCTCCCGGTGGTGGAGGCGCCGGGCCTCCCGCTCCTCGAGCCGCTCCTGGCGGCGCTGCTCCTTCAGGCGCTGGCGCTCGGCCTTGCGGAGCTTGCGCTCGACGCCGACGCCGCCCATCAGGGCGAAGCCGGTGACGGTCACCCGCGGGGAGCCGGGGGTGCCCTCGCCCGTGGCGTCGTCGCCGAAGCCGCCCATGATGCCGAAGCCCTTGACGGTGACGTTCAGTTCGGGCGGCACGGTGACCTGGATGCCGCCCATGATCGTGAAGCAGCGGATCACGACGTCGCGCTCGGCGAAGCGCGCCTCGCGCAGGTCGATCTCGCCGCCGCCCCACATCGCGAACGAGGTGAAGAGCCGCCCGATGGTCCAGCCGCCCTTGCGGTTGAAGCCGCTCCAGAGGGCGAAGGCGCCGCTGGAGGTGGGCTCGGCGCCCACGACGACGCGCTCCGCCCAGTCGATCTCCGTCGAGTCGTCGTCGGCGGACCGCTTGACCAGGGACGTCTTGGGGGCGGGGGCGACCGCGCCGGCCGCGGGCAGGTCCCGGGTGAGCGGCGCGAGGTCGCCGTACGTACGGGCGCGGTACGCCGTGTCCACCCGCTCGTTGAACTCGTCCATGTCGAGGCGGCCCTCGGCGAGGGCCTCGCGCAGGACTTCGGCGACGCGCTCGCGGTCGGCGTCGGAGGCGCGCAGGCCCGGGTCCGGCGCGCCGGGGACGGCCGGCGGCGACGCGGCGGGCCGCGGCGCGGGGGGCGGGGAAGACTCGGCGTCCGTCATACCCCGAAGCCTACGAGGTCCCCCGGTCGGCGTACATCTTGGCGATGACGGCCTCGATGTCCGGCTCGCGCACGGAGAGGTCGAGCAGCGGGTAGCGCTCGGCGACCGCGGCGACCAGCGGGGCCGCGGAGGCGTCCGCGGGGAAGGCCAGCCACTGCCGGGGGCCCTCGGTGCGCACGACCCGCGCCGACTCGACCTCCAGGGGCGGGAGTTCGTGCTCCAGGTCCACGATCAGCATGCGCTCGCTCTGGCCCGCCTCGTGGAGGCCGTCGAGCGGGCCGTCGTACATCAGGCGCCCGTGGTCGATGACCATGACGCGCTCGCAGAGCTGCTCGATGTCGGTGAGGTCGTGGGTGGTGAGCAGGACCGTGGTGCCGGACTCGGCGTTCAGATCGCGCAGGAAGCCGCGGACCTTGGCCTTGCTGACCACGTCGAGGCCGATGGTCGGCTCGTCCAGGTAGAGGACCTCCGGGTCGTGCAGGAGCGCCGCCGCGATGTCGCCGCGCATGCGCTGGCCGAGCGAGAGCTGGCGCACGGGGACGTCCAACAGGGCGCCCAGGTCCAGGAGTTCGACACAGCGGTCGAGGTTCTCGGCGAACCGGGCGTCAGGAATCCGGTACATCCGGTGCATCAGGCGGTACGAGTCGATGAGCGGCAGGTCCCACCACAGCGTGGTGCGCTGGCCGAAGACGACGCCGATGTGCCGGGCCAGGCGGGTGCGTTCGCGGGCCGGGTCGATGCCCGCGACCCGCAGCCGGCCGCCGCTGGGCGTGAGGATGCCGGTGAGCATCTTGATGGTGGTCGACTTGCCCGCGCCGTTCGGCCCGATGTAGCCGACCATCTCGCCGCGCGGCACCCGGAAGGTGATGCCGTCCACGGCCCGCACCTGGTGCCGCTCGCGGCGCAGGAAGCCGGTCTTCCTGCGGACGTCGAAGACCTTCTCGACGCCGTCGAGGGTGATGAACGCGTCGGTGTCCACGAAAGGGTCAGCTCCCTGTGCTGCGGTAGGAACGGAGTCCCGCGCGCCAGGCGAGCCCCGCGAGCGCCAGACACGCGAGGGCCACGAGCGGCGGGGCGAAGGCGGCCCACTCCGGCAGGCCGAGCGGAGCCGGGCGGCCGAGGACGTACAGGCCGGGCAGCCAGTTCACGAAGGCGATCGGGACGACGAACGTGACCCCGCGCACCAGGTCGTCGGCGAAGACGGTCGGCGGGTACTGGAGCAGCGTGTTGCCGCCGTACGTGACGGAGTTCTGCACCTCGGAGGCGTCCTGGGCGACGAACTGGAAGGCCGCGCCGAGCACGAAGACGGCGGCGAAGATCCCGGCCCCGCTGATCAGCATCAGCGGCACGAGCAGCACCTTCAGGGGCGTCCAGGCGATGTCCACGCTCCAGAAGGCGTACGCGAGGACCAGCAGGCCCTGGGTGATCCGGCCGAGGCGGCGCAGCGCGAAGCGGTCGGCCGCGACCTGCGCGAGGACCGGCACGGGGCGGACCAGGAGGGTGTCGAGCGTGCCGTCGCGCACCCGGGTGCCGAGCCGCTCCATGGAGCCCATGGCGAGGTCGGCCACGCCGAAGGCGGTGGACGCCGCCCCGTACAGGAAGGCGATCTCGCCGAGGCCGTAGCCGCCGAGCCGGTCCACCTGGGAGAACATCAGCAGGATCGCGACGAAGTCGAGCGCGGTCGCCGCGAAGTTCCCGAAGGCCGTCAGCGCGAAGGAGGCGCGGTACGCCATGGTGGAGCGGATCCACATGGCGGTGATCAGGCGGTAGGCGCGCACGCCCTCGCGGGCCCTGCCGAGCGGCCCCACCGGGGCGCCGAGGCCGCCGGACGCCGGGCCCGCGGCCCGCTCGCGCGGCGGCTGGGGCCGCTCCCGCAGCGACTCAGCCACCCTGGACCACCACCCGTCGGGTCGCCACGCCCTGGAGCAGCCGTCCGACGGCGAGCAGCGCCGCCGCCCAGGCGGCCTGGAAGGCGTAGATCGCGAGGAGCCCGGTGCCCGTGTGCTTGCCCAGGAACACGTCCGCGGGCACCTGGAGCAGCGCCGACCAGGGCAGGGCCCGGGCGATCTCGCCGAGGGCGCCGGGGAAGACGTTCAGGGGCAGCAGCATGCCGGAGAAGAACGTGCCCGCGAGCCAGGAGATCTGGGCCACGCCCGCGCCGTCCAGGAGCCAGAAGGCGCTGAGCGCCACGAGATAGCGCAGGGCGAAGCTGACGACGACGCCGAGGAACACCGCGAGGAGCGTCGCGAGCCAGGTCAACGGAGATCGCGGCAGCGCGAGTTGGAAGGCGAGCGCCCCGAAAATCATCGGCACCACCCCACGGCCCAGAAGGTGGAACGCGGCCCGGCCCAGATCGCTCGCGAGCCACCACGCCTGGAGGTCGGCGGGCCGGTGGAGATCGGTCGCCACGTCGCCGGTGCGGATGCGCTCCATCAGGTCCGCCTCGAAGCCGCCGCCCATCGCCGCGACGGTCATCAGGAGGGCCTGACCGAGCCAGACGTACGTGAGCGCCTGCGCCTGGTCGTATCCTCCTAGTCCGGGTCTCTCGTCCCAGAGGGCTTTGTAGGTGTAGGCCAGGATCACCCCGAACACCGTGTTGGTGAACACACCCGCCAGCGTCGCCATCCGGTATGTGGCGAATCTCCGGAAGTTTCCTCCGGCGACGGCCGCGTACAAGCGGAACCGTCCTGTTCTCACGCACATCCCTTTCAGAGAGCCTCGTCCCGCTTCCAGGCCGGGCGCCCGGACCGCGTGTCCGGACCGAAGCGCAGGAGCCTAATGTGAGCGGGGCCGTCCGTGCCAGGCAATTTCGCCGCGCGGCGCGTGCCTGGTCAGAAAGGCATGCGGAGACAGTGTGCAATGGGTCGTACGAGGCGTACGACGCGAACTGGGAGTTCCGCGAGACATGAGCAGCGACGAGCCGCAGCAGCGGCGTGGTCCCGGGCGCGGGCCCGCTGACGGGCCCGGGGAGCCCGCCGCCCCCGAGGACGGGCCTGCGGCCCCGCGCCGGGACGCCCCGGAGGGGGCCCGCCGCCCCGCCGACGCGGGGCGCCCGGGCGTCCCCGGCAAGGGTGACGGGCCCGCACGCCGGGATGACCCCGCCGCGCGCCCCGGCCAGGGCGCGCCCGACCCCGCCACCCAGCAGATCCGGCCGGTCACGGACGGGGGCGGGGCCGCGCCGCGGGGCAAGGGCAAGGGCGGCCCCGCGCCCCTGCGCAAGAACGGCTCCGCCGCGACGCCCCAGGGCTCCCCGGCCGCCGGGGCGAACGACCCCGCGACCCAGCAGATCCGCCCCGTGAAGGCCGGTGCCCAGGGGGCCGGGGCCGCGGGGGCCGGGGCCGCGGGGGCCGGGGCCGCGGGCGCTGCGGGGGCGGCGGCGAAGGGCGGCCCCGCCACGACCCGGCTGCGCCCCGTACGGCCCGAGGGGCCCGGCGCCGGGCACCAGGAGCCCGGGAACGGCCGGCCGCAGGGCTGGGCGCCCCGCGACCCCGGCGAGGGCGGGGCGGGCGACGGCGACGGGGCGAGCCCCGCCGGGCCCGTCGCGCCCGGCCAGCAGGGCAAGAAGGGCAAGAAGGCGAAGCGGCCCAAGCGCAAGGGCTGGCGGCGCCTGTTCCCGACCTGGCGGATGGTGCTCGGCGCCTTCATCCTGTTCGTCCTGCTCGGCGTGGGCGCGTTCATGACGGGCTACTTCCTCGTGAACATCCCGCCGGCCAACGCCATGGCCACCAAGCAGAGCAACGTCTATCTGTACTCCGACGGCACCGAGATCGCCCGCGACGGCAAGGTCAACCGCGAGAACGTGCCGCTGTCGAAGGTGCCCAAGAAGGTCCAGCACGCGGTCCTCGCCGCCGAGGACCGGGACTTCTACAGCGAGTCCGCCGTCGACCCCAAGGCGATGCTCCGCGCGGGCTGGAACACGCTCACCGGCAAGGGCAAGCAGTCCGGTTCGACGATCACCCAGCAGTACGTGAAGAACTACTACCTGGCGCAGGAGCAGACGGTCTCGCGCAAGGTGAAGGAGTTCTTCATCGCGATCAAGCTGGACCGCGAGGTGAGCAAGGACGAGATCCTCCAGGGCTATCTGAACACCAGCTACTTCGGCCGCAGCGCGTACGGCGTGCAGGCCGCGGCGCAGGCGTACTACGGCAAGGACGTCGAGGACCTGTCCGTCGGCCAGGGCGCGTACCTGGCGACCCTGGTGAACTCCCCCAACGCCTACGACGTGGCGACGCACCCGGAGAACAAGCCGCGCGCCGTCGCGCGCTGGAACTACGTCCTGGACGGCATGGTCAAGGAGGGCTGGCTCGAGAAGGCCGAGCGGGACAAGGTCAAGTTCCCGATGCCGGAGCAGGCGAAGGGCGCGCCGGGCCTCTCCGGCCAGCGCGGCTACGTCGTGAAGGCCGTCGAGGACTATCTGATCGAGAACCGGATCGTCGACGAGGACGCCCTCAGCAAGGGCGGCTACCGCATCACCACCACGCTCCAGAAGCCCAAGCAGGACGCCTTCGTGAAGGCCGTCGACGAGCAGGTCATGTCGAAGATCGACAAGAAGGTCCGCAAGATCGACAAGGACGTGCGGGTGGGCGGCGCCTCGGTGGACCCCAAGACCGGCAAGGTCGTCGCGATGTACGGCGGCATCGACTACACGAAGCAGTTCGTGAACAACGCGACCCGGCGCGACTACCAGGTCGGCTCGACCTTCAAGCCGTTCGTGTTCACCTCGGCGGTGGAGAACGACTCGACCACGCAGGACGGCCGCCCGATCACGCCGAACACGGTCTACGACGGCAACAACCGCCGCCCGGTCCAGGGCTGGGACGGCGGCACGTACGCGCCCGCCAACGAGGACGACTACCAGTACGGCGACATCAGCGTGCGCGAGGCCACGGACAAGTCCGTGAACTCGGTCTACGCGCAGATGGCCGTCGACGTCGGCTCGGACAAGGTCAAGGAGACCGCGGTCGCGCTCGGCGTCCCGGCGAAGACGCCGGACCTGACGGCGTCCCCGTCGATCGCGCTCGGCCCGTCCACGGCGTCCGTCCTGGACATGACCGAGGCGTACGCGACGCTCGCCAACCACGGCAAGCACGGCACGTACACGCTCGTCGAGAAGATCAGCAAGGACGGCCAGGACATCGCGCTGCCGCAGCGCAAGACATCGACGGCGGTGAGCCGCGAGGCCGCGGACACCACGACGTCGATCCTGCAGAGCGTGGTGCAGTCCGGCACCGGCCGCGAGGCCCTCGCCGCGGGCCGTCCGGCGGCGGGCAAGACGGGTACGGCGGAGAACGACAAGGCGGCCTGGTTCGCGGGCTACACCCCCGACCTCGCCACCGTGGTCGCGGTGATGGGCCAGGACCCGGTCACGGCGACGCAGACGCCGCTGTACGGGGCGCTCGGCGAGACCCGCATCAACGGCGGCGGCTACCCGGCGAAGGTGTGGGCGCAGTTCACCAAGGACGCCCTGGAGGGCAAGCCCGTCAAGGAGTTCGACCTCCAGCTGGAGCCGGGCTCCGAGGAGCCGGTCGCGCCGGACCCGTCGCAGACGGCGCAGGAGCCCGACGAGGGCGACGACACCGGCGGGGCGACGGACGGCGGGCCGTCCGAGGAACCGGACCGGGGCGGCCGGACCCAGGGCGGCCAGACCCAGGAGCCGACCGGCGGCCAGGGCCAGGGCGGTCAGGACCAGGGCGGCCAGGGCCAGGGCGGTCAGACGCAGGACCCGACCGGCGGCCAGGACCAGGGCGGCGCTACGCAGGGCGGCGGCGCGGACGGCGGGGGCGCCACCGGGGACAACGAAGGGGGCCAGGGCGGCGGGGCCGCCCAGGGGGCCCTCGGCGGGCTCACCGTGGGGCCCGGTGGGCGGGACCGCGACGACTGATCGTGTGAGCGTGCGGGTGCGCGGGGGCTGAGCGTGCGGTTCCCCGCGCCCCTTGCGGGGCTAGTGGCCGCTCGTCGCCTTCAGGCCGACGACGGCCACGAGCAGCAGGCACACGAAGAAGATCCGGGCCGCGGTGGTGGGCTCGCCCAGGGCGACCATGCCGACCACCGCGGCGCCCGCGGCGCCGATGCCGACCCACACGCCGTAGGCCGTGCCGATGGGGAGCGTCTTGGCCGCGTACGACAGCAGGACCATGCTCGCGACGATGCCCGCGCCGGTGAACACGCTGGGCCACAGGCGGGTGAACCCCTCGGTGAACTTCATGCCGATCGACCAGCCGACTTCGAGCAGACCGGCGACGATGAGCAGGACCCAGGCCATGACGGAACCTCCGAGAACGAGACTTCAGGGGTGCGTCGTCTTTGCGGGGCCCGGTACGGCGCGTCTCGTCGGGGTCCCTCCACGGTAGCAAAAGGCAGGCAAAAGGGGCTGGTGACCATGGTCACCAGCCCCTTCGCACACCCGGTGCGCGGGCTACAGATAGAGCCCCGTGGAGTCCTCCGAGCCCTCGAAGCGGTCCGCGGCCACCGCGTGCAGGTCGCGCTCGCGCATCAGCACGTACGCCGTGCCCCGCACCTCGACCTCGGCCCGGTCCTCCGGGTCGTAGAGCACCCGGTCGCCCGGCTCCACCGTGCGCACGTTCTGCCCGACGGCGACGACTTCCGCCCAGGCGAGCCGGCGGCCGACGGCCGCGGTCGCCGGGATCAGGATGCCGCCGCCGGAGCGCCGCTCGCCCTCGGCGGTGTCCTGGCGCACGAGCACGCGGTCGTGCAGCATCCGGATCGGCAGCTTGTCGTCGTGGGTGCTTGATTCCTGTGTCTTGGCGCTCACGCCCCGAACCTACCTGCCCGCACGCGCCCTGTACGCCCCCGGGTCAGCCCTTGCGGCGCCGGGATCCGACGGCGAGGAGCCCCACGAGACCCACGACCACCAGGGCCACCGGCACGATCCGCTCCAGGCGTGGCTGGCCGTCCGCCGAGACGAGCTGACCGCGCACGTCGGAGACGAAGCGGTTCGCCCCGACGTAGGCCCGCCCGAGGGTGTTGTCCACGCTGGCCGCGACCTTCGCCTTCGCGTCGCCGACGATCGTCTTCGGGTGGACCCGCACCCCGATCTCGTCGAGGGTCTCGGCGAGCTGCTCGCGCCGGAGCTTGATGTCCGCCTCGATCTGCGCAGGGGTCCTGGCATCCGCATCCGACACCGCGCTGCCTCCGTGGGGTGTGTTCCTTGTACTCGGACCTCCACAGTCTGTCAGCTTCGCCCGCGCCGCACCCCACGGCACCCCTATTACGCTCGTCCCCGTCACCACAGCTTGGTGCGTACGCGCACCGTGAGGAGCCCAAGAATGAGCGAGCGACTGCAGCCCGGCGACACCGCCCCCGCCTTCTCCCTGCCCGACGCCGACGGCAAGCAGGTCTCCCTCGCGGACCACAAGGGCCGCAAGGTGATCGTGTACTTCTACCCGGCCGCCCTGACCCCCGGCTGCACCAAGCAGGCCTGCGACTTCACGGACAACCTGGACGTGCTCGCGGCCGCGGGCTACGACGTCATCGGGGTGTCCCCGGACAAGCCGGAGAAGCTCGCGAAGTTCCGCGAGAAGGAGAACCTGAAGGTCACGCTGGTCGGCGACCCGGCCAAGGAGACCCTGGAGGCGTACGGCGCCTTCGGCGAGAAGAAGCTGTACGGCAAGACGGTGACGGGCGTGATCCGCTCGACCGTCGTCGTGGACGAGGACGGCAAGGTGGAACACGCGTTCTACAACGTGAAGGCGACCGGCCACGTGGCCAAGATCATCCGCGATCTCGGCATCTGACGACCGCGCGCGTCCGCCGCGGCGGATGTGAGAAAGCCCCCTCCCGCAGGGGGCTTTCGTTTGCGATCGCGGGCTCGGAGTAGGCGTCCTGGAGACCCACCCGCTCCGAAAGGACTCCTTCCATGGCGGCCAGCAGGTTCCAGGCCGACCCGGGGGCCGACCCCCTCGCTCCCGGCGCCGACCCGGAGGCGGTGAAGCGTCACCGCCTCCTCTTCCGCACGGTGAGACGGCGCCGGAACCCACCCCCGCGGCGCACCGACGTCACCGTCACCGACGACGCGGCGGTGCGCCGCGCGGTGAAGGCGGCGTCGCTCGGCAACGCCATGGAGTGGTTCGACTTCGGCATCTACAGCTATCTGGCCGTCACCATCGGGCATGTCTTCTTCCCGTCCGGGAACAGCACGGTCCAGCTGCTTTCGTCGTTCGCCACCTTCGCGGTCTCGTTCCTGGTCCGGCCGCTCGGCGGGATGGTGTTCGGGCCGATGGGCGACAAGGTCGGCCGCAAGAAGGTGCTGGCCCTGACGATGATCCTGATGGCGGCGGGCACCTTCGCCATCGGCCTGATCCCCGGCTACGCCACCATCGGCTTCTGGGCGCCGGTGCTGCTGATCCTCTTCCGCATGGTGCAGGGCTTCTCCACCGGCGGCGAGTACGGCGGCGCGTCCACCTTCATCGCCGAGTACGCGCCGGACAAGCGGCGCGGCTACTTCGGCAGCTTCCTGGAGTTCGGCACGCTCGCCGGGTACGTGGGCGCGGCGGGCCTGGTCACGATCCTGACGACCGTGCTCGACGACGGCGCCATGGAGGCGTGGGGCTGGCGCGTGCCGTTCCTGGTGGCGGGCCCGCTCGGCCTGGTCGGGCTGTATCTGCGGCTGCGCCTGGACGAGACCCCGGCGTTCCAGAAGCTCACGGACGAGAGCCACCACCCCGCGTCGGACGCCGCGTCCGCCGTCGAGACCTCCGCCAAGGGCGATCTGACCAGGATCTTCCGCGAGCACTGGCGGCCGCTGGTGCTGTGCGTCGCCCTGGTCGGCGCGTACAACATCGCCCACTACACGCTCCTGTCGTACATGCCGACGTATCTGACCGACGAGCTGGGCTACGACGACACGCACGGTCTGGTGATCCTCATCGTGACGATGCTCGCGCTGATGCTGGTGATCAGCCGGGTCGGCGCGCTGTCCGACCGCTTCGGCCGCAAGCCGCTCCTGATGACCGGCATGGCGGGCTTCCTGGTGCTGCCGGTCCCGGCGTTCCTGCTGATCAAGCAGGGTGCGCTGGTCGCGGTCGCGGCGGGCGTGCTGATGCTCGGCCTGTCCCTGGTGTGTCTGCTGGGCACCATGTCCGCGACGCTGCCCGCGCTGTTCCCGACACCGGTGCGCTACGGCTCGCTGTCGGTGGGCTACAACCTCTCCGCCTCGCTGTTCGGCGGCACCGCGCCGCTGGTGATCACCGCGCTGATCGGCGTCACGGGCTCGGACATGATGCCCGCCTACTACTCCATGGCGGCGGCGGGCGTCGGCATCGCCGCGGTCGCCTGCCTGAAGGAGACGGCGCGGCGGCCGCTCAGCGGCTCGCCGCCGTGCGTCGAGACCGAGGAGGAGGCCGCCGACCTGGTCGAGGAGCGGGCCGCGGCACCCCAGTTCTGACTCCGCCCGGCGACCGCGGGCGGGCGCCCATTACGATGGGGCGGCACGCGGCCGTGGTGGAATTGGCAGTCACGCTGGGTTTAGGTCCCAGTGGGGTAACACCCGTGAGGGTTCGAGTCCCTCCGGCCGCACTCGCGAAGGCCCCGCCGCCTTCGGAAGCAGACGTACGAAAGGGCGCCCCCGCCGCACGCGGGGGCGCCCTTCGCCGTCGGTGCGCGCCGGGTCAGCCGAGCAGCTCCCGCACCACCGGCACGAGGGCGCGGAACGCCTCGCCGCGGTGGCTGATCGCGTTCTTCTCCTCGGCCGTCAGCTCGGCGCAGGTCCGGGTGTCCCCCTCGGGCTGGAGGACCGGGTCGTAGCCGAAGCCGTTCGTGCCCGCGGGGGCGTGGCGCAGGGTGCCGCGCAGCCGGCCCTCGACGACGCGCTCGGTGCCGTCGGGCAGGGCGAGGGCCGCGGCGCAGGCGAAGTGCGCGCCGCGGTGGGCCTCGTCGATGTCGCCGAGCTGGGCGAGCAGCAGGTCGAGGTTGGCCTTGTCGTCGCCGTGGCGCCCCGCCCAGCGCGCGGAGAAGATGCCGGGCGCCCCGCCGAGCACGTCGACGCAGAGCCCGGAGTCGTCGGCGACGGCGGGCAGGCCGGTGGCCCGTGCCAGGGCGTGCGCCTTGAGCAGGGCGTTCTCGGCGAAGGTGACCCCGGTCTCCTTGACGTCGGGGATCTCGGGGTAGGCGTCCGCGCCGACGAGTTCGTGGTCGAGGCCCGCGGCGGCGAGGATCGCCCTGAGCTCGGTGACCTTGTGGGCGTTGCGGGTGGCGAGGATGAGACGGGTCATGGGACCAGTATCCGTCCCGTCGCCGGGACCCGGCCGCCCGGCCGGGGTGCCCCCCGGCCGCCCGGCCGCGTCGGTTCGTGCAGGCCTCGGCCCCGCGTCAGTTCGTGCAGGCCTTGGTGACCTTGCCCGCGGCGTTCGCCATCGGGCGGAGGTCGGGCGTCTTGTCGCCGTTGTCGACGGCCTTCTCCACGTTGTCGACGGCCTTCTGCATCTCGTCGACGGCGTCGCTGATGTCCTCGTCGTCCTCGTGGTCCCTGCGGATGTCGTCGAGGTCGCCCCGGATCTTGTCGAAGCGCTTCTCGGACTTCCGGTCCGGGTAGAGGACGGCGTCCTGGGCGGCCTGGCGGAGCGCGTCGGCGCCGTCCGACACGGCGTCGGCCGCCTTGACGCAGTCCACGGCGTCCTTCGGGTCGCAGGCGACCAGGCCGAGCGTCGCCGGTACGGCGATCAGGGCGGTGGTTATGGCGACGGTGACCCGTCGGTGGCGCACGGCCATGGATGGTTCCCTCCCGTTGTGTGGTGAGCGAGCGTGCGGTCGTTCCCGCACGCTCCACCTCATAGAACGCCCGTGGTCCTCGGGACGGTTGCTCGCCGGGAGGCGAACCCCTTTACACCGGCGGCTACTTGGCCGAATCCAGTGCCTCGCGCTGGAGCGCGGTCAGCTCCGCGCACCCCCCGACGGCGAGGTCGAGCAGGGCGTTCAGCTCCTCGCGCGCGAACGGCTCGGCCTCCGCGGTGCCCTGGACCTCGACGAACCGGCCATCGCCGGTGCACACCACGTTCATGTCGGTGTCGGCCTTGACGTCCTCCTCGTAGGCGAGGTCGAGCAGCGGCACGCCGCCGACGATGCCGACGGACACGGCGCTGACGGTGCCGGTCAGCGGCTGGCGGCCCGCCTTGACGAGCTTCTTGCCCTGCGCCCAGGAGACGGCGTCGGCGAGCGCGACGTACGCGCCGGTGATGGCGGCGGTGCGGGTGCCGCCGTCGGCCTGGAGGACGTCGCAGTCCAGGACGACGGTGTTCTCGCCGAGCGCCTTGTAGTCGATGACGGCGCGCAGCGAACGGCCGATGAGGCGGGAGATCTCGTGCGTGCGGCCGCCGATCTTGCCGCGTACGGACTCGCGGTCGCCGCGGGTGTTGGTGGAGCGCGGCAGCATCGAGTACTCGGCGGTGACCCACCCCTCGCCGCTGCCCTTGCGCCAGCGGGGCACGCCCTCCGTCACGGAGGCCGTACAGAAGACCTTGGTGTCGCCGAAGGAGACGAGGACGGAGCCCTCGGCGTGCTTGCTCCACCCCCGCTCGATGGAAACGGGGCGGAGCTGGGCGGGGGTACGACCGTCGAATCGAGACATGCCAACGACCCTATAGTCCCCCCGGAACCCACCCGACCGGTTCGCCCGCTCCGCTACGAACGACCGCCCCACCCTCCCCTGCGGGCGACTGCCCCGCCCCCCTCTGTGGGCGGCTGGTCCGCCCAGAGGGCGGAACGGGCGGGCACAGAGGACAGCCGCCCCGCGCCGCGGCACCAGGCTCCAGCAGCAGCCCGAGGACGCAGCCACCCCGGGCAACGCAAAAGGGGCGCGGCCCCGGCTACCCGGACCCGCACCCCCAGCGGGAGCGAAGTCGCTCACATCATGTCTTCGATCTCCGCCGCGATCGGGTCCGCGTCCGTGCCGATGACCACCTGGATCGCCGTGCCCATCTTCACGACGCCGTGCGCGCCCGCGGCCTTCAGGGCGGCCTCGTCGACCAGGCCCGCGTCGTTGACCTCCGTGCGGAGACGGGTGATGCAGCCCTCGACCTCTTCGATGTTGTCGATGCCGCCGAGCCCGGCAACGATCTTCTCAGCCTTGCTGGCCATTGCTTACTCCCTGCTGTGAAAGGACGCGGCCACGACACCGTAGGTCCGCTTTGTCACGGTAACGCACGGTTGGCCCATCTTCGCGGGCGGTCACGGCGGCCGCACCCCATCATGACGATCAAGGTGTCGTCCCTGACCAGGGGGCCACCGCACACCCGCCCGCAACTGGTCTACACCAGTTTTCAACGACCGCCAAACTGGCCGGTTCCAGGAGGAACGCCGATGAGTTCGGACGCCGCCGCGGCACCGCAGAAGAAGTGGTGGAACGGCCTCTTCCAGGGCCTGCAGAAGATGGGCCGCAGCCTCCAGCTACCCATCGCCGTGCTGCCCGCCGCGGGCATCCTGAACCGGCTCGGCCAGCCGGACGTCTTCGGCGACGACGGCCTGGGCTGGACGAACGTCGCCAAGGTCTTCGCGGCCGCGGGCGGCGCCCTGCTCGACTCCTCGCTCGGCCTGCCGCTCCTCTTCTGCATCGGCGTGGCCATCGGCATGGCCAAGAAGTCGGACGGCTCCACCGCCCTCGCCGCCGTCGCGGGCTTCCTCGTCTACTACGCGGTGCTCCGCGCCTTCCCCGAGGACTGCGCGGCCGGGGCCGACTTCGCGGGCGCCGGGATGTGGAGCGGGGTGTGCGTGGCCGAGGACGGCACCTCGGCGCAGGCCTCGTACCAGAATCCGGGCGTGTTCGGCGGCATCGTGATGGGCCTGCTCGCGGCCTGGCTCTGGCAGCGCTACCACCGGGTGCGCCTGGTGGACTGGCTGGGCTTCTTCAACGGCCGCAGGCTCGTGCCGATCATCATGGCCTTCGTCGGCCTGGTCTTCGCGGGCCTGTGCGTCTGGGTCTGGCCGCCCATCGGCGACGGGCTCACCAGCTTCTCCAAGTGGCTGGTGGACCTCGGCTGGCTGGGCTCGGGCATCTTCGGCGTGGCCAACCGCGCGCTGCTCACGGTCGGCCTGCACCAGTTCCTGAACACCTTCGTCTGGTTCCAGTTCGGCGACTACACCAAGGCGGACGGCACCGTGGTGCACGGTGACATCAACCGCTTCCTCGCCGGGGACCCGACGGCGGGCCAGTTCACCTCGGGCTTCTTCCCGATCATGATGTTCGCGCTGCCCGCCGCCGCGCTCGCCATCACGCACGCGGCCCGCCCCGAGCGCCGCAAGGTCGTCGGCGGCATGATGCTCTCGGTCGGCCTGACCTCCTTCGTCACCGGCATCACCGAGCCGATCGAGTACTCCTTCCTCTTCATCGCGCCGCTCCTGTACGCGATCCACGCGGTGCTCACCGGCGTCTCGATGGCGGTGACGTGGGCGCTCGGAGTGAAGGACGGCTTCAGCTTCTCGGCGGGTCTCATCGACTACGTCATCAACTGGAGCCTGGCCACCAAGCCCTGGTTGATCATCCCGATCGGCCTGGCGTTCGCGGTCGTCTACTACGCTTTGTTCCGCTTCGTCATCCACAAGTTCGACCTGCCCACCCCGGGCCGCGAACCGGAAGAAGAGGCAAAGGCGTTGGACGCAGAACAGACCAAAGCGTAAGACTCAAGCGGAACCCCGCTCAGAGCCTTCGGAAAGGCCCTCGGACCCCTGGTCCCGGGGCCTTTCGTCATGCTTGTGACGGTATGGGCAAGGCCACAGGAATCGTAGGTTCCTTATGCCGCCTTGACCGTGTTACAACAGGTCTACACCACTGAGTGGTGTAGACCACCTGGATGCTGTCGCACCCCCCGAACTGTCCCCTGACAGCACCCGCACATGGAGGAAGTCATGAGTACGGCCACCGCCAAGGCGGCGCCCGCGAAGAAGCGGGGCGCCGGCCTCTTGCAGGGTCTGCAGAAGGTCGGCCGCAGCCTGCAGCTGCCCATCGCCGTGCTGCCCGCCGCGGGCATCCTGCTCCGCCTCGGCCAGCCGGACGTCTTCGGCGCGGACGGCCTGGGCTGGGGCAAGGTCGCCACGGTGTTCGCCAACGCCGGTGACGCCGTGTTCGCGAACATGCCGATGCTGTTCTGCATCGGTGTCGCGATCGGCTTCGCGAAGAAGGCGGACGGCTCCACCGCCCTCGCCGCGCTCGTCGGCTTCCTGGTCTACACGAACGTCCTGAAGGCGTTCCCGGTGACCGAGGCGAAGATCATGAAGGGGGCCGACGTCGCCGCGACGTACAACGACCCCAAGGTCTTCGGCGGCATCATCATGGGTCTGATCTCCGCCGTGGTCTGGCAGAAGTACCACCGCACCAAGCTGGTGGACTGGCTCGGCTTCTTCAACGGCCGCCGTCTGGTGCCGATCATCATGGCCTTCATCGGCACCGCCCTGGGCGTCTTCTTCGGCCTGTGCTGGGGCCCGGTCGGCGACGCGATCACCAACTTCGGCGAGTGGATGACCGGCCTCGGCTCCATCGGCGCGGGCGTCTTCGGCGTGGTCAACCGCGGGCTGCTCCCCGTCGGCATGCACCAGTTCGTGAACACCGTCGCCTGGCAGGAGATCGGCTCCTTCACGGACTCCGCCGGTGCCGTCTGGCACGGCGACATCCAGCGCTTCATGCACGGTGACCCGACCGCGGGTCAGTTCATGTCCGGCTTCTTCCCGATCATGATGTTCGCGCTGCCCGCCGTCGCGCTCGCCATCACGCACACCGCGCGCCCCGAGCGCCGCAAGGTCGTCGGCGGCATGATGCTGTCCCTCGCGCTCACCTCGTTCGTCACCGGCATCACCGAGCCGATCGAGTTCGCGTTCATGTTCATCGCCCCGGCCCTGTACGTGATCCACGCGGTCCTCACGGCCGTCGCCATGACGGTCACCTGGGCGCTCGGCGTGCACCACGGCTTCACCTTCTCCGCCGGTGCCATCGACTACGTCCTGAACTGGAAGTTCGCCGAGAAGCCCTGGATGATCATCCCGATCGGCCTCGTCTTCGCGGCCGTCTACTACGTGGTCTTCCGCTTCGCGATCGTCAAGTTCAACATCCCCACCCCGGGCCGTGAGCCCGAGGAGGAGATCGAGGACCTGACGAAGGCGTAGCCCCTCGGACAGCGCGAAGGCCCCGGAACCGCTCGGTTCCGGGGCCTTCGTCGTCGTGCCGGGACGGGCCCCTCCCGCGGCGCGCGCCGGTCCGGGGGCGTATCGATACGGCGCCTCAGAGCTGGTACGACGCTCCGGGCACGGCCAGCTCCGCCGGGCCGTCGAACACGGCGCGGGCGTCCGCGAGGTTCACCGCGGGGTCCGTCCACGGCGGGATGTGGGTGAGGACGAGGCGGCCCGCGCCCGCACGCGCGGCGGACTCGCCCGCCTCACGGCCGTTGAGGTGCAGGTCCGGGATGTTCTCCTTGCCGTGCGTGAACGCGGCCTCGCACAGGAAGAGGTCGGTGCCGGTGGCGAGTTCGTCGAGCGCCGCGCAGGGGCCCGTGTCGCCGGAGTACGTGAGCGACCTGCCGCCGTGCTCGACGCGCACGGCGTACGCCTCGACCGGATGGCAGACCTTCTCGGTGCGCACCGTGAACGGGCCGATGTCGAAGGCGCCCGGCTTGACCGTGTGGAAGTCGAAGACCTCGCTCATCGAGGACGCGGAGGGCGTGTCGGCGTACGCCGTGGTCAGGCGCTGCTCGGTGCCCTCGGGGCCGTACACCGGGATGGGCGCGCAGCGGCCGCCCTCGTGCCGGTAGTAGCGGGCCACGAAGTACGCGCACATGTCGATGCAGTGGTCGGCGTGCAGATGGCTGAGGAAGATCGCGTCGAGGTCGTACAGACCGATGTGGCGCTGGAGCTCGCCCAGGGCGCCGTTGCCCATGTCGAGCAGCAGCCGGAAGCCGTCGGCCTCGACGAGGTAGCTCGAGCAGGCCGAGTCCGCGGACGGAAACGACCCCGAGCAGCCGACGACGGTGAGCTTCATATAGCTGGAACCTCCGCGCTGGCGGTCGGGGGAATTCGGGGGCGTGCGGTCCGACGAGCGTAAGGCGCGAAACGGCGCCTCGCTCCTCCGTCGTGGGCCGTTGTGGGCGAACTCACCTGGGGTGTCACCGGTTCGGGGGGCCGGGCGGGGGCGGGGCGGCGGGGGACACTGGGAGGGAAGGTTTTGGCTGTGTCCGGGAGGGCTGAGGGAGTGTCGGGGATGGCGGGGCGGACGGGCGACCGGGCCGGTCGGTGGCGGCCGGTGCTCGCGGTCTGCTGCGCGCTGGTGCTCCTGCTGGCCCCCGTCGGGTTCTTCGCCGCCGTGCCGGGCGCGCTCGCGCGGGGGCACGCGTACGCCGCCGCGCCCGCCTGCGCGGCCGGGGCCAGGACGGGCTCGTGCACGACGACGGTGGCCGCGACCGTCACGGGCACCGAGGAGAAGGCCCGCGGCCGGAAGGCCGACTACTGGCTCCGCGTCACCGAGCGCGGCGACGACCGGGTGCGGCGCGTGCACATGTCCGGATCGAGGCTGCACGACGCCGTGCGCGCCGGGGACCGGGTGTCGCTGACGTACTGGCGGGGCGAGATCCGCACCGTGCGGTTCGGCACCGCCGCCGAGGAGACCGAGGCCTCGCCGGCCGACGACTGGCGCCTCCCCCTCGGCCTCGGCCTGCTGACGCTGCCCGTCGGGCTCGGCGTCCTGACGGCGGTCCTGTGGTGGCGCCGGAGGTACGCCGCCGCCGCGCACGCGAGCGCCTGGCAGCTCTCCGTGGGGCCCGTGGCCGGGGCGCTCCTGGGCTGCCTCGGCTTCGTCGCGGCCCAGGCCCGCCCGGACGTGCGCGGCGCCCTGCTGGTCACGGCCCTCGGGGTGCCTCCGGTGGCGGCGCTCACCGCTCTGGTCGCGTGGCTCACGCGGCGGCGGGAGCGGCGGGCCGTCGACACCAGCGACATCGTTCCGGTGCCGCCCGCCGGGAGGCGGTGCGTGCGCGCGGCCGTGCTCGGGGACGTGCCCTACAGCGTGGACGGCTTCGACCACCTGGTCGTCGGGGACGGGGCGCCCGCGGTGACGCCCGACCCCGACGGGCGCGTCGCCCGCAGGCCGCTGCCGCCGTCACTGACCGTGCACGAGGTCCGGGCGCCGCGGCCCGGCGACACCGTCCTCGGGCCGGGCGGCGGCACGTACGACACCGTCCTCATCGAGTGCCGCGACGGCGCCGTGACCGTCGTCATCGCCCTGGCGCGCGAGGACGCTCCCGTCGTCCTCGGCGCCCTCCTTTCGCCGGCGCGGGCGGCGGGCTGAGGAGCCCGCCGGTACCGTCGGGGCTATGGACACGTCCTGGTGGCTGGCGCTCGCCGCGGTGGTGGTGCTCGCCCTGGTGGCCACCGTGGTGGACGGGTGGGGGCGCGGGCGCGGGCGCTCGCGCGGCGCGGGGCGGACGGCGCGCAGGGCCGCCTCGGGAGCGCCGGTCCGGCCGCGGGCCGCGGAGATCTGGTGGGCCGTGGCCGACGAGGCCGAGCGCCCCTTCCTCGTCCTGTCCGTACGGGGTGACGCCGTGCGCGTCGCGACGATCACCACCCGGTTCCACGACGAGCGGGCCGGGGTGATTCCGCTGCCGCCCGGGGCCGTGGGCGACGTCCAGGGGCGCGCGAGCTTTCTGGAGCCGGAGGGGGTGCGGGAGCTGTGGGCCGGGGACTTCCGGCGGCGGGCGGGGGTGGTGGACCCGGCGTTGTGGGACCAGGTGCGGTACCTCGGCGGCGGCTGACCCTTCGCGGTGCGCCCCAGGCCCGCCCCTTCCCGATCCGGGGGGCTCCGCCCCCCGTGCCCCCGTTGTCGGCCGCTCCGCGCCTCGTCCTCAAACGCCGGACGGGCTGGATGGTGCCGCTGCGGGCCTCATCTCGTCTGCGGGTCCGCCGACGGCGTCTGCGGGTCCGCAGAAGGCGTCCGGCCCGGACCGAGATCTTTCAAGCCCGTCCGGCGTTTGAGGACGAGGCCGCAGGCCGACCGACCGGTTCCAGGGCGCCCCCCCAGGGCTACGCCCAGAGTTGGCCCTGGACCGTGGCGATGGCCTCCTCCGTCGTGGTGGCCGTGTACAGGCCCGTCGAGAGGTACTTCCAGCCGCCGTCGGCCACGACGAAGGCGATGTCCGCCTGCTCCCCGGCCTTGACGGCCTTGCGGCCGACGCCGATGGCCGCGTGCAGGGCCGCGCCGGTGGAGACTCCGGCGAAGATGCCCTCCTCCTTGAGCAGCTCGCGCGTGCGGGTCACCGCGTCGGCGGAGCCCACGGAGAAGCGGGTGGTGAGGACCGACTCGTCGTACAGCTCGGGGACGAAGCCCTCGTCGAGGTTGCGCAGGCCGTAGACCAGGTCGTCGTAGCGCGGCTCCGCGGCGACGATCTTCACGTCGGGCTTGTGCTCGCGCAGATAGCGGCCGACGCCCATGAGCGTGCCGGTGGTGCCGAGCCCGGCCACGAAGTGGGTGATCGAGGGCAGGTCGGCGAGGATCTCGGGGCCGGTGGTGGCGTAGTGGGCGCCCGCGTTGTCCGGGTTGCCGTACTGGTAGAGCATCACCCAGTCGGGGTGCTCGGCCGCCAGCTCCTTGGCGACGCGCACGGCGGTGTTGGAGCCCCCCGCCGCGGGCGACGGAATGATCTCGGCGCCCCACATCGTGAGCAGTTCGCGCCGCTCCCGGGAGGTGTTCTCCGGCATGACGCACACGATGCGGTAGTCCTTGAGCCTGGCCGCCATGGCGAGCGAGATGCCGGTGTTGCCCGAGGTCGGTTCGAGAATGGTGCAGCCGGGGGTCAACCGGCCGTCCTTCTCGGCCTGTTCGATCATGTGGAGCGCGGGCCGGTCCTTGATGGAGCCGGTCGGATTGCGGTCCTCCAGTTTGGCCCAGACGCGGACGTCGGCGGACGGTGACAGGCGCGGCAGGCGGACCAGCGGCGTGTTGCCGACGGCCGCGAGCGGGGAGTCGTAACGCATGCGGCGGCCGCGGCCGTCAGACCATGCCGCCCGCGACGGCGGGCAGGATCGTGACGCTGTCGCCGTCGGTGAGCTCGGTGGAGACGCCCGCCAGGAAGCGGACGTCCTCGTCGTTCAGGTACACGTTCACGAACCGGCGCAGTTCGTTGCCCTTGTCCTTGTCGATGAGGCGCTCCTGGATGCCCGCGTGCCGGGTCTCGAGGTCGGCGAAGAGCGCGGCGATGGTGTCGCCGTTGCCCTCGACGGCCTTCTCGCCGCCGGTGTAGGTGCGGAGGATGGTCGGGATGCGGACCTCGATGGCCATGGCGATGGGCTCCTGTCGGGAGGGGCGGACTACCGGAACTGCGAGAAGTGCGAGCACTGCGGGAACTGCGCGAGGGGCGGGCCGCCCGGCGCGCGGGCGGGCGGCGCCCCCGGCCCGGGAGCGCTGGGCGCGGCCCGGCGGCGCCTCAGCGCCGACAGATGGCGCTGGCGAGACGGCACAGGTCGACGTGCAGCCGGCCGACGAGCAGGGCGCCCGGCGTCGTATCGATGCTCACGTCGTTCGAAACCATGGGGTCATCGTATCGATTCCCGGTCCGGGTCCCGGAATGTGATCTCGGATACCGGACGGATCCGGCTCGGCACCCGGACGCGGGCGGACCGCTCAGGGCGCGGGGACGCGCCGCGAGGGGCCCGGCAGATAGGTGACGGTGGGGGCTCCGGTGGCCGGGTGGACGGCCACTTCGGCCGTGACGCCGTACACCTCCGCGAGGAGTTCGCCGGTCAGGACCTCTCCCGGGGGCCCGGACGCGACGACGCGGCCGCCGTCGAGCACGTACAGGCGGTCGCAGTAGTACGCGGCCAGGGTCAGGTCGTGCAGGGCGAGCAGGTTCGCGGTGCCGAGCTCCTTGACCAGGCCGAGGATCTCCAGCTGGTAGCGGATGTCCAGGTGGTTGGTGGGCTCGTCGAGCACGAGGACGGCGGGTTCCTGCACCAAGGCGCGGGCGAGCAGGGCCCGTTGCCGCTCGCCGCCGGAGAGCTGACCGAAGGGGCGGTCGGCGAGGTCCGCCGCGCCGACGCGGCCCAGGGCGTCGGCCACCATGGCCCGGTCGGTGGTGGTGTCGGCCTCCCAGAAGCGCTTGTGCGGGGAACGGCCCATGGCCACCACCTGGCGGACGGTGAGTTCGAAGCCCGCGTGGCCGTCCTGCGGCACGGTGGCGACGCGGCGGGCCCGCGCCTTGACCCCGGCCGCCGCCAGGTCGGCGCCGTCGAGCAGGACCCGCCCCGCGGTGGCCGCGAGCGCGCCGTAGACGCAGCGCAGCAGCGTCGTCTTGCCGCTGCCGTTGGGGCCGACGATGCCGACCGTCTCACCCGCGGAGACGGTGAGCGAGACGCCGTCGACGAGACGGCGGCCGGACGGGGTGTCGTACGTGAGGTCCTCGGCCCGCAGGCGCCCGGCGCCGGGGAGCGGGCCCGCGGCCCCGGCGGGCGGTCGTCGTCCTTCGGTCATGCCGTCACCCCTTCGTGCGTCCGGCCCCGGCGCAGCTGCCACAGGAAGAACGGGCCGCCGGTGAGCGCGGTGAGCACGCCCACGGGGATGTCCTGCGGCGCCGCCAGGGTGCGCGCCGCGAGGTCGGCGACGACCAGGAACACCGCGCCCATCAGCGCCGCCACCGGGAGCAGCGCCCGGTGTCCGGCGCCGACCAGCATGCGGGCCGCGTGCGGCACCATCAGGCCGACGAAGCCGATGGCCCCGCTGTGCGCGACGAGGACGCCGGTCACCAGCGAGGCGAGCACGAAGACGCCCGCGCGGAACCGGGCCGTGTCCAGGCCGAGGACGGTGGCGCCCTCCTCCCCCACCAGGAGCAGGTCGAGCGGCCGGGCGAGCGCGAGGAGCACGGCCGTGCCGAGGGCGAGCACGGTCAGGGGCACGGCGAGCATGTCCCAGCGGGCGCTGCCGAGGCCGCCGAGCGTCCAGTACAGGACCTCCTGGAGGTGGTCGGCGCGGGCCGAGACCACCAGGATCAGGCTGGTCAGGGCGGACAGGACGTAGGAGACGGCCACGCCGGCGAGGACCAGGCGGCCGGTGGTGAAGCCGCCGCCGGGCTCCCGGGCCAGCACGTACACGACGAGGAGCGCGAGGAACGCGCCCGCGAAGGACGCCGCCGGGATGGTCACCGTGGTGGCCAGGCCCGCGCCCCAGCCGAGCACGATCACGCCGACCGCGCCCGCGGAGGCGCCGGAGGAGACGCCGAGCAGGAACGGGTCGGCCAGCGGGTTGCGGACCAGGGCCTGGAGGGTGGTGCCGATGACGGCGAGCCCCGCGCCGACGGCCGCGCCGAGCAGCACTCTGGGGAGGCGGACGTCGAGGACGATGGTCCGGTACGGGGACGGTCCTTCGGCCCTGCCCGTGAGGATGTCGAAGACCTCGGCGGGCGGGATCCTGACCGAGCCGTAGGCCAGCGCGGCGATGCCTGCGGCCGCGAGGGCGAGGGTCAGGGTCGCCATGAGGATGGCGTAGCGGGCCCTGCCGGGGGCTCCCCGAGCCCGCCCCTTCCCGAAACGGGGGGCTCCGCCCCCGGGCCCCCGTGCGTCGCGCTTCGCGCTCGTCCTCAAGCGCCGGACGGGCTGGACAGTGCCCGGGGCGGACTTCTCGGTCTGGGTCACCGCAGCTGCTCCGCCAGCTTCTCCACCGCCTTTGGTGCGCGTACGCCGAGGACCACGTCCGACAGGGGCAGGACCGCGAAGCGCTTGTTCTTGATGGCGGGGACGTCCTTGAGTGCCGGGTCGTCGAGGAGGCGCTTCTTCTTCTGGGCCACGGTCGTCGCGCCGTAGTCGTAGATGAGGACGACGTCGGGACTGCGGTCGACCACCGTCTCCCAGGAGGCGTCGCCGAAGGACTTGTCGAGGTCGGCCATCACGTTGCGGCCGCCGGCGCGCTTGATGATGTCGTTGCCGATGCCCTTGCCGCCCGCCGTGAAGGCGGTCTTGTCGCCGCTGTCGTAGACGAAGACCGACGGTGCCCTGCCGCCCTTGGCCTTCTTCGCGGCGCGGGCCAGCTCGGCCTCGGCGGTGCGCACCCACTTCTCGGCCCGGTCGCGGACGCCGAAGGTGGCGCCGGTCTCGCGGACCTCGCGGTAGACGTCGTCCATCGTGACCGGCTTCTTGGCGCAGCCCTCGATGTTCAGGCGGCTGTTGATCCCGGACTTGGCGAGGGCCTCGCGGGAGCGGCCCTCACCGGCGGCGAAGGCGCTGGAGTAGCCGCCGTAGACGAAGTCGGGGTTCGCGGCGAGGAGCTTCTCGTACGAGGGGTACTCCTTGGCGAGCACCGGCAGGGACTTGTAGTCCTTCGCGTACGCCGGGAGCACCTCGTCGTCGAGGTAGGCGGTCCCGGCGATGCTGTCCTTGAGGCCCAGCTCGAGGAGGATCTCCGTGGCGTGCTGGTTCATGGGCACGGCGCGCTCGGGGGGCGCCTTGTACGTCGTCCGCACACCGCAGTTGGTGACGGTGTACGGGAATCCGGCGGCCTTGGACTTCCCGGCCGGGGCGTCGGACCCGGAGTCGCCGGACGACGAGCAGGCCGTGAGCGGGAGCAGGGTCGCCGCGGCGACGAGCAGCACGCGGATGCGCATGACTGTGCGGTCCTCCTCCAGGGGATTTCCGCGTCCCCTGCGTCAAGTGGGAGGAGGCGGCAGGTCAGTTCCTGACTCCCGGCACGCGCGCGTGCCGGTCACAGTGGCGGGACCGCGCCGGACTCACACCGGCTTCCTGGGGTCCTGCCGCCTCGAAGGTCGGCTTCAGTATGCCTGTACGACCTGGACGTCCTCCTCGGTGACCTCCCCGTCCACGATGCGGAACGAGCGGAACTGGAAGGGTCCCGCGTCGTCGGCGTCGGCGGTGGACACCAGGACGTAGTGGGCGCCGGGCTCGTTCGCGTACGAGATGTCCGTGCGGGAGGGGTAGGCCTCCGTGGCGGTGTGCGAGTGGTAGATGACGACGGGTTCCTCGTCGCGGTCGTCAAGATCGCGGTACAGCTTGAGCAGGTCCGCCGAGTCGAACTCGTAGAACGTGGGCGAGCGGGCCGCGTTCAGCATCGGGACGAACCGCTCGGGGCGGTCCGTGCCCGCCGGGCCGGCGACGACGCCGCACGCCTCGTCGGGGTGGTCCTTGCGCGCGTGCGCGACGATCTCGTCCCACAGGGCCTGGGTGATGGTCAGCATGTGGGCCAGGATAAGCAGCACGAACGTACGAAAGGGCCGCCGCGTACCAGTATGTGATACGCGACGGCCCGAATCGTGAACGCAGGCCCGCTGCGGTGGGGCAGCGCCCCGAAGGGGCGCGGGGAACTGCGCGACCAGCCACAGACGGCCCGCAGCTCCGTGAGACGCAGAGGTCAGTCCTTGGCCCCAGGCACAGCGGCAGCGTGCTGGCGCTTCTTGAAGGCCGCGGCCTCCGGGTTGCGGCTCTTGAGCACCAGGTAGGACACGCACAGGATGGCGGCCCAGACCGGGGCGCAGTACAGCGAGATCCGGGCGTCCTTGTCGATGCCCATCATCACGATGACCATGCCGATGAAGGCGAGCGCGAACCAGCTGGTGTACGGGGCGCCCGGGGCGCGGAAGGTGGACTGCGGCAGGATGCCGCGGTCGGCCTTACGGCGGTAGTTGATCTGGGAGACCAGGATCATGATCCAGGCCCACATGCCGGAGATGGTGGCGAAGGAGACGACGTAGTTGAACGCCTCGCCCGGCCACTGGTAGTTGATCCACACGCCGACGAGCATCAGCGCGGCGGACGCGGTGGTGCCGACCAGCGGCAGGCCGTTCTTGGTGAGCTTGGTGAAGAACTTCGGGCCCTGGCCGTTGAGCGCGAGGTCGCGCAGCATGCGGCCGGTGGAGTACATGCCCGAGTTGCAGGAGGAGAGCGCGGCCGTCAGGACCACGAAGTTCACGATCGCGGCGCCGATGCCGAGGCCCATCTTCTCGAAGGCCGCGACGAACGGGGAGACACCGGGCTGGAAGGACGTCCACGGGACGACCGAGAGGATCATGATCAGGGCGCCGACGTAGAAGACGGCGATGCGCCACGGCACGGTGTTGATCGCCTTGGGCAGGGTCTTCTTCGGGTCCTTGGACTCACCCGCGGTGACGCCGACGAGCTCCACGGCCAGGAAGGCGAACATCACGATCTGGAGGGTCATCAGCGTGTTGCCGATGCCGTTGGGGAAGAAGCCGCCGTTGTCCCACAGGTGCGTGACGGACGCGCTGTCCCCGGCGTCGGAGAAGCCGATGGTGAGGATGCCGGCACAGATCAGGATCATGCCGATGATGGCGGTGACCTTGACCATGGAGAACCAGAACTCCAGCTCGCCGAAGAGCTTCACGGAGATCAGGTTGGCGCCGTACAGGATGACGGTGAAGATCAGCGCGTAGGCCCATTGCGGAATGGAGTCATGGGTCCAGTACTGCATGTACTGGGCTGCCGCCGTGACTTCGGTGATGCCGGTGACGACCCAGAAGAGCCAGTACGTCCAACCGGTCACGAATCCGAAGAACGGGCCGACGAACTCGCGGGCGTACTCCGAGAACGAACCCGACACGGGCCGGTACATCAGGAGCTCGCCGAGCGCGCGCATGATGAAGAAGATGACGAGGCCCGCGATGGCGTAAGCGAGGATGAGGCTCGGCCCGGCCTTGTGAATGGCCTTGCCCGCGCCGAGGAACAGCCCGGTGCCGATGGCACCGCCGATCGCGATCATCTGGATCTGCCGGGCACCGAGCCCGCGCTGATAGCCCTCGTTCTCGCCGGACGCGTCCGCGCCCGCCGCGGCCCCATTGCCGTCGTGATGCTCTTCGACCTGCACTGAGGTCATGGTGACGCCTTTCTCCATGCTGATCCGCGCCGCGAACTGCGGTTTCGCCGCGGACCAGGTCGTGATCCCCCGAATGGTGATGGAGTGCCGCCGACGGTCAGTCGGCCCCTGGCGTGCCGTCGGCGACATGGGTGGCGTCACCGAGCGGTCGTGAACATTTATCACGACCGTCACAGTGATCGAATGAGCCCGCTATGGCGCACACCACAGGAAGAAGCGGACAAAACTCCCATTGAGCGGCATATGCGGACGGTATGGTGACCCGATCGTTATCCGGATTTGAGCGTCCGTTGAGCGAACGTCCGCGATCTTCAAGAAGACGTCACGCGGAGGCCGGGAAACCGTCACCCCGTCCGACAGAAAACCTTCACACCGGCCATCGGAAGAACTTCACGCCCGGCCGGGTCCCGCCTCACCCGGTCAGCGTGTCGACGAGGGTCTCCTGGAGTCCCCCCAGCCACAGGTACGCCATCACCATCGGCTTGCGCGGATCGGAGTCCGGCAGGCGGTAGAGGATGTCGGTGTCCTCCTCGTCGGTCACCTCCAGGCGGGTGCCGATCGCGAGCCGCAGGTCGTTGAGCGCGCCGAGCCAGCGGCGCGAGTCGTCGACGGACAGCTTCAGGACGGCGCCGCCCTCGCCCGCGACGGTCAGCGCGTCCAGGCAGCGGACCACCGCGAGCGCGTCGTCCCGCTTGCGCGCCCGCAGGTCGTTCTCGGTGAAGCGGCGGAACTCCGCGGAGTACGACCGCAGTTCGGCGGCCTGCGCCTCGGAGGCGCCCTCGGTGCCGGGGCCGCCGTACGCGTCCGGGAGCAGCCGCTTGAGCACCGGGTCGGCGGGCGGCTCGCTCGGGCCGGGCGCGAAGAGCTCGGCGAAGAGGTCGTCGTCGGCGCCCGCGGGCTCGTCGCCGGGGCCGATCAGCTCCAGGAGCTGCACGGCGAGGGAGCGGATGATGGAGATCTCGACCTCGTCGAGCGCGACGGCCGCGCCGCCCCCCGGGATCGGTTCGAATTGTCCTGGCATCGGTCGCGTCGCTACTTCCGGTCCTGCTGCAGGGTGGCCCACAGTCCGTACCCGTGCATGGCCTGCACGTCGCGCTCCATCTCCTCGCGCGTTCCCGCGGAGACGACGGCGCGGCCCTTGTGGTGGACGTCGAGCATGAGCTTGGTCGCCTTGTCCTTGGAGTACCCGAAGTACGTCTGGAAGACGTACGTCACGTAGCTCATGAGATTCACCGGGTCGTTGTGCACCAGGGTGATCCAGGGAACGTCGGGTTCGGGGACCGCGAAGGTCTCTTCGTCCGCGTCCGGGCGGGTGATCTCTGCAGGAGCCGCGCTACTCACTTGTCCCATGCTGCCACCCGCAGGGGGCGACCGCACAAACGGGCCCCTGAAATCGTCAGAGTGACGAGATGGGGGTAGCATTCGTCGTATGAACTCTGGGGAGCATGAGCTGGGGCTGCCGGTGGACGTCCCGTCCACGGCGCTCTTCACGGATCACTACGAGTTGACGATGTTGCAGGGCACGCTCAAGTCCGGCGCCGCGCACCGCCGCTCGGTCTTCGAGGTGTTCACGCGCCGCCTGCCCGAGGGCCGTCGCTACGGAGTGGTCGCCGGGACCGGCCGGGTCCTGGACGCCGTGGAGAACTTCCGCTTCGACGCGGACGTCCTCTCCTTCCTGCGCGAACGCGGCGTCGTGGACGAGCCGACCCTGCGGTGGCTCGCCTCGTACCGCTTCAGCGGGGACGTGTGGGGCTACCCGGAGGGCGAGGTGTACTTCCCCGGCTCACCGATCCTGCGGGTCGAGGGCAGCTTCGCGGAGTGCGTGCTCCTGGAGACCGTGATCCTGTCGATCCTCAACCACGACTCGGCCATCGCCGCGGCCGCGTCCCGGATGGCCTCCGCCGCGGGCGGGCGGCCGCTGATCGAGATGGGCGCGCGCCGCACCCACGAGCTGGCGGCCGTCGCCGCGTCCCGGGCGGCCTACGTCGGCGGCTTCACCACCACCTCCGACCTCGCCGCGGGCTTCCGCTACGGCATCCCGACCGTCGGCACCTCCGCGCACGCCTTCACCCTGGTCCACGACAGCGAGCGCGACGCCTTCCGCGCCCAGGTGGACTCCCTCGGCCGCGGCACGACCCTGCTCGTCGACACCTACGACGTCGGCGAGGCCGTCCGGATGGCCGTCGAGATCGCGGGCCCGGAGCTCGGCGCCGTCCGCATCGACTCCGGCGACCTCCTCCTGGTCGCGCACCGGGTGCGGCAGCAGCTGGACGAGCTCGGCGCCACCCAGGCCAAGATCGTCGTCACCTCCGACCTGGACGAGTACGCCATCGCCTCGCTGGCGGCCGCGCCCGTGGACGCGTACGGCGTGGGCACCCAGCTGGTCACCGGCTCCGGGCACCCCACCTGCTCCATGGTCTACAAGCTGGTCGCCCGCGCCCGCTCCGCCGACCCGAAGGCGCCCCTCGAACCCGTCGCGAAGAAGTCGCTCGGCGCCAAGTCGTCCCTGGGCGGCCGCAAGTGGGCCGCGCGCCGCCCCGACGCCCAGGGGGTCGCCGAGGCCGAGGTCGTCGGCACCGGACCGGTCCCGGCGGACCTGGCGGACCACCAGCTCCACGTCGAGCTGATCAAGGGCGGGGCGGTGCTCGCCCGGGAGCCCCTGGACACCGTCCGCGACCGGCACGCGGCGGCGCGGGCCTCGCTGCCGCTCTCGGCGACCCAGCTCTCGCGGGGCGAGGCCGTCATCCCCACGGAGTTCGTGTGAACGCCGCCCCCTCCCGCATCGGACGTGAAGTCTCTACGCTCGATTCATCCAGCTAACGAAGGACACCCGCCATGCGCCGCGCCCTGATCGTCGTAGACGTACAGAACGACTTCTGCGAGGGGGGCAGCCTGGCGGTGGCGGGCGGCGCGGACGTGGCCGCCGCCATCACCGACCTCATCGGCCAGACGCCCGCCTGCTACCGCCACGTCGTGGCCACCCGCGACCACCACATCGCCCCCGGCGGCCACTTCTCCGCCACGCCCGACTACGTCGACTCCTGGCCGCCGCACTGCGTGGCCGGGACCGAGGGCGTCGGCTTCCACCCGAACTTCGCGCCCGCCGTGGCCTCCGGGGCCGTCGACACCGTCTTCTCCAAGGGGGAGCACTCGGCGGCGTACTCCGGCTTCGAGGGGGCCGACGAGAACGGGGTGCCGCTGGCGCGGTGGCTGCGGGAGCGGCAGGTGCGGGAGGTGGACGTGGTGGGGATCGCCACGGACCACTGCGTGCGGGCCACCGCGCTCGACGCCGTGCGGGAGGGGTTCCGGACCCATGTCCTGCTCGACCTCACGGCGGGCGTGGCCGAGGCCACGACGGAGCGGGCCCTGGAGGAGCTCCGCGCCGCGGGCGTCGAACTGACGGGCAAGCCGGTGGTGTAGCCCTCGCGGGTAGCGCCCCAGACCCGCCCCTTCCCGCTTCCTGGGGGCTCCGCCCCCAGACCCCCGCTCCTCAAACGCCGGAGAGGCTGAAGGATCTGCCGCGACCGGCGACAGATCCAGCCCGTCCGGCGTTTGAGGGTCAAGCCGCCGCCCGCCTCATCAGGGCCCTGATCGGGTGCCACAGTTCCTGCGCGCCCTGCACGGGGGCCGTGCGCCATATGAGGCCGTCGGGGTGGTGGAGGACCGCCGTGACCTCGTCGGGAGTGGGCGGCTCCGCGTTGCCGCGGAGGTACACCGACCGGAGCCCGAGGTTCCGTAGCCGGGTCAGGGCCCTCGCCCGGTTCACGGAGTGCACCAGGACCCGTACCCGCGCCCCCGCCGAAGGGCCGGGGCTCGGCAGGGTCAGCGCCACCACCACGCTGCCGTTCGGCAGCTTGCAGAAGCCTCCTGCGGCCATGCCGTGTCACACCCCCGTGAGACGTCGCGTCAATAAGGAATCCACAGCACGCACCTAAACACGAACGGCCGCCGCCCGCTAGGGGGCGACGGCCGTTCCGTCAGAAATACGCCTCTGACCTGGGGGAATGCGAAATCACCGCACGGAGGGGCCCACCTGGACCGTGATCGAGGAGCCGTCCTTCGGCTGCTTCACGATCTTGATCTTGGTGTTGGTGTCAGTGACCTTGACGCTGCCCGTGGGGTTCTCCGGGTACCAGTAGGTGCCCTTGTGGTCGTCGAAGGCCGAGACCCCGGCGCGCGACTTCAGCTTGAGCGCGACGTCCGCGTTGTGGAGCGTGAAGGCGTCGGTGCGGTACTTCGAGAACGGCGCGTCGTACGGCTGGATCTTGTTCCGCAGGAGCGTGCCGTCCTTCCACTTCAGCGGCTTGGCGTGCGCGTCCACCGGCAGGATCAGGCCCTGGCCGTGGTGCTTGCTGACGTTGTTGTCCTTCTGGGAGGTGTCCCACTGCCAGACCAACAGGCCGGTCTGGTACGGGTAGTGCTCCACCCAGTCCGGACGCGTCGTGGAGAAGCCGAAGTTGTACGGACCCTCCTTGAGGGTCTTGTCGTAGGACACGTACTGGCGGTTCTCGGCGAAGTAGTACTGCTCGTACTTCTTCGTGAAGGACTCGCCGATGCGCGAGAAGCCCTTCACCTTCCAGCCGTTGTCGCCGTTCTCCGCGCCGTCGGTGAACAGCTTGGCGCCGTCCGCGGTCAGCGTGATCTGGTCGGCGGTGAAGCCCTTGAGCGCGTTGCCGCCGTCCGTGGCGTAGCGGAAGCGGACGTCGATCTTCTTGCCCGCGTAGGCGTCGAGCGGGTAGACGAGCTTCTGGTACTTCGTCGACGAGCCGGTGAGCGCGGGCTTGTCGCCGCCGTCACGGGTGATCTGCTTGCCGTCGGCGGTGCCGTCGACGGGCGTGAAGCTGGCGCCGCCGTCCGTCGAGACCTCGGTGTAGAGGTAGTCGTAGTTCCGCTCGATGTCCCACCAGCCGTCGAGGGACAGCTCGGCCTTGGACTTGCCGGTGAGGTCGACGGACCGGGTCAGGGTGTTCCTGAGGTCGTCGTCCTGGCCGCTCCACCACTGGTTGGCGCCCTCGGTGGGCTTCACGACCGTCGTGGTGACCGACTTCTTCGGCAGCGTGACGAGCAGCGCCTGCTTGTTGCGGGTGTTGTACTCGGACACGCCCAGCTTGTGCGTGGACTTCGTCGCGGCCTTCGCCTTGGCGTAGTTGAGCCAGCCCAGCTGGAACTTGTCCCAGGAGGTCATGTCGCCGGGCAGGTCGCCGATCGCGTTCTTGGCGGTGCCGAGCCAGGAGCCGGCCGACATCAGCGACCAGAAGCCGACGGAGTTCTCACCGGCGGCGCCGGGGCCCGTGGTGTCGTACAGGTCCGGCAGGCCGAGGTCGTGGCCGTACTCGTGGGCGAAGACGCCGAGGCCGCCGTTCTCCGGCTGCATCGTGTAGTCGCCGACCCAGATGCCGGACTTGCCGATCTGGGTGCCGCCCGCCTTGTTGTTCCCGGGACCCGTCTTGCCCGCGTCGTCGCCGTAGGCGTACCAGCGGTGCGCCCACAGGGCGTTGGGGCCCTCGGCGCCGCCGCCCGCGGACTCGTCCTCACCGGCGTGGACGATCTGGAAGTGGTCGATGTAGCCGTCGGGCTCGTTGAAGTTGCCGTCGTTGTCGAAGTCGTAGCGGTCCCACTTGTCGTACTTCGCGAGGTCCGCCTTGATCTGCGCGTCCGTACGGCCCTTGGCCTTCTGGTCCTTCTCCCAGGCCGTGACGCCGTCGCGCACCGCGTCCCAGACGTTGGCGCAGTTGTTGTCGCCGCAGTAGTTCGAGCCGTAACGGGCCTCGTTGTAGTCGACCTTGACCCAGTCGGAGACCGTGCCGTCGACCGAGTAGCGCCCGGAGGAGGTCTTCTCGTAGTACGTCTTCAGCGAGTGCTTGGTCTTGCCCTTGCTGTCCTTGCCCTTGCCGAAGTACAGGTCCTTGAAGTGCTCGCGGTTGTAATCGGCCTGCCAGGCCGTGCTGTTGTCCTTCGCACGGTCCGGCTTGGCTATCTTGTTGTGCTGCGGACCGGGCGTGCCGCCGTACTTCTTGACGGGCTGCTGCGGGCCGTCGGGGCCGTCGGGGTCGTACAGGGTGGTGTCGTCCACCTTGTCCCCGAACTCCACCAGGATCGTGAAGATCTTGTCGGTCTTCTCGCGGCCCAGCTCGACGTACTTCTTGTCGTCGAGCTTGACGACGTTGGAGCCGCCGCGCTTGGTGACCTCGGCCTCGCCCGACACGACCTGTTCGAGGGCCGCCTTGCGCTGCTGGGCCTGCTGCTTGCTGAAGGGCCCGTCCAGGTCGTGGTCGACACCCGTCTTGGCGTCCGCCGGATCGCGGCGGTCAACGGCCTGTCCGTCCTTGGCCGAGGGCGCCTTCGCGCCGTCGTCGGCGACCGCCACCCCGTACGCCGAGAACGTCGCGGTGGCCGCGGCCACCGCGACCGTGGCGGCCGCGGCGCGGAACGTCCGTCTCTTGACTCTCACTTGATGGTTTCCTCCCCCGCTCCCGCCGCGGATCCGGAGGTGTCCCGGTCAAGGAGGTCCGCGCGCGGTAAGCGCGTCATAAGTGACGACATTCGACCGGAGGGTGAAGAGAAAAGACAGACCTTGACTTGAACAGGCCAAATGCTCTATGCAGACGCACTTGTCCACTATCCGGACGCGCGCGGTGTGTGGCGGCGGCACGACCGAGCGGCATATTGCATCGTCAACCGGCGCGTGCGACCGTCCAGTTGATGGAATGCATGAATCTATGCGCCCCCCGTGCACCGGCGCCGTGGGTAAGGTCACGCTTACCGTGCGGTCACGTCGGGCATGCAGGCAAATAGAGCCAGACCCTGGAGAACGGCGCCAAATCAACGGCAGGCGCGGGTGCTCGGCAAGGCATCCAAGCCGACGCCAAAAAGCCCCCTTCGATTCGTATACGTTCCGCTATGCCCCACCCACAACCCCCATAGCCCCAGGATCACCCCCGCATCCGCTGTCCCGAGGACGGATCACGCCATGTCTCGCCCCATGCCTCGTCCGACCGTCGCACAGCTCTCGTATGGTTCCGCGACCGTCATCTGTTCCACCCTCGCCATGCTGCTCCTGTCGCAGGCGACCTCACCCCCAGGAATCGCCGTCATAACCCTTGCCGCGCTCGGGCTCGGGCTGCTCGTCGCCTTAACGGTTCCGCTGCCCAAGCAGGGGCGCGGCAAGAGCACCGCCGCCCCCGCGGAGCACCAGGTCCCCGCCCAGCGCACGGTCATCGCGCCCGTGCCGACGCGGGAGCCCTCGCGGGCCAGCGCGGCCGCCGCCTCCGCCTCCGTACGGGAACCCGCCGGTCCTTGACGGTTCCGTACGGACATACGCATACAGAACCGGCGGGCTCGTGAACCACCTCCACGAACCCGCCGGTCGACGAGCGCCCCGTATCGCGCGGGCGCCGCTGCCACCTGCCCCGCGGCCGCCGTCCGCCGCGCGGGTCAGCCCGTGCTGACCACCACGGTCTTGGCCGCCTTGTCGTGCAGGCCCTGTTTGTACGGCTTGTCGAAGAAGCTCCAGCCACCGCAGATCGCCGTCCAGACGCACGCGCAGCAGAACGCGAACGGGATCCACAGGACCGCGGCGCGGGCGAGCGCCGACTGGAGGGTGGGCGTGGCCCCGTCGTTGAGGTTCGCCACCCGCAGATTCAGCCACTTCTTGCCCAGCGTCTGGCCGGACTTGGAGATGAAGTAGCTGTCGTAGGCGATGTACAGCACGGCGGCCAGGAGCGACTGGCCGAACGACTTGCCCGCGTCCACCTTGTCGGGGTCCAGGTCGTACTCGTGCGTGCCGAACAGCCACGTGAGCGCCCAGACGACGATGCCGACGAGGATCATGTCGATGATGCGGGCGAGGACGCGCTTGCCGCTGTCCGCCAGCGGGGGCATCCCCCCGAGGGGGTCGGGGGCGCCGTAGGGGTCGCCCCCGTAGGGCGGGGGCGGGGCGCCGCCGCCCGGCGGTGGGGTGTCGTACGGGGATCCGCCGGTGCCCGGCGGGGGCGGCTGCTTCTTGAAGGGGTCGTTGTCGTCGGGGTCCGGTCCGGTGGGGTAGGGCGGCGGTTCGGTGCTCATGGGGTGAGTGCACCGCGAAGTGGAGGCACCTGCATGCGCTGAGCGGCTGTCCGGGTTACCTCTTCCCGTTCCGCCACGACGGGCCTTCGGTCGACTGCGGATACATCGTGGCTGAGCGCGCGGTTCCCCGCGCCCCTGCGGGGCGCTGTCAGGAGGCGACGAACGTCTTCGCGGCCTTGTCGTGCCAGCACTGGCGCCACGGCCGGTCGAACAGGCACCACAGCACGCCGAGCACCCCCACCACCAGGACCCCGGGCACGGCGTACACGAGCCAGCGCCGCAGGGCCGCGCCGAACGACGGCGTCCCGTGCCCCTCGATGCCCCGCACCTGGATCCCGCACAGCTTCTTGCCGAGCGTCCGCCCCCACTTGGCCGTCGGCAGCGCCTCGTACAGGACGCCGAAGAGCAGCAGCACGCCGAGGAGGATGCCGAGGTAGCCCGCGGTGGTGCCGTCGAGCAGCCAGACCGTGACCTTCTCGCCGGACAGCTTCGCCGCGTCGATCTTGCTGTCGATGTGGTCCGCGGCCCGCGTGCCGAGCGGCAGCGCGGCCCCCGCGGTGACCGCGGCGAGGACGACGGTGTCGACGAGCCGCGCCACGAGCCGCTTGCCGAGCGGGGCGGGCCGCGCCTCGGCCTGGGCCCGGGCCACCGCCGCGAACGGGTCCGTGGCCACCGGCTTCCACGGCACCACGGGCCCCTCGCCCTGCGGGGCGGCGGGCGGCTGGGCGAGCTGGTGCACCTGTTGCGCCCAGGAGGCGGCGCCGCCACCGGGCCCGGGGGTCACGACTCCCCCGCTGCCGGGGACACCGGTCTGCTGCGGCACGGAAGGCGCGGCGGGCGTGGACGGTACCGCGGGCCCGGCGGGCGCGGACGGCACGGGAGCCGCCGCGGACCCCGGTGCCGGCTTGGGGCGCAGCGCCCTGATCGCCATCGTGCCCTCGGCGCCGCCGGACGCGGCGGGCGTGGCGGGGCCGCCGGGCTTCACCGGTCCGGTGGGGCGGCGGAAGGTGACCGTTCCCTCGCCGGAGGGGGGCTGCGGAGGGCCCGCCTTGACGCCGGGGGCCTGGGCCGCGTCCTCGGGGCGTCCTTGCGCGGGCACGCGGCTCGCGGTGCCCTGGGCGGCGCCCGGCGCGGCCGCGTCGGGGCGGGCCGCGGGCTCGGCCGACAGCCTGGGGTCCGGCTGTCCGGGCGCGCCCCACGACACCCGCTGGTCCTGCTCGCCGCCCAGCCCGCTCTGCCGGGCGGCGTCCGCGCCCCAGGCGGACGCGGGCTCCTGGTCGGCGTCGGGCCCCGGCTCCTCGGACTGGGCGACGCCCTCCGGCTCCTCGTCGAAGAAGACGGGCCCCGTCTCCTCGACCGGCGGCGCGGGCGCGGGCACCGCGGCCGCCGCCGAGCGCGGCGGGGCGGGCAGGGGCTCACCGTCGGACGGCGCCGGGCGGCTCGTACCGGGCACCCAGGCGGCGCCGTTCCAGTACCGGACGTAGCCGGGGATGGACGGATCGGGGTAGTAGCCCTCGCGGGGCCTGTCGTCGCCGGGGGCCGGGGTTGGGGCGCTCATGTCCGTCGTCCCGTATCTGCTCGGGGGTCGTGTGCGGCTCCACATCTATCAGACCGGCGCGCCCCGCCGGGTGGCTCCCGCCGCACCGCCCCCTTCCGTGCACGGTTCCTCCCCGGCCTCGCACGGAGGGCTCGTACGGGGGCGTGGACGGGGCCCGTACGAACCCCTTCGAAAGTTCTCCGAAAAACTTTCCCGAAGTCGCGTAATGCCCGGCGCTCCTCGCGCTCTGACTCTCTGCGGGCCTGTTCCGGGTCCGTACGGAACAGAGAACAGAGAAAGGAAGCGCGAACGATATGCACACCGTGGTGGAACGCGAGCTGGAGCTGAAACTGGTCCTCTCGCCGGAGCGCTCGATCCCCGTGCCGGCCCGGCTCAGCTACCGCACCGACGATCCGTACGCCGTCCACATCGCCTTTCACATCGGCTCCGAGAACCCCGTGAACTGGACGTTCGCCCGGGAGCTGCTCGTGGAGGGGGTGTTCCGGCCGTGCGGCCACGGCGACGTGCGGGTGTGGCCGACGAAGGTCGAGGGCAAGTCCGTGGTCCTGATGGCGCTGAGCTCCCCCGACGGGGACGCGCTCCTGGAGGCCCCGGCGCCCGCCGTGTCGGCCTGGCTGGAGCGCACCCTGCGGGTGGTCCCTCCGGGCTCTGAGGCCGAGCGGCTCGGCATCGACGACGGCCTCGCCGAGCTGCTCGCCCCCACCCCCGGCCGCGCCGACGAGCTGTGGCTGCGGGACCCGTGGCCCTCTGACGAGTCCAAGGACGGTGAGTGAGCGCGAGCGTCACGGGGGAGCCCGCCGCGGGGGCGGGTGAGAGCGAGGGCGCTCAGAAGAGCTTGCCCGGATTGAGGAGGTGGTGCGGGTCGAAGGCGGCCTTGACGGCGCGCTGCATCTCGACGCCGACGGGTCCCAGTTCGCGCGCCAGCCACTCCTTCTTGAGGACGCCGACGCCGTGCTCACCGGTGATGGTGCCGCCGAGTTCGAGGCCGAGGGCCATGATCTCGTCGAAGGACTCGCGGGCGCGCCGGGACTCGTCGGGGTCGGCGGCGTCGAAGCAGACGGTGGGGTGCGTGTTGCCGTCGCCCGCGTGCGCGCACACGCCGATGGTCAGGGCGTACTTGTCCGCGACGCGCTCGACGCCGTCGAGCATCTCGGCGAGCCGGGAGCGCGGCACGCACACGTCGTCGATCATCGTGGTGCCCTTGACCGCTTCGAGGGCGGTGAGCGACAGACGGCGCGCCTGGAGCAGGAGTTCGGACTCGGCCGCGTCCTCCGCCGGGACGACCTGGGTGGCGCCCGCCGCCTCGCACAGGGCGCCGACGGCGGCGAGGTCCGCGGCCGGGTCCGGGGTGTCGAAGGCGGCCAGGAGCAGGGCCTCGGTGGTCTCCGGCAGGCCCATGTGGGCGAGGGAGTTGACGGCCCGGATCGTCGTGCGGTCCATCAGTTCGAGGAGGGACGGCACATGACCGCCCTCCATGATCCGGCACACGGCGTCGCAGGCCGCGGCCGCCGAGCCGAACTCGGCCGCGAGGACGAGCTGCCGGGGCGGCTGCGGCTTGAGCGCGAGGATCGCCCGGACGACGATGCCGAGGCTGCCCTCGGAGCCGACGAACAGGCGGGTCAGGTCGTATCCGGCGACGCCCTTGGCGGTGCGGCGGCCGGTGCGCAGCAGGCGCCCGTCGGCGAGGACGACGTCGAGGCCGAGGACGTACTCGGCCGTCACGCCGTACTTCACGCAGCACAGGCCGCCCGACGCGGTGCCGATGTTCCCGCCGATGGTGCACGTCTCCCAGCTGGAGGGGTCGGGCGGGTAGGCGAGGCCGTGGGCGGCGACCGCGCGCGAGAGGGCGGCGTTGACGACGCCCGGCTCGACGACGGCCACGCGGTCCACGGGGTTGATCTCCAGGATGCGGTCCATCTTCACGAGCGAGAGCACGACGCAGCCGTCGCTGGCGTTGGCCCCGCCCGACAGGCCCGTGCGGGCGCCCTGCGGCACGACGGGCACGCGCAGCTCGGTGGCCGTGCGCATGACGTGCTGGACCTGCTCGACGGTGCGGGGCAGGACGACGGCGGCCGGGCTGCCCGCCGCGCAGAAGCTCGCCATGTCGTGCGCGTACGAGGACGTGACGTCCGGGTCGGTGAGGACCGCGTCGGCGGGGAGGCCCGCCCGGAGGGCTTCGATGAGGGCGCTGCTCATGATCACAGCCTCGCACCCGGGGCCATCGGTGTGAACCCGTGTGCGACGCCCTTCGCGTGCCGCGACGCGATCTTCGTATTGACGCACAGTGAGCGCCATGGAGACCGAGAAGCCCGGCGCGGCCGGGGAGCAGGCCGCGGGCCCCGCCGAGGACCGGGCCCCGGCACTCGGCCCCGCCGGGTCCGTGGCCCGGCTGCTCGACGGGCTCGCCGGGGAGCGGCGGCCGCGCCGACGCGGTCTGCGGCGGGCCCTCGTGGGGTCCGTGGCGGGCGCCGCCGTGCTCGGCGGCGTGCTCGTGTGCGTGCTGGTGCCCGGCTCGGGCGAGCGGGCCGCGCCGCCCGCGCCCGGGCCCGCCGGGCGCGCCCTGGCCGCCGCGGGCACCGGGGTCCCGGCCGCGCTGCCCGATCTGGCCGCGCTCATCGGCGAGCGGGAGGCCCATCTGCGGGCGCACCCCGGCGACGACCAGTCGTGGGCGGTCCTGGGCTCGGCGTACGTCGAACAGGGCGCGCGCACGGGGGACTTCATGTCCTACCCGAAGGCCGAGCACGCGCTGCGCGCCTCCCTGCGGGCGCGGCCCGAGGCGAACGTGGATGCCCTCGCCGGGCTCGCGGCGCTCGCCGGCGCGCGGCACGACTACCGGGCGGCGCGGACGTGGGGCGAGCGGGCGGCGCGGCTCGCGCCGAAGCGGTGGATGACGTATCCGGTGCTCATCGACGCCTACCGGGGCCTCGGTGACGCCAAGGGCGTGGCCCGCTCCCTGGAGACGCTCCAGAAGCTGAGGTCCGGGGCCGCCGTCAGGGCGGTCGCCGGGACGGTCTACCGCGACCGGGGCTGGCGCGAGGACGCGGCGGCCGCGCTGGCCGACGCGGCGGCGCTCGCCGAGTCCCCCGCCGAGCGGGCCGCGGCGCTCCACCGGGTCGGGGAGCTGTCCTGGGAGCGGGGCGAGCCCGCGCAGGCGCTGCGCTACGCCGAGGCGGCGCTCGCGGCCGGCCCGGGGCAGCCCGCCGCGCTCGCGGCGAAGGGGCGGGCCCTCGCCGCGCTCGGGCGCGCCTCGGAGGCGCTACAGGCGTATCGGGGGGCGCTCGCCGAGTGGCCCGAGCCGCGGTACGCCCTGGAGCTGGGCGAGTTGTACGAGTCCTTGAAGCTGATGCCCGCCGCGCGGGCGCAGTACGACCTGGTGCGGGCGCGGGTCCGGGACGCCGGGCGCGGCGGGGTGAACGACGAGCGGGTGCTCGGGCTCTTCGAGGCGGACCACGGCGACGCCGGGGCCGCGGTGCGGCGGCTGCGGGCGGAGTTCGCGCGGCACGGGAGTCCGGAGAACGCGGACGCGCTGGGGTGGGCGCTGCACCGGGCCGGGGACCCGGAGGCCGGCCTGAAGCTGGCGGAGCGGGCGATGAAGAAGGGGCCGCGCAGTGCGGTGTTCGCCTATCACCGGGGGGAGATCGAGCGGGAGCTCGGGCGGTACGGGGCCGCGCGGCGGCACCTCACGGAGGCGCTGCGGGTGAACCCGTACTTCTCCCCGCTGGGGTCCGCGGCGGCGCGCGACGCCCTCCAGGCCCTGGGCGAGCCGCCCGAGGGCGGCCCCGCCGAGCTCTACGCCCCGCCGGGGGCCCCGGTCCCGAAGCTCCCCACGCCCCGCAAGGCCCCGGCGTCACGGTGACGCACGCGGCGCCCAAGGCCGCGCCCACCTGCCCCGCGGGGCAGGTGGGCACAGGGCGCGCGGGCCTCGGCTAGAGGTTGCCGCGCTTCTCCTGCTCGCGCTCGATCGCTTCGAACAGCGCCTTGAAGTTGCCCTTGCCGAAGCCCATCGAGCCGTGCCGCTCGATCATCTCGAAGAAGACCGTCGGCCGGTCCTGGACCGGCTTGGTGAAGATCTGCAGTAGATAGCCGTCCTCGTCGCGGTCGACGAGGATCTTCAGCTCGCGCAGCGTCTCCACGGGCACCCGGGTCTCACCGGCCCACTCGCCCAGGGTGTCGTAGTAGGAGTCGGGGGTGTCGAGGAACTGCACACCCGCCGCGCGCATGGTGCGCACCGTGGCGACGATGTCGTTCGTGGCGAGCGCGATGTGCTGGACGCCCGCGCCGCCGTAGAACTCCAGGTACTCGTCGATCTGGGACTTCTTCTTGGCGATGGCGGGCTCGTTGATCGGGAACTTCACCTTCAGGGTCCCGTCGGCCACCACCTTCGACATCAGCGCCGAGTACTCGGTCGCGATGTCGTCGCCCACGAACTCCTTCATGTTCGTGAAGCCCATGACCTTGTTGTAGAAGCCGACCCACTCGTTCATCTTGCCGAGCTCGACGTTGCCCACACAGTGGTCGATGGCCTGGAAGGTCCGCTTGGCGGGCGGCTCGACGATGGGCGACGCGGCCACGAAGCCGGGCAGGTACGGGCCGTCGTAGCCCTTGCGCTCGACCAGGGTGTGGCGGGTCTTGCCGTACGTCGCGATGGCCGCGAGGACCACCGTGCCGTTCTCGTCCTTGACCTCGTACGGCTCGTCGATGCCGCGCGCGCCGTGCTCGACGGCGTACGCGTACGCGGCGCGCGCGTCCGGCACCTCGATGGCGAGGTCGACGACGCCGTCGCCGTGCGCGGCCACGTGCTCGGCGAGGAAGGTGCCCCGCTCGGTGGAGGGCTTGATGACGGAGGTGAAGACGAACCGCGCGGCGCCGTTCTCCAGGACGTAACTGGCGGTCTCGCGGCTGCCGTTCTCCGGTCCGGAGTAGGCCACGAGCTTCATGCCGAACGCCGTGGAGTAGTAGTGAGCGGCCTGCTTGGCGTTGCCCACGGCGAAGACGACCGCGTCCATTCCCTTGACCGGGAAGGGGTCGGCCTCGCGCGCGGTTTCGGGCGTGGTGTGTGTGGTCTGAGTCATACTTCGAGGCTCCCGCCGAACCGCAAGATGCGCAATAGTTCGCGTATTCGCTGGGCAATGTGCGCAACGAGCGCCCAGGGATGCCGGGCGTTCTGTACATCATGACCACTTCGGAGGCGGCATGGCGATCGATCATCTGGACGGCAGGCTCATCGTGCTGCTCGCGCGCGAGCCGCGGATCGGCGTCCTGGAGGCGTCCCGCAGGCTCGGCGTCGCGCGCGGCACGGTGCAGGCCCGCATGGACCGGCTTCAGTCGAACGGAGTCATCCGCGGCTTCGGCCCGGAGGTGGACCCGGCGGCGCTCGGCTACCCGGTCACGGCGTTCGCGACCCTGGAGATCAAACAGGGCCAGGGCGCCGACGTGCGGGCCCACTTGGCGGGCGTGGCGGAGGTCCTCGAACTGCACACCATCACCGGGCACGGCGACATGCTGTGCCGTCTGGTGGCCCGCTCCAACGCGGATCTCCAACGTGTGATCGACCGGGTGGTGGGTTTTGATGGCATCGTCCGGGCCTCCACGGCGATCGTCATGGAGAACCCCGTTCCGCTGCGGATCATCCCGCTGGTGGAGCAGGCGTCCGGCGGCTGACGGCACGGGCGACGTGAGGGTGGGTAGGGACTAGGGCGATCCACCCGTACGACGCACGCGGGCGCGGGGAGACTCCCCGCGCCGTCTGGCGCACCCCGCGAGGTGAGCGGCACGGTGAACTTCTGGGACTACCTCGGCAACCGTCACCAGCAGTTGCTGATGGACGCGTACCAGCACGCCAGCGCGGTCTTCCAGTGCATGGTGGTGGCCACGGTCATCGGCGTGCTGATCGGTGTGGTGACCTACCGCAGCGAGTGGGCGGGCAACCTCGCCACGACCGCGACCTCCACGATCCTGACCATCCCGTCGCTCGCCATGATCGGTCTGCTGATCCCGGTCGTGGGCCTCGGCGTCGCGCCGACGGTGACGGCCCTGACGCTGTACGGCCTCCTTCCGATCGTGCGCAACTCCATCGTGGGCCTGCGCGGCGTCGACCCCACCCTGGTGGACGCCGCGAAGGGCATCGGGATGTCCCGCCTGCACCGGCTCGTGCGCATCGAGCTGCCGCTGGCGTGGCCGCCGATCCTGACCGGCATCCGGGTCTCCACCCAGATGCTGATGGGCATCGCCGCGATCGCCGCCTACGCCTCCGGGCCCGGGCTCGGCAACGAGATCTTCCGCGGCATCGCCTCGCTCGGCAGCAAGAACGCGCTCAACCAAGTGCTCGCGGGCACGCTCGGGATCATCGTCCTGGCGCTGCTCTTCGACGCCGCGTACGTCCTGATCGGCCGTCTGACGATTCCTAGGGGGATCCGTGTCTGAGACTCCGGAGAGGCCCGCGCCGTCGCCCGCGCCCGGCGCGGCGGGCTCCACCGCCGACCAGGCGGGCTCCACCGCCACCTCGCCCGCCCCCGCCGCGGCCGGGGCGTCCGCCACCACCGGGGCGACGATCGAGCTCGAGAGCCTCACCAAGCGCTACCCCGGCAGCTCCGAACCGGCCGTGGACAGCGTGAACATGGAGATCAAGGCGGGCGAGATCGTGATCTTCGTCGGCCCCTCGGGCTGCGGCAAGTCGACCACGCTGAAGATGATCAACCGCCTGATCGAGCCGACCAGTGGCCGCATCCGCATCAACGGCGAGGACGTCACCGACATCGACCCGGTGAAGCTGCGCCGCAAGGTCGGCTACGCCATCCAGTCCTCCGGCCTCTTCCCGCACATGACGGTCGCTCAGAACATCGCGCTCGTCCCGAAGATGGTGGGCTGGGGCAAGGCCAGGATCAAGGAGCGGGTGGAGGAGATGCTGGACCTGGTCGGGCTCGACCCGGCCGAGTTCCACGGCCGCTATCCGCGCCAGCTCTCCGGCGGCCAGCAGCAGCGCGTGGGCGTGGCGCGGGCGCTCGCGGCCGATCCGCCCGTGCTCCTCATGGACGAGCCGTTCGGCGCGGTCGACCCGATCACCCGCGACCACCTCCAGGACGAGCTGATCCGGCTCCAGCACGAGCTGCACAAGACGATCGTCTTCGTCACGCACGACTTCGACGAGGCCATCAAGCTGGGCGACCGCATCGCCGTGCTCCGCGAGCGCTCGCACATCGCGCAGTTCGACACCCCCGAGGCGATCCTCACCAACCCGGCCGACGACTTCGTGTCGGGCTTCGTCGGCGCGGGCGCGGCCCTGAAGCGGCTGAACCTGACGCGCGTGCGGGACGTGGAGATGGCCGACGTGCCGACGGTGACGGTCGACGACCCGCTCCAGCTCATCTTCGACAAGCTGCGCGCGAGCGGCACCAACGAACTGCTCCTGCTCGACAAGCGCGGCCGCCCCTACAAGTGGCTCAGGCGCGGCGACCTGATGCGCGCCCGGGGCTCCCTGGCCCGCGCCGGCACCCTCGTGCACGACACGGTGACCCGGGACGCCACGCTCCGCGACGCCCTGGAGGCGGTGCTCACCGACAACGCGGGCCGGGTCGCCGTGACCGGGCGGCGCGGCGAGTACACGGGCGTCGTCGACATGGAGACGCTGATGAACTGCGTGCACGAGATGCTGGAGGCCGACCGTCTCGACGCCCTGGAGCACCAGCACGAACTGGAGGAGCAGCGTGCCCAGTTGACGCAGAAGGAGCAGGAAGGCGACGGCGGCGGGGAGGTGAAGCGTTGAGTCCGGTTCCCGGCGACGAGCCGCGCGTCCCCGAGCGCAAGCACGCCGCCCAGGAGGCGTCGCGCCCGCGCGGCGAGCACGAGGTCAAGGGCCTGGCCTTCCGCGACGACGGCGAGGCCGGGCAGGAGGCGCCCGCGACCCCGGTGGCGCGCGAGCCGCGCCGGGTGACCTGGCAGAAGCTGACGTTCCTGCCCGCGCTCCTGGCGGCGGTCCTGATCGCCACCTGGATCTGGTTCGAGCAGGCCGACCTGGACGAGATCTCCAAGAACGCGCTGTCCAACGGCCAGGTGGGCAAGGCCCTGCGGCAGCACGTCGAGCTGACCGCGATCTCCACCTTCTTCGTGCTGATCATCGCGATCCCGCTGGGGATCCTGCTGACGCGGCGCCGCTTCCGCAAGGGTGCGCCGGTGGCCATGGCCCTGGCGAACACGGGCCAGGCGACGCCCGCGATCGGCCTGCTCGCCCTGCTGGTGATCTGGATGGGCATCGGCGAGAAGGCGGCCCTGACCGGCATCGTCATCTACGCCGTCCTGCCGGTGCTCTCCAACACGATCGCGGGCCTCAAGGCGAACGACCCCACCCTCCTCGAAGCCGCGCGGGGCATCGGCATGTCCCCGCTCGGCGTGCTCGCCCGGGTCGAACTCCCGCTGGCCGTCCCGCTGATCCTCGCGGGGGTGCGCACCGCGCTCGTCCTGAACGTGGGCACGGCGACGCTCGCGACCTTCGGCGGCGGCGGGGGCCTGGGCGTCCTGATCACCACGGGCATCACCAACCAGCGCATGCCGGTCCTGATGCTCGGCTCGATCCTCACGGTGGTGCTCGCCCTGCTCGTGGACTGGCTGGCCTCGCTGGCCGAAGTGGTCCTCAGCCCGCGCGGTCTGGAGGTGCGCTCATGAGGTGCGCGGCGCGTACGAAGGCGTGGGGCGCGGTGGCCGGGGTCCTCCTGGCCGCGGGCGGCTGCGGTCTGACCAGCGGCTCGCCGATGGTGGACGACGTGAAGCCCGGCATCGTCGGCAAGGGGCAGCCGCTGAAGGGCGCCGACCTCACGGTCACCTCGAAGGAGTTCACCGAGCAGCTGGTCCTCGGCGCGATCATGGGCATCGCCTTCCAGGCGGCGGGCGCGGACGTCCTGGACCGCACCGGGATCCAGGGCTCGATCGGCGCGCGGGAGGCGGTCAAGGGCGGGGACGCGGACGCCATGTACGAGTACACGGGCACCGCGTGGATCACCTACCTCGGCAACGCCAAGCCCGTCACCGACCCGCACCAGCAGTGGGAGGTGGTCCGCGAGGCCGACGCGAAGAACGGCCTGACCTGGCTGCCGCCCGCCGCGCTCAACAACACCTACGCCCTCGCCATGAACGAGTCCAACGTCAAGAAGTACGGCACGAAGACGCTCTCCGACGTCGCCGCCCTGGCGAAGAAGGACCCCAAGGCCGTCACGGTGTGCGTGGAGGGCGAGTTCGCCAACCGCGCGGACGGCCTGCCCGGCATGCAGAAGGCGTACGGCATGAAGCTCCCGGCCGGGAACATCACACAGATGGACACCGGGATCATCTACACCCAGGCCCGGAAGGGCACCTGCACGTACGGCGAGGTCTTCACGACGGACGGCCGCATCAAGGCGATGAACCTGACGCCGATGGCGGACGACCGCCACTTCTTCCCCAACTACAACGCGGCCCCCGAGATCAACAGCAAGACCCTGAAGAAGTACCCGGAGATCGCGGAGGTCCTCGCGCCCATCACGAAGAAGCTCGACAACAAGGTGGCGCAGGAGCTGAACTCCAAGGTCGACGTGGACGGCGAGGATCCGCACGAGGTGGCGAAGGACTGGATGGTGGAGCAGGGCTTCGTGAAGGAGTAACCCGGGGGCGGAGCGGCCCGGGGGGGGCGGAGTGGCCCGGGGCGGGGGCCCGGGGGCTTCCGGGCGCCTCCCGGCGGGTTCCGGCCATGCAAAGACCCCCTTGCAAAGAAAGCGTTGCAACGGAGTCTTTGCATGCGTACGCTGAGGGACATGACGCAGGACCCGAAGCCTCGGAAGATCCATCACCTCGACGCGCGCTCGCTGCGCGGCCTCGCACATCCGCTGCGGATGCGGCTGCTCACCTCACTGAGGTTCGACGGCCCGGCCACGGCGTCCCAACTCGCCGCCCGCCTGGGCGAGTCGAGCGGCGCGACGAGCTACCACCTGCGCCAGCTCGCGGAGTACGGCTTCGCGGAGGACGACCCGGAGCGCGGCAAGGGCAGGGAGCGCTGGTGGCGGTCCGTCCACCAGGGCACGTACCTCGACGACCAGCTGCGCACCGACCCGACCCCGGAGGTGCGCGGCGCGCTCAACGCCTATCTGCACGAGGCCGCGACGCACCACGCCCAGGAGCTGGCCACCTGGCTCGGCACCGAGGGCGACTGGTCCAAGGAGTGGGTCGAGTCGTCGGACATGAGCGACTTCACGCTGCGACTCACCCCGGCGGAGAACGCGGAGCTCGGCCGCAAGCTCCACGACCTCATCGAGAGCTACCGGAAGCCGTCCGCCGACGAGGACGCTCCGGACACGGCCCGCGTCCGCATCCACCTGCACGCGTTCCCGACGAAGTCCGGGGCCGACACCTGAGAGGAGCACCCCGCCGTGCACCCCGAGATCCATCTGCTCCTGCACGACATCCGTGCCGTCGAGCTGCGCCGCGAGGCCCCCGCCCGCAGACCGGCCAGGCCCCCGATCCGCAGCCAACTGGGCTGGACCCTGGTCGAGTTGGGCCTGCGCCTGGTCAGCAGCTCGGAACCTTCTCGCCCTTCTGCAGGGCCCGCAGCGCGTCGACCGTACCGGACAGCGTGGTGACCGGGACCAGCTGAAGCCCCTTCGGCTTCTCCGCCTCGGCGTCCGAGCACTCGGCCTTCGGTACGAGGAAGACGGTGGCGCCGTCACGGGCCGCGGCCTGCGTCTTCAGGGAGACGCCGCCGACGGCGCCCACCTTGCCGTTCGCCTTGATCGTGCCGGTTCCGGCGATCGTGCGGCCGCCCGTCAGATCGCCGCCGCTGCCGTTGCCGTCCAGCTTGTCGATGATGCCGAGCGCGAGGAAGAGCCCGGCGCTCGGCCCGCCGATCTTGCCCAGGTCGGCGTTGACCTTGACCTTGTCGGTGCCGTCCACGCCGTCCGCCCGCAGATAGCGCAGCGCCGCCTTCGTGGCGTCGTCCTGCGACTCGCGCATGTCGCCGAGGTTGCGCTCCTCGACCTTCTTCTCGTCGTCGCCGTCCGGATAGACCGAGTCCTTGGGCATCACGGCCCGGTCCGTGCGGAACCAGCCGTCGATCACGTCGCCGAGGCGCACGGTCATCCGCGGCCCCGTCGCCACGATCGTCGTCATCCGCAGCTGCCCCTCGGTCTTCCGGGTGGCCGCCCCGGAGACCGTGAGCACCGGCTTGCCCTCGTACTCCCCCAGCACGTCGGCGGTGCCGCCGGGCTGCGCGACGGCAAAGGGGAGCGGGGCGAAGGCGGCAACCGCGAGCAGAGCGACGACGGGCGTCGCGGCGACGGCGAGGACCTTGGGGCGGCTCAGCTGAGCGAGACGAGACAGCACGTGTCCCAATCTACGTGAGATGACAATCAAGCCCGTCCGGCGCTTGAGGACGAGCCAGGCCGGAGGCCGCGATCAACGGCGCGCCGCCGCGGCCTCAGCGCAGCGCCTCGGCCACCTCGCGGGCCGCGTCCACCACCCGCGGGCCCACCCGCTCCGGCACCGAGTCCGCGAGCATGACCACGCCCACGCTGCCCTCCAGGCCGGTCACGCCGACCAGGGGGGCGGCGGCGCCGCTGGCCCCGGCCTCCAGTTCGCCGTGGGTGAGCGCGTACCCGGGGTCGGTGATGTGCCCCTGCCGGGCGGCGAGGATGGCCTTGCCCGCGGCGCCCCGGTCCAGGGGGTGGCGGAACCCGGTCCGGTACGCCACGTGGTAGTCGGTCCACGTCGGCTCGACCACGGCGACGGCGAGCGCCTCCGTGCCGTCGACCAGGGTCAGGTGGGCCGTGGCCCCTATGTCCTCGGCGAGGGAGCGCAGGGCGGGCAGCGCGGCCTCGCGCACCAGTGGGTGCACCTGGCGGCCGAGCCGCAGGACGCCGAGGCCCACCCGGGCCCGGCCACCCAAGTCGCGGCGCACGAGGGCGTGTTGCTCAAGGGTGGCGAGGAGCCGGTACACGACGGTCCGGTTGACGCCGAGCTTGTTGGACAGCTCGGTGACGGTCAGGCCGTGGTCGGTGTCGGCGAGCAGCTTGAGGACGCGCAGTCCTCGGTCGAGCGTCTGAGATGTCTCCGCGGTCACGACGCCCACTCCTTAGTCGTGAGGGTCGACGGCCCCCTCTGCGGCGGGCACCGGCTGCGCTCCGGGGCGGCGCTGCCACGGGGCGTTGTGTAGCGGGGACAGTAGCGAGGGCGTCCCGCTCAGCGGAAGACTCCGTCCAGAATCCGGTCAAGGCGACGGAAAGACGGTCCGGATCATCCCGATACGCACCCCCGCATGTGTATGCGGAACGCACAATGCCTGCACGCACTGCGCACGTTTCCCGACCTTCCGGTGACGGCGGGGCTCCGCAGTAGCGCCCCGAAGGGGCGCGGGGCCGTATCGATGTGCGGCTCCGCCGCGTGGGCGCGAGCAACCCCCGACAGCCCGCAGTCGAAGGCACACCGGAGAACTAGCGCATGCGCGTGGCCCACTCCTGGACCTTGGCGATGCGCTGCCGCAGCTGCCCGGCGGTGGCCTCCGCGGACGGCGGCCCCCCGCACACGCGCCGCAGCTCCGTGTGGACCACACCGTGCGGCTTCCCGCTCTGGTGGACGTACGCGCCGACCATCGTGTTCAGCTGCTTGCGGAGTTCGAGGAGCTCCTTGTGGGAGACCACGGGCCGCCGCTCCGCGGGCAGCTCCAGGAGGTCGGCCTCCTCGGCGGGCTTCTTCTTGCTGTGGGCGATCTGGCGGGCCTGCCGCTTCTGGAGCAGGAGCTGCACCTGGTCGGGCTCCAGGAGGCCCGGGATGCCGAGGTAGTCCTGCTCCTCCTCGCTGCCGGGGTGGGCCTGCATGCCGAACTCGGCGCCGTCGTAGAGCACCCGGTCGAAGACGGCCTCGGACTCCAGGGCCTCGAAGGAGAACTGCTCCTGTTCGCCGGTGTCCTCGTCCTGCTGCTTGTTCGCCTCGTCCATCTCCTTCTCGGACTCGGCGTACGGGTCCTCGTCCTCGCCCTGTTTCTTCGGCTTGTCGAGGGCGTGGTCGCGCTCGACCTCCATCTCGTTGGCGAAGCCGAGCAGGTCGGGAACGGTGGGCAGGAAGACGGACGCGGTCTCGCCGCGCCGCCGGGAGCGCACGAAGCGGCCCACGGCCTGGGCGAAGAACAGCGGGGTCGAGATCGTCGTCGCGTACACGCCGACGGCGAGCCGGGGCACGTCGACGCCCTCGGACACCATGCGGACGGCGACCATCCAGCGGTCGTCGCTGCCGCTGAAGTCGTCGATGCGCTGCGAGGCCCCGGTGTCGTCGGAGAGCACGAGGGTGGCCTTCGTCCCGGTGATCTCCCGGATGAGCTTGGCGTACGCGCGCGCCGACTCCTGGTCGGAGGCGATCACCAGGGCGCCCGCGTCGGGGATGGCCTTGCGGACCTCGGTGAGGCGGCGGTCGGCGGCCCGGAGCACGTTCGGCATCCAGTCGCCGCGCGGGTCGAGGGCGGTGCGCCAGGCCTGCGAGACCGCGTCCTTGGTCATCGGCTCGCCGAGCCGGGCGGCGATCTCGTCACCGGCCTTGGTGCGCCAGCGCATGTTGCCGCTGTAGGAGAGGAAGATGACGGGCCGCACGACGCCGTCGCCGAGCGCGCTGCCGTATCCGTACGTGTAGTCGGCGGAGGACCGGCGGATGCCGTCGTTCCCCTCCTCGTACGTGACGAAGGGGATGGGGTTGGTGTCGGAGCGGAAGGGCGTGCCGGTGAGCGCCAGGCGCCGGGTCGCGGGCTCGAAGGCCTCCAGGCAGGCCTCGCCCCAGGACTTGGAGTCACCCGCGTGGTGGATCTCGTCGAGGATGACGAGGGTCTTGCGCTGCTCCGAGCGGTTGCGGTGCAGCATGGGCCGGACGCCGACGCCCGCGTACGTCACGGCGACGCCGTGGTACTCCCTGCTGAGCGGGCCCGCGCTGTACTCCGGGTCCAGCTTGATGCCTATGCGGGCCGCGGCCTCGGCCCACTGCTTCTTCAGGTGCTCGGTGGGGGCGACCACGGTGACCTGCTGCACCACGTGGTGGTGCAGCAGCCAGGACGCGAGCGTCAGCGCGAACGTGGTCTTGCCGGCGCCGGGCGTCGCCACCGCGAGGAAGTCGCGCGGCTGCTCCTGGATGTACTTCTCCATCGCCCCCTGCTGCCAGGCGCGCAGCTTGCTGGCAGTGCCCCAGGGAGCGCGCCCCGGGAAGGCGGGCGAGAGGTGGTGGTTGGAGGCGGCGGTGGTAGTCACGGTCTCCGTTTTTGACGCTGGGGGTACGTACGACAACCGGGCCACCCTACCGGTGGGATGACCGCACTCCGGGGCTGACGCTCGGGTCAGCCCCGGGGTGCGACGCGGTTCACACCGGCCCGCCGGGCGCGTCAGGCCTTCGCTGCGGGCGCCCGCAGCCGGGTGCCGAGCCACGCTCCGGCGAGGGCCACGGCCGCCATCGGCAGGAACACCGCGGTGAAGGCGCCCGGGTGCGAGCCCGCGGCCCCGGTGCCCGAGCCGTGGGCGCCGATCATGCCGCCGCCGAGCGCGGCGAAGGCGGCGCCGCCCGCGGCGAGGAGGAGGGCGTTGGAGAGGCCGTCGGATATCTGGAGCGAGGCGGAGTTCGTCCCCGCGTCCTCCGGGGGCGACAGGCGGAGCAGCAGCACGCTGGTCGAGGCGATGACCATGCCCATGCCGAGGCAGCCGACGCCCCAGGCGATCGCGACGGTCCACACCGGGACGGCGTCGATCAGCACGCTGGGCGCGGTGGCGATGGCCGCGGCGACGAGCACCATGCCGACGACCACCAGCTTCTCCCGGTGGGCCTCCATGCGCGGCCGCGACTGCGCGTACGAGCCGAGGGCCCAGGTCGCGCCGCCCGCCGCGAGCGAGAGGCCCGCGAGCGTGGGCGACAGGCCGCGCTCGCTGACCAGCATCAGCGGCACGAACGACTCGGCGGCGACGAAGGACCCGGCGGCCACGCCCCGCAGCAGCACCACGGAGGGAAGCCCGCGCGCGGCCCGGTAAGTGCCGCGCGGTAGCAGGCCGAGCACGGACGGGACCAGGACGGCCGCGCCGAGCACCGCCGGGAGCAGGGACAGCCAGCGCAGGTCCTGTCCCGCGTACTGGAGCAGGCCCGCGCCGAGCGAGATGCCGAGGGCGAGGCGGACGCGGCGGCGGTCCAGGGGCTCGGCTGGGGCGTCCGGGTCGAGCGGGCCCGAGGCGTCGCGGCGTATCGCGGGCAGCGCGAGCGCGAGGGGCGCGGCGACCAGGACCGGGACGCCGATGAACACCCACCGCCAGCCCAGGTGCTCCGTGACCGTGCCCGACACCAGCGGGCCGACCACGGACGGCACCACCCAGGCCGCCGCGAACGACGCCAGGATCGCCGGGCGCAGCCGCTCCGGGTAGGCCCTGCTCACCACCACGTACAGGGACACGATGACGAGGCCGCCGCCGAGGCCCTGCACGGCGCGGCCCAGGATGAACTGCCACATCGCGCCCGCCGTGCCGGACAGGAGCAGGCCCGCCGCGAACGCGGACATGCCCGCGGTCAGCGGGCCGAGCGGCCCGCGCCGGTCTCCCCACTGCCCGGCGAGGACCATCCCGAACAGGCTGGTCGTGAAGTACGCCGAGAACCCGAACGCGTACAGCGACACCCCGTCGAGCTCGCGGGCCGCCACCGGCATCGCCGTGCCGACGGCGGTCGCCTCGAAGGCGATGAGCAGCACGACGGAGACCATCCCGATGCTCAGCGCCCGATGCGGTTTCGCGAGCACACCGCCCTCGGGCACCTCGTGGGGCGCCGCCTGCGGGGCGGCCGGCGCGGCGGCGACACCGGGGTCGCGGGAGGTCTCGCGGGAGTCGTGGGTGGTCATGCCCGCCAGCGTAGAAGCGACCACTGACACGTGACGCCTGCCTTGAGACGGGCCCCGCCTGGTCCCTTGGTCTTACGCCCCCGGCCTCTTCCACGGAGGTCGCGGGGCTGCTCTCTCGGCCCCCGGAACGAGGCCCGGCGGGTCAGCGAACCCGGCTCACAGCACCTTCGCGCTCTTCAGGACCGCGTCCGCCGCCTCCTGCTCGGCGCCCGTGCCCGGCTTCGCCATGCCCATCAGGAACACCGACCGCGCGGCGTCCGCGCTGATCACCGTCAGGCGCAGCCGGGTCTCGCCGCCCTCGCCGCCCTTCATCACGAGGACGACGGTGTGGGCGGGGTGCCCGCCGACCGTGGTCGCCTCGGACTCGGTCTGCTCCGCCGACCCGTCCGGGTTGAAGAACTCCGCGTTGGACCGGGCGGCGCGCTCCGTCTGCGCCTTCAGGTCCGGCTCCGCGACGGCGCCCCCGCGCCCGGTGACCACCATGCCGAACCGCTCGCCGTCGCCGCCCTCCCGCTGGCCCTCCGCCTCGCTCTCCGTCCGGATCGAGCTGGTGAAGGCGTCGACGAGGTCCCCCTTGTCCCGCTTCCAGCCCTCGGGCAGCCGGTACGAGACCCCGGCCTTCAGGTCCGTCTCCCAGGGCCGCCCCGCCAGCGGCTCTTCGTCCCCGCCCCTGCTCCACCACCAGGCCCCGAGCCCGGCGCCCACCAGCGCCACGACGACCACCGCGACGGTCCCCCGCCGCCGCGACCGCCCCGGCTGCGACGCCTGCGGCGACCGCGGCGCATAGGGAGGCGGAGGGGGAACCGGGGCCTGCGAGGGCGGTGTCGTCATGCGCACCAGTGTCACCAACAGCCCGGAAACGGCCTTGAGTACGGGTACTCAGGGGCTACTCACGCGGCACGGCTTTTCGGACACGTTTTCCTTGTGACGCCGCGCACGGGCCGTGGTGCGACTGTGAAGATCTTTCACGGTATCGTCACTTTCACCGCAGGATCTGCGGTCCGCACCCCGCGCGGGTGAACGCGCCGCAGGATCGGCGTCGTTCAAGAATGCACTATTTGTGCGCAAGTGTCCGTAAGCACGGGCAACCCTTCGCGCCGATTACGGCCGCAGATCTCCCTCCCTGTACGCATGGTCACGGCGGTTCCGGCCCGACCACCGGAACCGCCTTTCCACCACGCACACTTGGGGGTTTTACGCATGTCCGGAATCACCCGTCGCCAGGCCATCGGCGCCGCGAGCGCCGTCGCCGGGGCCGCCGTCGTCGGTGTCGGCGCCGCCCAGGGTCCCGCCGTCGCCGCCGGCCACGGCGCCGAGCCCGGCTCCTTCGACGAGGTCTACCTCGGCCGCCGCATCCAGGGCGGGCCCGCCACAGGCCACGGCGGCCACCACGCCGACCACGGCGGCGGCTACTCCGTCCGCATCGACGGCGACGAGCTCCACATCATGCGCAACGCCGACGGCACCTGGATCAGCGTCATCAACCACTACGACCCGCAGGCCACGCCCCGCGCCCTCGCCCGCGCCGCCGTCGACGACCTCCAGGGCGCCGCCCTGGTCCCGCTCGCCCCCGCCACCCGCTGATCCGGAGCCCCGCCGCCATGACCGTACGCAAGAACCAGGCCCAGCTCACCGCCGACGAGAAGCGCCGCTTCGTGAACGCGCTGCTCGCGTTGAAGCGCGACGGGCGCTACGACTCCTTCGTCTCCACCCACAACGACTTCATCATGAGCGACCGCGACGACAGCGACCGCGTCGGCCACCGCTCCCCGTCGTTCCTGCCCTGGCACCGCCGCTTCCTCATACAGTTCGAGCAGGCCCTCCAGTCCGTCGACGCCTCCGTCGCCCTCCCCTACTGGGACTGGACCACCGACCGCACCCCCGCCGCCTCCCTCTGGGCCCCCGACTTCCTCGGCGGCACCGGGCGCCCCCGCGACGGCCAGGTCACCGACGGCGCCTTCGCCTCCGCCGGCAACGGCTGGCGCATCAACGTCCGCGTCGACGGCCGCGACTTCCTCCGCCGCAGCCTCGGCTCCAGCGGCCTCCAGCTCCCCACGAAGGCCGAGGTCGACTCCGTCCTCGCCATGCCCGTCTACGACGCCCCGCCGTGGAACAGCGCCTCCGACGGCTTCCGCAACCACCTCGAAGGCTGGCGCGGCGTGAACCTCCACAACCGCGTCCACGTCTGGGTCGGCGGCCACATGGCCACCGGGGCCTCACCCAACGACCCCGTCTTCTGGCTCCACCACGCCTACGTCGACAAGCTGTGGACCCAGTGGCAGTCCCGCCACCCCAACGCGCCCTACCTGCCCGCAGCGGGCACCCGCGACGTCGTCGACCTCCACGACACGATGCGCCCGTGGGGCAACGTGACTCCTGCGGAGATGCTGGACCACACGCGGTACTACACCTACGACGTAGCCGCCTGAACGAAGTCCCGCCAGGCCCCTGCCGTGAACGCAAGGCGGGGGCCTTGCTTGTTCTTGGAGTCCCGTATGTGGATGATGCTGGGGGTCGCGGCGACCTCGACGCAGTCGCTGGGGTTACTGCTGTCGCTGTAGCTGCTCTTGGTCCACTCCAGCGCGACCTCGACACAGCTGTCGCCCTCGCTGCCGCTGCTGTAGCTGCTCTTGGTCCACTCCAGCGCGACTTCGACGCAGTCGTTGCCATCGCCACTGCTGCTGTAGCTGCTCTTGAACCACTCCAGATTGGAAGCTTCCCTGACGGAGAGCACGTGGATCATGTTTCTCCCAGCATGTGCTTGATGAAGGCGCGCGACTTGCGTGGCGATAGAGCCTGGGCCCGAATCATGCCGAAGCGCAACTCCAAGACGCGGAGTTGCTTCGGGTCGGAGACCGGTCGGCTGCCGAACGCCCCTTCAGAGCGTCCCAACGCCGTCCCATCAGGGAACTTCAGCACTTCAATCATGCCCCCAGTTCCGGGGTGTTCCTCACTTGCAGTTGGCAGAACTTGGAGCGAGACGTTGCGCAACTTGCCTACCTCCAAGAGGCGTTCCAGTTGCTGGCGCCATACCATTGTGCCTCCGACTGGGCGGCGTAGCGTCACCTCCTCCTGCACGAAGCTGAGGGCCGGTGCGGGCCCCCTCTGAAAGATCGATCGCCGCACCAAGCGGGCAGCCACTGCGCGTTCCAGTTCTTCCTCCGTGTAGGCGGGGAGCCAACCTTCGAACAGCGCCCGCATGTGATCCTCCGTCTGGAGCAGCCCATGAATGTTGTGGTTGCTGTAGAGGCACAGCTCAACCGCCCGCTCCTCCAGCTTCGCCAGTTCTCGAACCTTCTTCGGGTACCTCGCCTTCGCCATCTCCTCCTTCATCGCCGAGATGAAGCCGTTCGCCCCGAGCACCCGGTCCACCGCGTCCAGGTACTCGGGGCGCGGGATCCTCGCCCCGCGTTCCACCTTGCGCACCTGGTCCTCGCCGTAGCCGATCGCCTCGCCCAGTTCCGCCGCGCTCAGGCCCGCGGCCTCGCGCCAGCGCTTCTGCTGGTGGCCGAGGGCCTCCACGACCGACGCGATCTCGTCCTCGGGCTCGACGTCCCAGCCCGCCCCGTCCACACCCTCGCTGTCCGCGCTCATCAACGCCCACCTCCGAAGTGCCGCCCCGCTCCAACGCGCAGCCGTACCCGTACGACACCCCGGACAGCCGGGACAGGACCGGACAGCGACGGGACAGTCACCGTACGTGCGCGTCGCACCACGGTGCAGGCTAGGCGGCCTGCGCCACGCTGAGGCGCATGAACACACAGACCCCACAATCCCTGACCCCCGTACGGCAGTTCACCGCGCTGATGCCGTCGAGCCCGCGAGGGGCGCGCCTGGCCCGGCGTGCCGTCGTACGCCAACTCACCGCGTGGGAGCGGCCGTTCGAGCGGGCGGAGCATGTCGTGGCCGAGCTGGCGAGCAACGCGGTGCGGCACGGGCACGTGCCGGGGCGGAACTTCCGTCTGACGCTGCGGCTCGCGGCGAGCGGGGTGCTGCGGGTGGAGGTGAGCGACACGTGCGCCGAGCGGCTGCCCCGCGCCCCGGGGGCGGCGGGGCCGGACGACGAGTCGGGCCGGGGCCTCGCCCTGGTGGCGGCGTTCGCGGACCGGTGGGGCACGGAGGTGGGGCCGGAGCCGCGCAAGACGGTGTGGGCGGAGCTCGGCCACGGCCGGTAGGGCCGGGGGATTCTCCTGGGCCGCGAGCTGTTGATCGGGCGTTGATCAGCCCCGATTACCTTCCGGCACTATGAGACATCCATATCGCCCACGCGGGGCCCCGGCCCGGCAGGGCTTGGCGGGAGCCGTGGCACTGGCCGTGCTCACGACACTGCTACAGGTCCTCGCAGTCGCCCAAGGGACGCCTGCCGCCGCCGCCATGCACACCTACAAGGCGGCTACGTTCAACATGGCGAACGGAAACCGTTGGGACGAGGGCTCGAAGTTCGACAAGGGGAAGGGAAACCTGGAAACCGACGTCCTGCTCGCCGAGGAACCGGACATCGTGGCCCTTCAGGAGATGGGGAGCAACGCACCGTGCAAACCGAACGAACACGAGACACGTCAGGTAACGAGCGAAAGGCTTGACGACACCGAGGAGCCGACGGACTGGACGGTGACCAAATGCGACTCACCGTTCGACGTGGCGAAATACGACCTGTTCTTCCTCGTCATCGGGAACGGCAACCTGACGAGAAACCTCGGCTTCCTAGTCAAGGAGGACGAGGGCGTGCCGTTCGACGACAAAAACGTCCACGTCATCGGCCGTGCCGATGACGGGAACCGGTACGACAGCCCCAAGCCCATGCTCGGCATCAAGCTCGGCAACACGTGGTTCTACACCATGCACGGGGCGAACAACGACCACAACAGGCCCAGGGACCAGGGCGACACCGTCAACCGCATCCGCGCCGCCAGGGAGGACGCGGGCACCAACAGCTGGACGGTGCTCGGGGACTTCAACAAGAAGGCGGAGGCGTGGACCGATCCCGAACTCGACGGGGCGCGCGTCGTGGACTCCGAAGCGGCCACGTACGCGGCCCCGGTCAAGCAGGGGGACCCGCTTCCCACGCTCGCCACCGGAAAGAACCTGGACTACGCGATCAGCAGCACCAAGCCGCCGGCCAACTACGGCGGCGTGCGCCTGGACGACGTCTACTCCGATCACCACGCGGTGTTGTTCGAGACGTTCTGTCCCGCTGGAAATGTCGTGCCGCGCTCCACCGCACGCGCCACGGACTGCAGGAAGCAGACGGCCACCGTCTCCATGGGCGACAGCTACATCTCCGGCGAAGGCGGCCGCTGGCAGGGCAACGCCAACACCCGGGACAAGGGCTCCTGGGGCACCGACCGTGCCGACGACGGGACCGTGGTCTACGAGAAGGGCACGGACGGCAAGGACGACTGTCACCGCTCCGACGTCGCCGAGATCAAGGGCGCCGAGATCTCCGGCATCCCCAAGGAGCGACGCTTCAACATCGCCTGTTCCGGCGCGGAGACCAAGCACGTCATCGACACGGAGCAGAACGGTGAGAAGCCGCAGGTCCAGCAGCTCGCCGACATCGCGGGGCAGTATGACGTCGACACCGTCGCGCTCTCCATCGGCGGCAACGACCTCGGGTTCTCCGGCATCGTCAAAGGCTGCGCGGCCTCCTTCGAGCTGAACCTGGGCGCCTGCGCCAAGAAGGCGGGTGAGCAGATCCGGCGTGACCTGGAGCGCGTACGCAAGAACGTCGTCAGGTCGGTCGACGCCATCCGCGCCACCATGTCCAAGGCAGGACAGCCGCCGGGCAGCTACCGCCTGGTGCTCCAGTCCTACCCGGCCCCGCTGCCCGCGTCCGCCGACATGAAGTACGGCGAGGAGAACAACGACCGGTACAACAAGGGCGGGTGTCCCTTCTACGACGCCGACGCGGACTGGACCCGCGACTACGCCATCACCGCCATCAGCACCATGCTGCGCGGCGCCGCCGATGAGTCGGGGGTGTCCTTCCTCGATCTGCGTGACGCCCTCGCGGGGCACGAGCTGTGCGCCAAGTCGACGCGGCAGGCGTCGTCCGACCACACCCTCGCCAAGCCCCTTCCGGCCGAGGACGCGGAGTGGGTGCGCTTCGTCCCCGGGTTCACCACGCCGGGCGAAACGCAGGAGGCGATCCACCCCAACGCCTACGGCCAGAAGGCCCTGAGCGCCTGTCTGACCAAGTTCGCGGCGGCGACGGGCGGCGACACAAGCCCGTGGACGTACACCTGCCGGGGCGAGAAGGGCAGCAAGCCCGGTGACATCGGCGTGTCCGGCGACCCGGCGATCGAAGCCGCCGTCCGCACCGCCGACAGCGGCCCCCCGTACCAGTACCTCTTCCGCGGCCACCAGTACGCCCGCTTCGAAGAGGGCACCGACAAACCGCTCGGCGAGGTGAAGGACATCGCGGCGGGGTGGTCCAGCCTGCGCGGCACCTCGTTCGCCAGCGGCTTCGACGCGGCCCTCGAAGCGGAGAAGTACGGCAAGCGCCAGCTGATCCTCTTCCGTGGCGACCAGTACGTCCGCGTCGAGATCCCGATGAACAGCGCCGACGACACCCTCGTCAAGGGGCCGATGTCCATCACCACCGGCTTCAAGATCTTCGAGGGCACGCCCTTCGCCAACGGCGTGGACGCCGCCGTGGAGATCGGCGACGACCGGATCATGCTGTTCAGGGGCGGCCGGATGGCCATCTTCAAGCTGGACATCGACGGCACCGGTGACAAGTGGGTGATGGAGCCCCGGGCCATCTCCGAGGGCCTGCCCGCCCTCAAGGGCACCGGCTTCGAGAGCGGCATCGGCACCGCCATGCAGCGGACCGTGTACGACCCGGAGCCGAACGGCTCCGACGTCTACCTGATCAACGGAGCCCAGGCCCTGCGCCTGTTCCTCGACGAGGACCTGACGAAGAGCAAGATCGAGAAGGGGCCGATGCCCGTCACGGAGATGTGGCCGTCCCTGAAGGGCTCCATCTTCTCCGGCGAGGGCCCGCAGTCTCCCCGCAGCGTGCGCATCTCCTCCTGGACTCGCAACCTTGGGACGGTCAAGCGCGACAGCGTGCTGCAGCGCCACGGACCCAGATCCGAGTGGGTGTCCACAGGCCCGGACAACGCCAGCACAGGACGGTGGTACATCACCGGTGACCTGAAGCAGGACGGGGAGCTGGAGACGACCATCAGGAACCAGACGGGACGGTACCTCCAGGGAGACGGCGGAAAGTCATCGCAGTGGGCGTCCGTCACCGACACACCCCGTGCCTGGAAGATAAAGGGATCGTCCAAGGGCAATCTGTATCGCATCACCACGGATGACGAGAAGTGGTGCTTGGCCGCCGAGAGCTTCTCTGACGACTGGGGTTTTCTGGAGCCGTGCGCGGGCGACACCAGGGCGAACCACTTGTGGTACATCGAGAACGCGGACATCACCATCACTCCCCGCCCCCAGCCCATCCACCGCACCGGCCACCTCAAGTCCGCCAAGGACGACCTCGTCGCGGACGTCGACAACGCGTGGTCGGAGCCGGGCACCCGCGTGAAGGCGCTCGCGTCCAAGGACCACCCCGCGCAGAAGTGGCGGGGGCGGGCCACGCCGGAGGGGTGGCAGATCATCAGCGCCCTGGACGGCGCCCCCGTACTGGCCCATGACACCGGCAAGCACGAGGCGCGGCTCGCCAAGGACGACGACGGGGACAAGGACCAGCTGTGGCAGGCCGAGGACGCGGGTGACGGGTGGACGCGGCTGCGCAACGGCGGCCGGTGTCTGACAGCGGGCGGCGAGGACGAGACGCTGGCCCTCAAGGACTGCGCGTCCGACGACGCGGGGCAGCGGTGGAAGGCCCTCGGAGTCACTCCGGAGCCGGACGACAACGACAAGGGCGGCGACGCCGGTGACCCGTACGACGACGGGGAACCCGTGCGCGACGACAAGCCCGCCGCCTCCGGCGACTGCCGTCCCGACGGGATGGCGAAGACGGCCGGGGTGGACACGCCGTACTGCGACGTGTACGACGAGCAGGGCCGCGAATGGCTCGGCAACGGCCGCTCGCGGCGGGTGGTCGGCTACTTCACGGGCTGGCGGACCGGCGCGAAGGGCGACCCGAAGTACCTGGTCGGCAACATCCCGTGGACCAAGGTCACACACATCAACTACGCGTTCGCGCACGTCAAGGACGACAAGATCTCGGTCGGGGACACCTCGGACCCGAAGAACCCGGCCACCGGCATGACCTGGCCCGGCAACCCGCGTGCCGAGATGGACGACTCGCTGCCGTACAAGGGGCACTTCAACCTGCTGACCAAGTACAAGAAGCGGCACCCGGCGGTGAAGACGCTGATCTCGGTCGGCGGCTGGGCCGAGACCCGCGAGTTCTACTCGATGGCCACGCACGCGGACGGGTCCGTGAACCAGGGCGGCATCGACACCTTCGCCGACTCGGTGGTCGACTTCCTCCAGCGGTACGGGTTCGACGGGGTGGACATCGACTACGAGTACCCCACCGCGCTGCCCAAGACCGGCAACCCCAAGGACTGGGACGTCGCCGACCCGCGCCGCAAGGGCCTGACCAAGGGCTACAACGCGCTGATGAAGACCCTGCGGGAGAAGCTCGACCGGGCCGGGGCCGACCGGGGCCGGTACTTCCAGCTGACCTCCGCGGGCTCCTCCTCCGGCTACCTGGTGCGCGGCCTCGACTCCGGCCAGGCGCTTCAGTACCAGGACTTCGTCAACGTCATGTCGTACGACCTGCACGGCTCCTGGAACAAGTACGTCGGCCCGCAGGCGCCGCTGTACGACGACGGCAAGGACAACGAGCTGGCCGCCGCGGGCATCTACGACGACCAGAAGGCGGACACCAAGGACTTCCAGAAGCACGGCTACTTCAACACGGACTGGGCCTACCACTACTACCGCGGCGCGCTGCCCGCGGGCCGCGTCAACCTCGGCCTGCCGTACTACACGCGCGGCTGGCGCGACGTGCAGGGCGGCCAGGACGGCCTGTGGGGCACCGCGTCCCTGCCCCGGCAGGGCGACTGCCCGCTGGGCACCGGCGGCCGGGGCGGCGACTCGGACTGCGGCGCGGGCGCCGTGGGCATCGACAACGTCTGGCACGACGTCGAGGACGGCAAGGAGGTCGCCGCGGGCTCCAACCCGCTGTGGCACGCCAAGAACCTCCAGCGCGGCACCACCCCCGGCTACTTGAAGTCGTACGGGCTCGACACGGCGAAGCAGGAGAACAGGCTGAGCGGGCGCTACGAGGAGAAGTACAGCTCCGAGCTTGAGGCCCCGTGGCTGTGGAACGCGGACAAGAAGGTGTTCCTGTCCACCGAGAACGAGCGGTCGATCGACGCCAAGGCCCAGTACGTGAAGGACAACGGCATCGGCGGCGTCATGCTGTGGGAACTGGCGGGTGACTACGCCGAGCGCCCCGGCGGCGAGTACGGCATGGGCTACGACCTGACGACCCGCCTGGACAAGGCCCTGCGCGCCGCGGGCCCCTACGGGGCGACCAAAGCGGGCGAGGGCCGCACCCTGCCCCGGCAGGTCATCGACGCCGACGTCGACCTGGTCGACTTCCCCACCTCCGAGAAGGACTTCTACCCCCTCCAGCCCAAGCTGCGCATCACCAACAACAGCGGCGAGACCCTCGGCCGGGGCACCGAGATCTCCTTCGACATCCCCACCTCCGCCCCACCGGTCATCAAGGACGGCGCCTACAAGGAGATGCCGATCGTCAAGCCCGGCCGCAGCGGCCCCAACAAGGGCGGATTGAAGGCCGACTTCCACCGCGTGACCATCGAACTCGGCTACTGCGAGGACATACCGCCGGGCAAGTCCATGGACATCGACGTCAAGTACTACCTGCCGATCACCGGCCCCGCGAACACCACGGTCAAGATCGGCGACGAGGAGTACGGCATCACCGGTGACAAGCGCCGGGGCACCGACACCGTGGAGCCCCCAGCCCCGTCCTCGGGCACCTGCCCCGCCGTCGACTGGAAGCCCGGCAAGACCTACACGCCCGCGGCGGGCCGCCTCTGGGGCGCGTTCGACAAGGGGGACAAGGGCTGGCAGTTCGAGTACCAGCAGATGAACATGGATCACTACCCCGACCAGTCACGGGTCCACCTCGTCTCCCCCTCCACGACCAACCCCAACCAGTTCTGGCAGGTCAAGGACGTGGGCGACGGCTGGTACAGCATCGGCAACGGCGACAAGTGCCTCACCGCCACCGACTCGGGCCAGGACCTCGCCACCCGGGACTGCGGTGACGGCGAGCAGCAGCGCTGGCGGTTCGTCCCCGTCAACGACGACGGCACCGAGGGGCAGCCCGGCGGACCCCGCCACGGCAAGCTCTTCAAGCTCCGCGCCGCCACCGGACAGGAGGCCGAGGCCGCCAACGGCGACAACGACCACGCCACCCACATCCTGACCGGCGACCCCGAGCGCGCCACCGGCGCCTACGTCAAGCACGACGGCTTCTACTGGTACGCCCAGTGGTACACCACCACCGAACCGGGCAGGACCGAAGCCGACGGAAGCAGCCCCTGGAAGCGGCTCGGCCCCACGCCGTAGCTCCTCCCGGGGTTCATGAACGCCGTATGGCAGTCCCGTTGCGGCCGTGGCCGTGGCCTTGAGCAAGGTCACGGCCACGGCCTACGGTCGACGACAAGAGAGCACAGCTTGGCCGTGTGCCCGAGTGGTTTAGGGATTCGCCTGCAAAGCGAAGCACACCGGTTCGATTCCGGTCACGGCCTCCAGGACGGAGCGGGCGGCGCCTACAGGGCGCTGCCCGCCTTCCATTGGTCCCACGGCACGTTCCAGTCGCCGTACCCGTTCCCCGCGGCCACCGTCTCCGTGGAGCCGGTGACACGGACGACGTCCCCGGGGATCACCTCTTCGTAGAAGCGCCGCGCCGTGCCGTCCGTGGCGAGGCCTATGCAGCCGTGCGTCACGTTGCTGTTCCCCGCGAACGTGTTGGCCTTCGGGTTCTGGTGCAGATACGTGCCCGACGTCGTCAGGTGCACCGCGTAGTCGTAGTAGCCCTTGTACGCGTCTCCGTAGCCGACGGTCCGGGAGTCCATGAGGACGCGGCGCTGCTTGTCGGAGACGACCATCGTGCCGTTCCAGGTGTCCATCCCCGGAGCGCCCGCCGTGATCGGCACGCGGCGCGTCGCCCCGGCCTTCACGACGGTCATGGTGTGGCTGCGCACGTCGACGGTGGCCACCAGGGAGCGGCCCACGGTGACCGTCGTGTCGATGGCCCTGCCCGCCCGGACGGTGATCTTCGTACCGGGCTTCCAGTACGACCGGGGGCGGTAGTCGATCCGCTGCCCTTCGTGCAGGTTGCGGTCCTTGACCCAGCTCCAGGAGCCGGTCGTGCCGTTGTCCGTGGTGACCTTCAGACGCTTCTCGACCGCGGCGCGCTCCGACGCCGGGACCGGCCGGGCGAACGTCACCGACACCGGCATGCCGACGCCGACCGTCTGGCCGTCGAAGAGGTTGACCTTGGCGCCCTCGCGCAGCGCCTCCGGCAGCGGCTTCGCGCGCGGGGACGGCTTGGCGGCCGGGGCCGCCGCGGCGGGCTTGTCGCCCTCGGCGCCGCCCGTGCCGCCCGCGCCGCCCTCTCCGCCGCCGCCCCCGCAGCCCGCGAGCAGCAGCGCGCCGAGCGCCGCCGCGGCTCCCCTGCGGCCCCAGATCCGGGCGTTGCCCCTGGTCCCGCGCTGTCCCCTGGTTCCCGTGCTCGCCCCGCTCAACAGAGCCCCCCTGTGTGGTGTGCTTCGATGTACGCGACCTGTACGCACGCCGGGGGCCACCGGGTTGCATGCCGTGCGGGAAAGTTTTCGGGACCTCGGGGGCGGCATGACGGAGGACGAGTTCGACGTGTTCTACGCGTCGGCGTTCCCGCGCGTCGTCGGCCAGGTGTACGCGTTCACCGGGGACCACGGGCAGGCCCAGGACGTCGTCCAGGAGGCCTTCGTCCGCGCCTGGGACCGGCGGCGCGACTTCCTCGCCACCGAGGCCCCGGAGGCGTGGATCCGCACGGTCGCCATGCGCCTCGCCGTCAGCCACTGGCGGCGGGCCCGGCGCTGGCTCGACCTCGTGCGCCGCACCCCGCCGCCCGAGCACGCGCCGGGCCCGGACCCCGAACACCTCGCCCTGGTGGCGGCCCTGCGGCAGCTGCCCGACGCCCAGCGCCTCGCGATCGTGCTGCACCACCTGTGCGACCTCAGCGTGGACCAGGTGGCCGCGGAGACCGGTGCCCCCACGGGGACGGTCAAGGCCCGCCTCGCGCGCGGGCGCGCGGCGCTCGCGAAGCTGCTCACCGTGAGCGAGGCCGACGCCGTCGGCGGGCCCGCCACCGCGCTCGGCGGACCCGGCGCCGCGCTCGGCGGGCCCCGTGCCGCCCTCGGCGGGCCGCCCAGCGAGAAGGAGACCGGCCGTGTCCGATGACCTGTCCCGCGAGCCGTCCTTTTCCGACTCCGCCGTCCCGCAGCCCGCCGCCCCTGGGCAGTCCGCCCCGGAGCAGTCCGCCCCGGAGCAGTCCGCCCCGGACCTTTCCGCCGCCCTCCGCGCGCTCGCCGGGAGCGGTGCGGCGCCCGCGCCCATGGCCGGCGCCCAGGTCCGCCGCCGCGCCGCGGCCCGGCGGCGGCGCCGGCGGGCCGCCCTCGCGGGGGGCGCCGCCGTCGCCGTGGCCGCCCTCGCGCTCGGCCTCACCAGCGCCCTCGGGGACGGCTCCGACGCACGGCCCGCGCCGCCCGCCGCGCCCGCCACGCGCTCCGCCGCCGCGCCCGCCGCGACCGTCGACCTCGGCTCGCGCACGCTGGCCCTGGGCGGGCGGAGCGTGCCCGTCTCCTCCGGCAAGGAGTCCCACCCGACGCGCACGGGCCGGATGACGGTCGTCGCCAAGTACCGCATGAAGCGGCTCACCAGCGAGTCGGTGGGTCTGGGGCAGGAGTACGACGTGTCCTTGCCGTGGGTGGTGGAGCTGCGCGGGCCGGACGGCCGGAGCAACTTCATCCTCGCGATGACGTACGCGGAGAACGCGCCCGGCGTGCGGGACGCCACCCGGGGCTCCATCGGGCTCCGGTCGGCCGACGCTCGGTGGGTGTACGAGCGGCTGGAACCGGGCGCGGTCGTGACGGTGCGGCGCTAGCGCAGGCCCTAGTGGTGGAAGGCCGTGGTCGACTCGACCGGAGCCCGCCCGGTCCGCACCCGGTTCACCGGCGCGGCCTCGTCGGCGTGGCCGAAGGAGACGCCGACGAGCAGCTTCCCTCCGGTGACGCCGAGTTCGGCGCGGACCGTGTCGGCGTAGAAGCTCAGCAGCCCCTGCGGGCAGCTGTCCACGCCGTACGCGGTCATCGCCAGGAGCAGCGTCTGCAGATAGGCGCCGACGTCCGCGGCGAGGCGCGCCTCGCCGTCGCCGTGGACGAAGAGGAACGCCACGTGGGGCGCGCCGTAGAAGGCCAGGCTCTCCGCGTCGTAGGCCGCGCGGCCCGCGTGGTCGTCGGGGCCGATGCCCAGCGCTCCGTACAGCTCGGCGCCGAACGCGGCCCGGCGCGCCCGGTGCACCGGCGCGTACATCTCCTCGGCGTACGGGAAGTCCGCCGAGGTGCGCCCCTCGGCGTGGGCCGTCCGCAAGGCGGCGGCCAGGCGCTGACGTGCCGCGCCGCTCACCACCTCCACCTGCCACGGCTGCGCGTTGGAGTTGGACGGCGCGGCGGCGGCCAGCGCGAAGATCCGGCGCAGCGTGTCCTCGGGCACGGGGTCCGGACGGAACGCGCGGGTCGCGCGGCGGCCGCGTATCACCTTCTCCGCCCAGCCGCTCGGCTCGGTGGCGACGAACGTGCTCATGGGACTCCTTGACGAGAGGGAGCAGATGTAAACGGGACCGTTTACATGCAGGCGCCACCCTAACGCGATCCTCCGGCCGAAGTAAACGCGCGCGTATACTTCCCCCATGAGCGCACCCGGGAGCACGACCGCCGACACGACCGCCACGCCGCCCCCGCGGCGCGGACGCGGCGGGCGCGAGCGCGTCCTGGCCGCCGCCGCCCGGCTGTTCGCGGCGCAGGGCATCAACGCGACCGGCATGGAACAGATCGCGGAGGAGGCGCCGGTGTCCAAGCGGACGCTCTACGCGCACTTCCGCACCAAGAACGATCTGGTCATGGCCCACTTGCAGGGCCTCGTCCTGTCGGGCGCCACCCTGGAGGGCGTGCTGACCCGCGAGGACATCCCTCCGCGCGAGCGGATCCGCAAGCTGTTCGACCCGCCGGTGACGGACGCGGACCCGACGGTGACGGGCCCGGACACGGACACGGATCCGTCGGCGGCGGACGCGGGCGCGGCCCCCGTGCGCGGATGCCCGTTCATCGACGCCGCCGCGGAGTTCCCCGACCCGGCGAGCGCGGTGCACTCCTACGCCCGGGAGCAGAAGCTGCGCATGGTCCACCTGATCACCGCCCTGGTGACGGAGCTGGGCTGCCGCGATCCCCTCGCGCTCGCCGAACAGCTGGCCACCCTCGCGGACGGCGCGGCCAGCCGCGCCATGGTCCTCGACGACGCGGACTACGGCCGGCACGCACGGGCGGCGGCGGACGTCCTCCTCGACCACGCCCTGGCGGGAGCGGGCTGACCACGGGCCCGAGCACGAGTGAGGGCGGCTCCAACCGGAGCCGCCCCTTGCGCGTCTTCAGAGTGCGGGACCGTCAGCCCCAGCCCGTGTCGTTGTCATCCCCCATGACGTATCTCCCCCGTAGCGAGTCGGATCGTGCGTTGAGTGGTTCGGGACTCTTCCGATGGTGCCCTGCAACTCGCCCGAATTAAAAGGGATTTATGCGGTCATGGAGAGCCTGGAACGTCCTCGCTACCGTACGGGCGCCGGTACGAGACATTCCGCGCTCAGGCCACCGCGGCCTCGTCCAGGCGCGCGAGGAGCTCCGTCACCGTCTGATCCGCCGTCAACTCCGAGCTGTCCAGCCACAGTCCGATGCGCGGGGTCTCGGCGCGCAGACCGGCGTCGAGGGCCTCGACGGTCCACTCGCCGTAGCCGGTCTTGCCGCGGGCGGCCTCGCGGGCGGCGACCGCGTCGGGGCGCGGGGCGAGGACGACGACGTACAGGGGGCGGGTCCGCACCAGGTCGACGTAGCGCTGCAGCTCCGCGCCCAGGACGACGTCCTGGACGACCGCGGTGAAGCCCGCCGCGGCGTACGCGTCGGCCGTGGCCGCCGACAGGCCGTAGCGCAGCCGGAGTTGGGCCTCGGCCGCGCCGCCCGCGCCGGGCTCGTACTCCTCGCGGCCGGAGACGATCATGCGGCGGAACACGTCACCCCGTACGTGCGCCGCGCGCGGCAGGCGCTCCGCGAGGGCCTGCGCGACCGTGGACTTGCCCGCTGCCATGATGCCGGTGATGAGGATGACGCCGTCCGTACCCGTGTGTGCGTTCACGCGCGCGAACGTATCGCAGGGCCGGCCGGAGCTCCTCTTCTTTTCCGGTGAGCGGAACGTCTTCCGGTGGACGGAACGCGTTCCCTTCCGGTGGGCGGAACGCGGCTCAGGCCAGCTCCGCCCCCACCGCGGCCTGCGGCCGGATCGGCAGCCGGTTCACGGGGCGGCCCGTCGCCGCCCGCACCGCCGACGCGATCGCGGCCGGGGAGGTGACCACCGGCACCGCGCTGGCCGCCTTCGCGCCGAAGGGGGCGACGACGTCGCGCTCCTCGACGAGCTTGACGATGCGGATGTCCGGCGCGTCCAGGGCGGTCGGCAGGGCGTAGCCCGTCAGGTCGGGGTGGCGGACGATGCCGCGCGGGGTGCGGAGGTTCTCCGTGAGCGCCGCGCCCAGGCCCTGGGTGACGCCCGCCTCGATGCGGACCCGCAGCTGCGCGGGGTTGAGGACCCGGCCGACGTCCTGGGCGACCGCCAGCTCCACGACCCGTACCGAGCCGATCTCGATGTCCACGTCCACGACCGCGCGGATCGCGCAGAAGGCCATGCCCACGAAGGCGTCGCCCTGCCCGTCGGCGTCGAGCGGCTCGGTGGGGTGCGGACGGCACTGGGCCGTGGCCCACAGCTCCTTGCCCTCCATCGCCTCCTCCACGGTCGTGGAGAGGACGCCGTCGTACGAGGTGATCTTGCCGTCGGCGATCTGGAGCAGCTCGGTGGACATGCCGAACTTGTGCGCCAGGGGCTGGAGGAGCTGGGTGCGGACCATCTTCGCGGCCCGCTCCACCGCGCCGCCCGACACCCAGGTGTGGCGGCCGTGGCAGCTCGGGCCCGACGGGGGCTGGTCGGTGTCCACGGGGGCCACGCGCACGTCGTCGATGCCCAGGGTCTCCTGGACGATCTGGCGGGCGAGCGTCGCGAAGCCCTGGCCGGTCTCGACGGCCGCGCAGATGACCGTCGCCACGCCGTCGTGGACCTTCACCGTGGCCGTGGAGACCTCGTCGGCGCCCTCGGCGCCGAGGAGCTGGACCATGCCGAGGCCGTAGCCGACGCCGCGCCGCACGGCGGCCGGTTCGCCCGCGCCCTCGGGGCCGCCGGGCAGCAGCCACTCCTCCTGCGGGGTGTCCTTCGGCAGCTCCGGCAGCGGGAAGTCCCGTACGGCCGTGAGCAGTTCGGCCGTCGGGGCCGGGCAGGTCACGGTCTGTCCCGTGGGCAGGACGTCGCCGGTCGCCATCGCGTTGCGCAGCCGCACCTCGGCCGGGTCGACGCCCAGCTTCTTGGCGAGCTTGTCCATCTGCGCCTCGTACGCCGCGCAGACCTGGAAGGCGCCCTCGCCGCGCACGTGTCCGGAGGGCGGGTTGTTCGTCCGCACCACCCAGCCCTCGATGAAGGCGTTCGGGACGACGTACGGGCCGCAGGCGAAGGAGACGGCGGCGGCGAGCACCTGCGCCGAGGTGTCCGCGTACGCGCCCCCGTCGAGCAGGATCTGCGCCTCCACCTTCACCAACTTGCCCTCCGCGTCCGCGTGGTGGCGGTAGCGCAGCAGCGTGGGGTGGCGGTGGGCGTGGCCGAGGAAGGACTCCTCGCGCGTCGCGGTGAGCTTGACGGGGCAGCCCGTCTTCAGGGCGAGCAGGCCGAGCGGCAGCTGGAAGCCCGGGTCCTCGCGGTCGGCGGTGGCGCCGGGCACGCCCGTGACGACGACCTTCACCAGGTCCGGCGCCAGGCCGTAGACGGCGGCCGCGCGGTCGCGGTCGCCGTGCGGGTCCGTCGAGGCGACGTACAGCTCGACACCGCCGTCCGGGCGCGGCACCGCGAGCCCCGCCTCCGCGCCGATCGGCGCGGGGTCCTGGCGGCCGATGCGGTACAGGCCCTCGACGACGACCTCGCCGGTCGCCTCCGGGTCGCCGTGGCGCAGCGGGATGTGCCGGATCAGATTGCCGTCCGGGTGCAGCGGCGGCGCCTCGAAGGCCTGCTCGGGGTCGGTGACCGGGTCGAGGGCCTCGTACTCGACGATGATCGCGGCGGCGGCCATGCGGGCGGTGTCCGGGTGGTCGGCGGCGACGGCGGCGATGGGCTCGCCGTGGTGGCGCACGACGTCGGCGGCGAAGACCGGGCGGTCGGCGCTCCACCGGCCGTGCAGGGCCGCGCCCGGCACGTCCTCGTGCGTGACGACCGCGCGGACGCCCGGCAGCTCGCGCGCGTGGGTGGTGTCGATGGACACCACGCGCGCGTGGGCGTGCGGGGAGCGCAGGACGGCCGCCCACAGCAGGCCCTCGGCCCACAGGTCGGAGGCGTAGGGGAAGGTGCCCTCCGTCTTGGCCCTGATGTCCGCCGACGGCAGCGAGGAGCCGATGCCGCGCGGCAGTTGCTCGGCCCCTCCGGGGGTGGTGACGGCTTCGTCGGTCACGCCGGTCACGCCTGCTCTCCGTCCTGCCCGTACGGGCCCGCCTGGTGCGGGATGCGCGTCTGCCCGGCGGCCTGCCCGTCCTGCTCCTGCTCGGCGGCGCCCTTGGCCGCGCGCTCGGCGACGACGTCGCGCACCGCGTCGAGCACGCCGCGGTAGCCCGAGCAGCGGCACAGGTTGCCGCACAGGGCGCGGCGGGCCTCCAGGTCGCTGGGCGCGGGGTTGCCCTCCAGGAGGTCGTGCAGCGTCATGGCCATGCCCGGGACGCAGAAGCCGCACTGCACGGCGCCGCAGTTGGCGAGGGCCCGCTGGACGTCGGAGGGCTGCCCGTCGGCGGCGAGGCCCTCGACGGTGCGCACCTCGCTGCTCGCCGTGGTGGCGGCGGGCACCAGGCAGGAGGCCACGAGGCGGCCGTCCACCTGGACGTTGCAGGCCCCGCACTCGCCCTGCGAGCAGCCGTCCTTGGCGCCCGCGAGGCCGAGCCGCTCGCGCAGCACGTACAGGAGCGACTCGCCGATCCAGGCGTCGGTGACGGGCCGGTCGGCGCCGTTGACGCGCAGGACGTAGGAGACGAGGGGGTGTTCGTCGTGGTGGGGCCGCGGCTCGGCCGGGGCTTCCGGCCGCACGGGCGCCGCCTCGGCCGCCGCCTCCTGTACGTCGGCCACCGCGTCGGGCCCGGCCTCGGCCGGTGGGGCCGCGTCCGCCTCGATCGCGGGGGCGGGCTCCGGGGCGGTTTCCGAGGCGGGCTCCGGGTGGGGCACCGGGGCGGGTTCGCCCGCGAGCCCGGCTTCCGGCGCGGGCGCGGGCCCTTGCTCCGGCGCGGGCGCGGACGCCTCCGGCGCGGGCTCCTCCGACACGGGGGCCGGCTCGGGCGCGGGCGCCAGCTCGGGCTCCGGCTCCGGCGCGGCTTCCGGCGCGGGGGCCGGGGCCTCGGCCTCGGGCTCCTCCGGAGCGGCGACCGGCTCCTCCGGAACGGCGGGCTCCACCAGGGCCGGGGCTTCCGGGAGTTCGACCGGGGCCGGGACCTCGGCCGCCACGGGGGCGGGCTCGGGCTCGGGTTCCTGGGCGACCGGCGGCTCCGGCTCGGCGGTGACGGGCTCCGGCGCGCTCACGAGCTGCGGCTCCGGCGCCACGAAGGGCTCCGGCTCCGGCGCGACCAGCGGCTGGGGCTCCGCCGCCTCCTCCGGTACGCCGCCCCTGGGGCCGAGCGAGCCATCGGGACGCCGCTCGACGACGAACAGCTTGGCGGTCCGCTCGAAGGGGGTCTCCTCGACGGCGGGCGGCTCCACGGGGGGCTGCTCGCCCTGAGGCTGCTCGACCGGGGGCGACCCCAGCGGGGGCTGCCCCACCGGTGGCTGCTCCAGCGGTGGCTGCTCCAGCGGTGGCTGCTCCAGCGGTGGCTGCTCCAGCGGTGGCTGCTCGGCGAAGGGCTGCTCGGCGAAGGCCTCCGGCGCTTGCGGAACCATCGGCTCCGGCATCGCCGCGAGCGCCGACGCCCAGGGCGCGGGCGCACCCCCGGGCAGCGTCGCGGGCGGCGTACCACCCCACTGCTGCGCGAGGGACGAGGTGGTGAACTCGCCCGATTCGTCCGGAAGATCACCATCCGCTACGGGGATGGACCACTGCCCGGTCACGTCGTGCGCGGCGGGCGCGGGCGCGTGCGGATGCCCCGGAGCGGGCTGCTCCTGCGGCACCGCGTCCGGGAAGGTCCACTGGCCGGTGGCACGCGGGTCGTAGGCGTCCTGGACGTGCTGCTCGTACGAACCGTGCGGACCGTGCGGCTCATGCGCACCGTGCGGCTCGTGGCCCGGCCCGTCGTACGCCTCGTGGACCGGAAGGCCGGGCTGCCCGGCGGGGTCAGGCCAGTTCGCGACCGGGGCGTCGACGGGCGCGGGCGCGACCCCGGTGATCTCCGGGGGCAGCACCCACACGCCCGTGGCGGCGGGGTCGGTGGCGTCGGCGGCGGTCGGCGCGACCGTTATCTGCGGCGGCACATAGCCGTGCCCGGGGGCGGCGAGCGGCGTGCTCACCGCGTCGACAGCGCCCTCCGGGAGCTGGACGAACGCCGTGGCGTCGGCGTCGTACTCGCCCTGCGGGTGCGGCTGCCAGCCGCCGCCCGCCCCGTTCCTCTGAGCGTCGGTCACGACAGCGCCCTCCCCAGTGCTCGTCGGGCCAGCGCGGCGACGGTGCGCCGCAGATGCAGTACGGCGGGCGGGTGCGGCCGCTCGCTGCCGTCCTCGGCGGGCGGCTGGTCCGGGATGCACGCCGCGGCCACGTAGTCACCGAACGCCGCGAGGGCCTCCGGCACGAGCCCGCGCTCGCCGTCCCAGTCGATGAGCCCGGCCACCCACTGCTCCGCCTCCAGGGGGCGTAGGGGCATGGGCGCGATCGCCCCCACCGCGCATCGCACGCCCCGGCGCGCGGGGTCGAGGACCAGCGCGACGGACGCGATGGCGCGGCCGGGTCCGGTGCGCCCCGTGGCCTTCAGGAAGACCTGGGGGGCGTGCAGGAGCGGTACGCGGACAAATCCGATGAGTTCGCCGGGCTGGAGCATCTCCATGCCCGCGAGCAGGTGCGAGACCGGGACCTCGCGGCGGGAGCCGCCGGGGCCCACGATGATCAACACGGCTTCGAGCGCGGCGAGTACGGGCAGCGAGTCGCCGGTCGGCGCGGCGGAGGCGATGTTGCCGCCGAGGGTGCCCGCGTTGCGGATCGGCGGGGGTCCGGCGGCGCGCGCGGCCGCGGCGAGCGCCGGGATGAGCGCCGCGAAGTCCGGGCGTCCCATGCGCGCGTGCGTGAGCCCGGCGCCGAGCAGGGCGTGCCCGTCCTGGTACTGCCAGCCGCGGATCTCGCTGATGCGGCCGAGGCCGACGAGCGCGGCGGGGCGCAGCAGGCCGGCGTTGACCGACGACATCAGGTCCGTGCCGCCCGCGACGGGCACGGCTGCGGGCACGGCGGCGAGCGCCGCGACGGCCTCGTCGAGCGTGGCGGGCAGCGACACAGACTGCGCCCCCTGCGCCGCCCGCGGTGCGTGCGTGGTCAAAACCGGCTGCCCCTTCCCGATGGCCCGGCCACTTGCGTGCCGCGCTCACCGTTACGCCTGTTCCGCCGTACGGTACGTGCTCACAACCCGGACGTGGCAACTCTGGCACATCTTCACCGGGCCCCGGCGCGGGGGTCCGCTAGGAGACGTTCGTCCGCAGACCTGGGGGATATGCCGTTTTCGCACTCCCTCGCCGGTCGGCGGGAATTGCCACTCTTCGGTGAGCCTTGTACGGCTTTCTCCTGGCGGCCCACAGTCGCAGGGCGGGCCGCCAGGAGCACGTGCGCGGGGCGGACCTCACACGATTGGGGGCGCCCCCTCGATCGGGCGTCCGAACACGCCGGGACGCTGCTGCCAGGGCAGCGGGCCGCCCGGCGGGCGGTAGGACACCCCGAGGGCGTCAAGTCGCGCGTAGTGGGCCGTCATTCGCTCCTCGAAGGCCGCGAAGTCGCGCTCGGCGGGCGCGGGCAGCTCGCTCCAGGCGACCTCGGAGAGCGCCGCGAGCCTGGGGAAGACCTGGTAGTCCACGCGGTCTTCGTTCTCCATGACCTCGGTCCACACGTTGGCCTGGGTGCCGAGCACGTGCCGGGCCTCCTCGGCGGTGAGCTTGTCCGGCACCGGCTCGAAGCGGTAGACGTCCTCCAGGGTGCGCACCCAGCCGATGGGCACCGGCTCGTCCGCGCCGCCGTGCTGACGGTGGTCCAGATACACGTGCTGCTCGGGACACATGACGACGTCGTGGCCCGCCTTGGCCGCCGCGATGCCGCCGCTGTACCCGCGCCAGGAGGACACGGCCGCGCCCTCCGCGAGCCCGCCCTCCAGGATCTCGTCCCAGCCGATGAGCCGACGCCCGCGCGCGGCCAGCCACTTGTCGAAGTGCTGGATGAACCAGCTCTGCAGCTCGTCCTCGTTGCTGACCCCCAGCCGCTCGATCTGCTCCTGCGCGACCTGGGAGTCCTTCCACTGCTCCTTGGGGCACTCGTCGCCGCCGACGTGGATGAACGTCGACGGGAACAGCTCCAGGACCTCCTCGAAGACCCCTTCGTAGAAGCGGAGGGTGTCCTCGGTGGGCGCGAGCACGTTCGGCGTGACGCCCCAGTTGTCCCAGACGGACAGCGCGTTCGTGTCGATGACGTCGGCGTTGCCGAGTTCCGGATAGGCGGCGATGGCGGCCTGCGAGTGGCCCGGAACCTCGATCTCCGGTACGACGGTGATGTGCCGGGCCGTGGCGTACGCGACGATCTCGCGGATGTCCTCCTGGCTGTAGAAGCCGCCGTGCGGGGTCTCGTTCCACAAGTCCGACTGGCGGTGGCCCCACTTGGTGCGCGAGCGCCACGCGCCCACCTCGGTGAGCCGGGGGTAGCGCTTGATCTCCAGGCGCCAGCCCTGGTCGTCGGTGAGGTGGAAGTGGAAGACGTTCAGCTTGTGCGCGGCGAGGAGGTCCAGATAGCGCAGGACCCCTTCCTTGGACATGAAGTGCCGCGACACGTCGAGCATCATGCCGCGCCAGCCGAACCGGGGGGCGTCCTCGACGACGCCCTCGGGGACGGTGAGCGTGCCCTGCGTGGCGACCGGGGCCCGGCGGAACGCCTCCGGGCCGAGCAGTTGGCGCAGCGTCTGGGCGCCCCAGAAGACACCGGCCGAGCCGCCGCCGACGATCTCGACGCGGTCGGAGGTGACGGTGAGGCGGTACGCCTCGGGCGCCCGCGCCCCGCCCTCGTCGTCGACGCGCAGCACGATGGTGCCGGGCGCCGTCTCCGCGCCCGGCGCGAGCGGGAGGTGGAACGTGCCGCCCAGCGTCGCGCGCAGCCAGCGTTCGGTGGTCTCGGTGCCCGGGCCCGCCCAGAGCGCGGTCGACCCGTCGACGGTGAAGCCGGTGCCGCCCGGTGTGCCCTCGGCGCGTGCGGGCGCGGGGATCAGTTGCTCGAAGCTCATGGGGAGGAGGCTGCCACGGCATTGCGCGGGGCAAAAGAGCCTTTGCGGCATATGCAACGGAGTCTGGCCCCTGGGCCTTGAACAGCCATCGGCGCTGCGCGCCTCGTCCTCAAACGCCGGACGGGCTCGAGCGTCTCACCGGACGTGCCGCTGCCCGGATCCGGACATGCGCGGGCCCCCGCCGCGCCGTCGGACGCTGCGGGGGCCCGCGGTGGTCGGCCGGGTCGGCGGGTGGCTACTTCTTGCCGCCGTCCTTGCCGCCCTTGTCCTTGTCGCCGCCGGCGCCCATGGACTCGTAGATCTCCTTGCACATGGGACAGACGGGGTACTTCTTCGGGTCGCGGCCGGGGACCCACACCTTGCCGCAGAGCGCCACGACGGGGGTCCCGTCGAGCGCGCTCGCCATGATCTTGTCCTTCTGGACGTAGTGCGCATAGCGCTCGTGGTCGCCGTCACCGTGCGACACCTGGGGCGTCGGCTCTACGAGGGTCCCCGTACCTGCCCCGCGCTCGGGCTCGGGCTCAAGAGTGCTCATAGGTGCCAAGGGTACTCACGCCCGGCGCGTCCTGGCAGCGGCTGTCGGCTCCGCGGGCGCGACGCCCCGTCACCAGGTGCAGGGCGAGGCCGAGGGCCGCGACCCCGGCCGCCGCCCACGGCAGCGCGCCCGCGTCCAGGCCCGCCGACAGGGCGAGTCCCGCGACGCCGGAGCCCACCGCGCTGCCCAGGTAGAGGGCGGAGTTGTTGAGGGCGAGGGCCACCGTGCCGCGCTCGGCGCTCAGCGCCAACAGGCGGTGCTGCTGCGGCACCTGGAAGGCCCAGCCCGCCGCGCCCCAGACCACGAGGGCGGGGAAGGCCGCCGCCCCGAGGAGCGGAAGCGAGGCTTCCGAGACGACCAGGAGCGCGGTCACGCCCGTCACGAGGGCGAGCACCCGGCCCGTGCGGTCCACGAGCGGCCCCGCGAGCACGCTGCCGAGCACGCCGCCGATCCCCCACGCCCACAGGTACGGGGCCACCTCGCCCTCGCCGACGCCGCCCACCGCGTCCAGGACCGGGGCGAGGTACGTGTACAGGCCGAGGCTCGACACGGCCCCCAGGAAGGACACGCCCACGACGGGAAGGACGGCCCGGTCGGCGAGCGCCCCGAGCCGCGCCCGCACCGGCACGGCGGGCGGCGCGGGGATCTCGGGCAGGCCCAGCGCGAGGCCCGCGAGGGCGACCGCGCCGAGCCCCGTCACCAGCCACATGGTCGAGCGCCACGAGGTGTGGTCGGCGAGCAGCACCCCCAGCGGCACGCCGAGCACGGTGCCCGAGCTCATCCCGCCCATCACCAGGGCGAGCGCCCGGCCCCGCCGCTCCGGTCCGGCGAGCGCGGCGGCGGCCGCCGTGGACAGCGCCGAGTACACCCCGGCGCCCACGCCCGCCACGGCACGGGCGACGAGCAGCACCGCGAGGCCGGGCGCGAGCGCGGTCAGGGCGTTGCCCACCGTGAACACGGCGAGCGCCGCGATGAGCAGCACGCGCGGCCGGGCGCCCGCGAACAGGCCCGCGACGAGCGGCGCGCTCACCGCGTACGCCAGTGTGAAGACGGTGACCATCTGCCCGGCGAGGGACACGGTCGTGTCCAGGTCGTCCGCGACCACGGGCAGGAGGCCCGCCATCACATACGCGTCGAGCCCCAATGTGAAGGCCCCCAGCATCAACAGCCAGATCTTCCGCACGGGTCACCAGCTCCCTTCGTTCCCGCTCACGTCGTCGTCGACGGAAACGTAGGCAGTCTCCGGTTCGGCGGGGAAATGCCCGCCGGGGTGCGTTTATGCTCAGGAAGCATGGATCCCAAGGCGCCCGAGGACCCCCTGGACACCGTGGAGCTGCGGCATCTGCGCGGCTTCCTCGCCGTCGCCGACGAGCTGAGCTTCACGCACGCCGCGGCGGCGCTCGGCATCGGACAGCCCGCGCTCACCCGGACCGTGCGGGCCCTCGAAGAGGCCGTCGGCACCCGGCTGCTCGACCGCACCACCCGGCACGTGGAGCTCACCGAGGCCGGGCGGTGCCTGCGCGACGAGCTCGCGCCGCTGCTCACGCGCCTCGACGGGGCCCTGCGCGCCCCGGGTGCCGCGCGGCCGGCCCTCCGGCTCGGCTTCACCTCGATGCTCCCGGAGGCCTGCGGGCCGCTCACCACCGCGTTCAAGGCGGCGACCGGGGCGGTAGTGCGCCTGGTGCGGCGCGACGAGCCCCTGGCGGGGCTCACCTCGGGCGCCTGCGACGTGGCGGTCGTCCGCGGGGACCTGCCGCCCGGGGCCGAGGTCCGCGGCCGGGTGCTGCTGCGCGAGCCGCGCGTCGCCGCCGTGGCCCGCGGCTCCGGGGCCCTCGCGGGCCGCCGCGTCCTCGACTGGGCGGAGCTCGCCGCGCACCCGCTCGTCGTGAACACCGTCACCGGCACCACGCGCCCCGAGCTGTGGCCCGCGGACCGCCGCCCCCGGCTCGCCTGCACCGCCGACAACTTCGACGAGTGGCTGGAGGCCGTCGCCGCGGGCCACGGCATCGGGGTCGCCCCGGAGCCGGTCGCCCGCCGCCACTCCCACCCGGGCCTGCGCTATCTGCGCCTGAAGAACGCGCCCCCGGTCACCGTCCACCTGGCCGTGCCGGCCCGCGACCCGCATCCGCTCGCCGAGCGGTACCTGCGCACGGCGACCGGCTGACCGCACCCCGGCCCCGCGCCTTCGCGCCTTCGGGGCGTTGCGCCTTCGGGGCGTCGCGCCTTCGGACCGCCGCGTCAGTTCAGCGACGGGTCGTCCGGATACGTCGCCACCATCGCGAGCTCGCTGCGCTGGCGCCGCAGCACGGAGCGCCACAGCCGCTCCGGGTCGGGCGAGGAGACGTCGCCCGGCTCGGACTCGACCACGTACCACGCGCCCTCGACCAGCTCGTCCTCCAGCTGGCCCGGACCCCAGCCCGCGTACCCCGCGAAGATCCGCAGGGAGCCGAGCGCGGCGGCCAGGAGCTCCGGCGGGGCCTCCAGGTCGACCAGGCCGATCGCGCCGTGCACCCGCCGGAAGCCGATGGGGTCGTCGCGGGACGGGCGGCGCCGGGAGCGCACGGCCCCCTCGTCGCCGGGGATCACCGCGACGCCGAGCGCCGAGTCCAGGGAGACCGGGCCGCCCTGGAAGACGACGCCGGGCGCGCCCGCGAGCTCGCCCCAGCCCTCCAGGATGTCGCCGACGCCCACCGGGGTCGGGCGGTTGAGGACCACGCCCAGCGAGCCCTCCTCGTCGTGGTCGAGGAGCAGCACCACCGCACGGTCGAAATTGGGGTCCGACAGGGCCGGCGTGGCCACGAGCAGCCGCCCTGTGAGCGAGGACACCTCGGTCATGCCAGACATGATCCCGCATCCGGGGCTCGTCCGGGGAGGCAATGGCCTGACGGAAGTGCACCCAGTTCAGGGCGTACGCGGGCGGTTCGGACGGCGCGCGGGGAAGGTGACCCTGAGCGTCCGGTTCCGTACGGTTCGTGTTGTAGCCGACTCATGACGTGCCTGGGCCCCCTCGGGCCTACGGACGGGGGGCGGGCGGCCATTACGCTTTCCCTTTGATCCCCCCGTCCACCTCTTCGGAACGCGAGATTCATGACCGTCACCGGCACCCAAGACGTACTGCTTGTCCACGGCGGAACCCCGCTGGAGGGTGAGATCCGTGTCCGCGGCGCGAAGAACCTCGTGCCCAAGGCCATGGTCGCCGCGCTGCTCGGCAGCGCTCCGAGCCGTCTGCGCAACGTTCCCGACATCCGCGACGTCCGTGTCGTACGCGGTCTGCTGCAACTGCACGGCGTGACGGTCCGCCCCGGTGAGGAGCCGGGCGAGCTGGTGCTCGACCCCTCGCATGTGGAAAGTGCGAACGTCGCCGACATCGACGCGCACGCGGGTTCCTCGCGGATTCCGATCCTGTTCTGCGGCCCGCTCCTGCACCGCCTCGGTCACGCGTTCATCCCGGGCCTCGGCGGCTGCGACATCGGCGGCCGCCCCATCGACTTCCACTTCGAGGTGCTCCGCCAGTTCGGCGCGACCATCGAGAAGCGCGAGGGCGGCCAGTACCTGGAAGCGCCGCAGCGCCTGCGCGGCACCAAGATCCGGCTGCCGTACCCCTCCGTGGGCGCCACCGAGCAGGTGCTGCTCACGGCCGTGCTCGCCGAGGGTGTGACGGAGCTCTCCAACGCCGCGGTGGAGCCGGAGATCGAGGACCTGATCTGCGTCCTGCAGAAAATGGGCGCGATCATCGCCATGGACACCGACCGGACCATACGGATCACCGGTGTGGACAGCCTCGGCGGCTACAACCACCACGCCCTCTCGGACCGCCTGGAGGCCGCCTCCTGGGCTTCCGCGGCCCTGGCGACCGAAGGCAACATCTACGTCCGCGGCGCCCAGCAGCGCTCGATGATGACCTTCCTGAACACGTACCGGAAGGTCGGCGGCGCCTTCGAGATCGACGACGAGGGCATCCGCTTCTGGCACCCCGGCGGCCAGCTGAAGTCCATCGCCCTGGAGACGGACGTCCACCCCGGCTTCCAGACCGACTGGCAGCAGCCGCTCGTCGTCGCCCTGACGCAGGCGACGGGCCTGTCCATCGTCCACGAGACGGTGTACGAGTCCCGCCTCGGCTTCACCTCGGCGCTGAACCAGATGGGCGCCCACATCCAGCTCTACCGCGAGTGCCTCGGCGGCTCCGACTGCCGCTTCGGCCAGCGCAACTTCCTGCACTCCGCGGTCGTCAGCGGCCCCACCAAGCTGCAGGGCGCCGACCTGGTCATTCCCGACCTGCGCGGCGGCTTCTCGTATCTGATCGCGGCCCTTGCCGCCCAGGGCACGTCCCGGGTGCACGGCATCGACCTGATCAACCGCGGCTACGAGAACTTCATGGACAAGCTCGTGTCGCTCGGCGCGAAGGTCGAGCTGCCCGGCGAGCCCGCGCTGGGCTAGCGAGGCGCACAGCACCACGCCGAAGGGGCGGCCACCTGAACCAGGTGGCCGCCCCTTCTGCGTACCGAATGAGCCTCAGGGCTGCAGACGGACTTACTTGCCCTTGGCGGCTTCCTTGAGCTTGCTGCCCGCGGAGACCTTGACGCTGTAACCGGCCGGGATGTTGATCGGCTCGCCGGTCTGCGGGTTGCGGGCGGTGCGAGCGGCACGGTGGGTGCGCTCGAAGGTCAGGAAGCCGGGGATGGTGACCTTCTCGTCGCCCTTGGCAACGATCTCGCCGACGGTCTCGGCGAACGCGGCCAGCACGGCGTCGGCGTCCTTGCGGGTCACCTCGGCGCGGTCGGCCAGCGCGGCCACCAGCTCACTGCGGTTCATGTTTGTACTCCCGTGTTCTTCTTGCCGTTGAGGCGTGCCACGCGGCGGAGCCGCATGTGAGGCAACAGCGAAGCCGATGCTGCCAGGGTCTCGGTCAGTCCCAGGACCCGGGTCCGTGGTCAGACCCTCGCGCCCAGAGACGCATCCTGCCCCCACCTGCGGCGGGAAAGCCAATCCGGCACCCCTGGGAGTCACACGAAAAGCGCCCATTTCGTCTAGGTGCCTCGAAATGGTGACGCTCCGTCCGCTCCCGGTGCCGTGCCGCAGGCCGTGCGGGCCTGGTCAGGGCGGCGCGGACCCGCAGGACCGCGCCCAGCCACCCTAGAGGCCCGCTGAGGGCGGTGTTCCACGACGCGCCGTGCCGACGCGCCGTGGCACCTGTCACAGGCCGCGGGAGCGGCTCAGCCCGCCGCGCTCGCGCCCGCGGCCTTGGCCGCGGTGCGCACCGCCCCGGCGACGGCTCCGGCGACCTTGTCGTTGAAGACGCTCGGGATGATGTAGTTCGGGTTGAGCTCGTCCTCGGTCACCACGTCCGCGAGGGCGGTGGCCGCGGCCAGCATCATCTCGGTGTTGACCGTGCGCGACTGGGCGTCGAGCAGGCCGCGGAAGACGCCGGGGAAGACCAGGACGTTGTTGATCTGGTTCGGGAAGTCCGAGCGGCCCGTGGCCACGACCGCGGCCGTCTGGCGGGCGATGGCCGGGTCGACCTCCGGGTCCGGGTTCGCGAGCGCGAACACGATGGCGCCGTCGGCCATGGCCGCGACGTCCTCGCCGCCGAGCACGTTCGGCGCCGAGACGCCGATGAAGACGTCGGCGCCGCGCACAGCCTCCTTGAGGCTGCCGGTGACGCCCTCGGGGTTGGTGTTGTCGGCGATCCAGCGCAGCGGCGAGTCGGCCGCGGCGTCCACCAGGTCCGCGCGGTCGGCGTGCACGACGCCGTGGATGTCGGCGACGACGGCGTGCTTGACGCCCGCGGCGAGCAGCAGCTTCAGGATGGCCGTACCGGCCGCGCCGGCGCCGGACATGACGACGCGTACGTCACCGATGCTCTTGCCGACCACGCGCAGGGCGTTGGTCAGCGCGGCGAGCACGACGATCGCGGTGCCGTGCTGGTCGTCGTGGAAGACGGGGATGTCGAGGGCCTCGCGGAGCCGGGCCTCGATCTCGAAGCAGCGGGGCGCGGAGATGTCCTCCAGGTTGATGCCCGCGAAGCCCGGGGCGATGGCCTTGACGATCTCGACGATCGCGTCGGAGTCCTGGGTGTCCAGGCAGATCGGCCAGGCGTCGATGCCCGCGAAGCGCTTGAAGAGGGCGGCCTTGCCCTCCATGACGGGCAGTGCGGCCTTGGGGCCGATGTTGCCGAGGCCGAGGACGGCCGAGCCGTCCGTGACGACCGCGACGGAGTTGCGCTTGATGGTGAGGCGGCGGGCGTCCTCGGGGTTCTCGGCGATCGCCATGCACACGCGGGCCACGCCCGGGGTGTAGACCATGGAGAGGTCGTCGCGGTTGCGGATGGGGTGCTTGGACGCCATCTCGATCTTGCCGCCGAGGTGCATCAGGAACGTACGGTCGGAGACCTTCCCGAGCGTGACGCCCTCGATGCCGCGCAGCTTCTCGACGATCTCGTCGGCGTGCGCGGTGGACGTCGCGGCGATCGTGACGTCGATGCGCAGCTTCTCGTGGCCGGACGCCGTGACGTCGAGGCCGGTGACGGAGCCGCCGGAGGACTCCACGGCCGTGGTGAGCTGGGAGACCGCGGTTCCGCTCGCGGGCACCTCCAGCCTGACCGTCATCGAGTAGGAGACGCTGGGCGCCGTTGCCATGGCGGACTTCCTCTGCTTTCACCTTGTAGCTGTTGCCGTCCGATGGTCGCACCTACCCCTGAGTACGTGGTAGCCGCCCCGGATTGAGAACGTTTTGTTCACATGTATTTTGGAAAACAGTTTCCACCATACGAGAAGTGCGGGGAAACGAAAAGAGGTCCACGTCACCGGGTGACGTGGACCTCTCCTACGCGAAGTGACACCGACCCGCCATGCTCGCCTCGCGGCAAGTGGTCGCTCGTAGCGACGAAGGTTGGGCCCGGGGGCTTGGATCGAGCCGGTGTCACATCAACGGTAACAAACGAATCCCGTAAGGCAATTCCCGTAGCAGGGGGTCATTCCCTGAGCAGGTCCGGCACGCCGTCCGCGTCCGGCTCGTCGCGCTCGCCCGACAGGACCGTGAGCTGCTGGGTGGCACGGGTCAGCGCGACGTACAGGACGCGCAGGCCCGCCGGGGACTCGTCGGCGATCTCCGCGGGCGACACGACGACCGTCGCGTCGTACTCCAGGCCCTTGGCCTCCAGGCTGCCCAGCGCCACGACGCGCTCGCCGAGCCCGGCCAGCCAGCGGGCCGCCTGGTCGCGGCGGTGCATGGCGACGACGACGCCCACGGTCCCCTCGACCTCGTCGAGCAGCCGGGCCGCCTCCTCGCGCACGGACCGGCCGAGGTCCTTGCCCCGTACGACGGCGAAGCGCGGCTCGACACCCGTGGAGCGGACGGCGGACGGGGACTCGGAGCCGGGCATGGCCAGGGCCAGGACCTTGGCGGCGAGATCGGCGATCTCGGCGGGGTTGCGGTAGTTGACGGTCAGCGTGAAGCGGCGGCGCGGGCGGGTGCCGAGCGCCTCGTCGCGCGCCGCCGCCGCCTCGTCCGGGTCGGACCAGGAGGACTGCGCCGGGTCGCCCACGACCGTCCAGGTCGCGTGGCGCCCGCGGCGGCCCACCATGCGCCACTGCATGGGGGTGAGGTCCTGGGCCTCGTCGACGATGACGTGCGCGTACTCGGTGCGCTCGGCGGCGAGCCGCTCGGCCCGCTCGCGCTGGGACTCCTCGCGCACCGGCATCAGCTCGTCGAGGCCGGTGAGCTGGTCCAGCGGGTCGAGGTCGCGCTTCTTCTTCGGCCGCGCGGGGGTGCCGAGGATCGCCTGGAGCTCGTCCAGGAGCGCGATGTCGTGCACCGAGCAGGTCTCGCGACGCAGGGAGCGGGCCAGCTTGCGGACCTCGCCCGGGTTGAGCACCCGGCGCGCCCAGCGCCCGAGGCGCTTCTCGTCGGCCATCGCGCGCAGCACGCCGCGCGGGGTGAGGACGGGCCACCACGCGTCCAGGAACGCGATGAAGGCGTCCTCGGTGGTGATGTCCTCGTCGAACGACGAGCGGAGCTCGGCGGCGAGTTCGGGGTCGCTGTGCCGGCCGGCCGCGCCGGACTTGTCCCAGAGGGCGTCCAGGAGGAGCTTGCGGGCCCGGGGGCGCAGCAGGTTGACGGGGGCGGTGCCGCCGAGCGCGATGCGTCTGACGCGGGCGAGTTCCCCGGCGTCGAGCTCCAGGCGCCTGTTGAACGCCACGACGCGCAGTCGGGTGGGGGTGCCGGGCGCGGCCGGGGCGGCGGAGCCGGGGGCGGCCGGGGCGGGGAACAGGGCGTCCTCGTCGTCGGCGGGGGCCTCCGGCGGGGCGGGCGGGGTCTCCAGGGCGCCCCTGGCCGCCTTGCGGAGGACCTTCAGCATCCGGGACGAGCCCTTGACGCGGGCCACCGCCGGGCTGTCGTAGACCGTGGCGTCGACGCCGTCGACGAGGGAGCCGACCGCGCGGATGGCGACCTGGCCCTCCTCGCCCAGGGACGGCAGGACGCCCTCCGTGTAGGCGACGAGGAGGGGCGTCGGGGAGACGATGAGGATGCCGCCCGAGTAGCGGCGGCGGTCCTGGTAGAGCAGGTACGCGGCACGGTGCAGCGCGACCGCCGTCTTGCCGGTGCCCGGGCCGCCCTCCACGTACGTCACGGACGCGGCGGGCGCGCGGATGACCTGGTCCTGCTCGGCCTGGATGGACGCCACGATGTCGCGCATGGTGTGGCTGCGGGCCTGCCCGAGCGCGGCCATGAGCGCGCCGTCGCCGACGACGGCCAGCGCCTCGCCGTCCAGGTACGCCGTCAGCTCGGGGCGCATCAGGTCGTCCTCGACGCCGAGCACCTTGCGGCCCTTGGAGCGGATGACGCGGCGGCGCACGACCCGCCCCGGGTCCACCGGGGTGGAGCGGTAGAAGGGGGCGGCGGCGGGCGCGCGCCAGTCGATGACCAGCGGCGAGTAGTCCGCGTCGAGGACGCCGATGCGGCCGATGTGCAGGGTCTCGGCGATGTCGGCGCACGGCCCCGACGCGTCCTGGCGGACCACGCCCTCGGCGGGTTCGACCGCCGTGTAGGCGCCGTCCGGGCCCTTCTTGCCGTCCTTGCCGAGGAGCAGGTCGATGCGGCCGAAGAGGAAGTCCTCGAACTCGTTGTTGAGGCGGTTGAGATGGATGCCCGCGCGGAAGACCTGCGCGTCACGCTCGGCGAGCGCGCCCGGCGTACCGACCTGGGAACGCTGGGCGGCGTCGTTCATCAGGAACTCGGCCTCGTGGATCTTCTCCTCCAGGCGGCGGTAGACCTGGTCGAGGTGTTCCTGTTCGACGCTGATCTCGCGGTCGCGTACGTCGGCCACCGGGGCCCCTTTCAAGACGTGCTGCTGCTCGTGTTGAGCAGCCGTCCACCGTACGCGAAAGGGGCCCCGCTTGTGCAGTCTCGTGCGCCGTCCGACGCCGGGCCGTGACCCGGGGCGTCGCTGGTCAGGGCGGTGGCGGGGGCCTTCGGGGCCTCAGACGTCCACCGCCACGAGGCGTTCGCCGCCGAACGTGGTGACCTCGAAGCGGTCGATGTCGTCGCGGTCGAAGGCCGCGCCGCCGTGCACGTACAGCGGGTTGCGGGCCCACTTGTTCGAGCTGTCCTTGATGCCGTAGCCCCACTTGGGGACCGACCAGGACGAGACGGTCTCGCGCTCGCCGTCCTTGCCGACGGCGACGAGGGAGCACTTGAGCGGGCCCTTGACGTTCTTCAGCTCCAGGACCGTGTGGGTGCCCCAGGCCTTCTTCTCGGTGCCGACCGTGGCGGTGACCTTGGTCTTCGGATCGGTGGCGGACTTCTTCTCCTCCATGTGGTGGAAGAAGGCGTCCTCGGCGGGCGAGGTCGGGTGCGGGTCGATCGCCACCTTCCCCTTCGAGCCGTCGTCGCCGTCCACCGCGACGACCGCGAGCGGCCCGCCGATGATCAGCGCGGCCGCCGCCGCGGCCAGGAACAGACCGCGCCTGCGCCGCCGCGCGCGCCGCTCCGCGACCTCGTCCACGAGGCGTTCGGCCAGGCGCGGGCCCGGCCGGGCGGCGAGCTGCTCGCCGACGGCGGGCCGTGCGCGCGGGCGGGGCACGGCCGCGTCCGGGCCTTCGGGCGCGCCGAGCGGCCCGTGGGCCCCGTGCGTCCCGTCCGCGCCGGGCGCGCCGGGCGTCCCGGGGAGGTCCGCCGACCCGTGCGCTCCGGGGAGGTCCGCCAGGGCGGCCAGCATCGGCTCCATGCCGGCGAACTCCTCCAGCTGCCGGGCGCAGATCTCGCAGCCCGCCAGGTGCGCCTCGAACTCGGTGGCCTCCGCGTCGTCCAGGATGCCGAGGGCGTAGGCGCCGACGGTCTCGTGCACCGCCTCGGGACCCTGCGGGCCGTGGCCCCCTCGGTCAGGGCCGTGTGCGTCGTACGGCGTACTCATGCCGTCACCCCCCGCTCCTCCAGAGCCAGCTTCATCGAGCGCAGCGCGTAGAAGACCCGCGAGCGCACCGTCCCACTGGGTATGCCCAGCGTCTCGGCCGCCTCATTGACCGTACGCCCTTTGAAGTAGGTCTCGACAAGTACCTCCCGGTGCGCGGGAGTCAGGTCCTCCAGCGCGTCCGACAGCGTCATCAGCCACAGCGCCTTATCGATCTCGTCCTCCGCGGGGATGACCTCCAGCGGCGACGGGTCGACCTCCTGCGGCCGGGCCTGCCGGCTGCGGTGGCCGTCGATGACGATGCGGCGTGCGACCGTCACCAGCCAGGGGCGTACCGAACCGGTCGCACGGTTGAGCTGACCGGCGTTCTTCCAGGCACGGATGAGCGTCTCCTGCACGACATCCTCGGCGCGCTGCCGGTCTCCCGCCACCAGCCGGAGCACATAGGCGAGAAGCGGACCGGCGTGCTCGCGGTACAGCGCGCGCATCAACTCCTCGTCCGGCTCCGGCGCGGGCGCCGCACGATGTCGGTGCGGGCGTTCATCGGCCACGGCGGAATCCTTGCGCACGTCTGCCTCCGCTGTCCGCTGTTCGTCCCGGCTGCCCGGCTCGGCTTCGCTGGCTGGTCACCATGGACGTACGGACGGGACGGAGGGTGCGTTCAGACGGTGGCGGGGATTTCTCCCGCGGCCTTCGCCCGCGCGGCCCTCTCGGCCGCGCCGCGCCGCTCACGCGCGCGAGAGGCCCGCCGCCCGCCTGCGGTGCCGGGCCACCCGCTCCCGGTTGCCGCACACCTCGCTGGAGCACCAGCGGCGGCGGTGCCCCCGTGACGTGTCGAGGTAGACCAGCGGGCAGCTGTCGCCCTCGCACCGGCGCAGCAGCGAGCGCGCCACCGGGTCGGTGAGCAGTTCGACGGCGTCCCGGGCGACGGCCGCGAGCAGCGCGGCGCGCCCCGGGGTGCCGTGCAGGGCGCGGACGAGGCTGCCGTCGGCGTGCCGCACGGCGCACGGCGCGGGCGGGGCCACGGCGGTCAGCGCGTTCACCCGGGCGAGGGCGGTGTCGGCGGGCCGTCCCGCCAGCTCGCCGCCGACCAACCGGCCGATGTGGCCGCGCAGTTCGCGGAACCCGGCGAGCCAGGCCCGGTCGGCGTCCGGCAGCGGCGTGCCCGGCGGGAGCAGGCCCGCCCCGGCCAGCCAGGCGCACAGCCGGTCCACGTCGTCGAGCCGCTCCACGGGGTGGTTCGTCGCGAGGAGGTCGAGGCAGATCCGTCCGGAGTCGAACCGCAGCTCGCCGTACGCGACCTTGTGCGGGGGTTTGTGCGGGGGTTTGTACGGAGCCTGGTACGTCGCCTTGTCCGGAGGCTGGTACGGAGCCTTGTCCGGGGGCTTGTGCGGGGCCTCCTGGGGGGCCGCACTCAACGCCATGCGGGTGTCACCGCCTCGCGGTCGCCGGTGAGTTCGGGGGCCGTTCCGGTACGCGCCGACGTGCGCGCGCGTGCCGTCCGTACGCCCGTACTCCTACAGTGCCCGTCCCGGGGCGGCTCTGGAACCCCTGCCACCGCGAGCGGACACCCTCGTGGCAAGACGGGCGCACCGGCGGCGCGAGACGCGCGCTTATGCCGGTGCGCTCGTCGGCCATGGCCCCGACGGCGGCGCACGGCTTGACTCGACGGCATGACGAACAACGGCACACCCCGTACCGACCGGCCCACCAGCGGCGTCGCCCTGGGCGCGGCAGCCCTCACCACGGGCCTGATGGCCGGATCCTTCTACGTCTTCGCGTGCGCGGTGATGCCCGGCCTCGCGCGCAGCTCGGACCGCGCGTACATCGAAGTCATGCAGCACATCAACGACGTCATCCAGAACCCGGTGTTCTTCTTCGGCTTCTTCGGGGCGCTGCTGAGCACCGGGCTCGCCGCGTGGCGGCTGCGGCGCACGCCGCTGCGGTGGTGGGTGTTCGGCGCCCTGGCCGCGTACGCGCTCGCCTTCGTGCTCACCGCCGTGGTGAACGTGCCCCTGAACGACGACCTCGCGGCGGCGGGCGACCCGGCGCGGATCGCCGACCCGGCCGCCGTGCGCGCGGACTTCGAGGACCCGTGGGTGGCGTGGAACATCGTCCGGGCGGCCCTGTGCACGCTCGCGTTCGGCCTGCTCGGCCGGGCGCTCGTGCTGCGCGGCAGGCTCCTGGGCGCGCGGGGCCGGGTCCCTCAGGGCCCGTACTTGGACCCGGCGGCCGGGTCGAGCGCGAGCCGGTAGCCCCGCTTGACGACGGTCTGGATGAGCTGGGGCACGCCGAGCGCCGTGCGCAGCCGGGCCATCGCGGTCTCGACGGCGTGCTCGTCGCGGCCCGCGCCGGGCAGCGCCCGCAGCAGTTCGGCGCGTGCGACCACCCACCCGGGCCGCCGCGCGAGCGAGCGCAGCAGCGCCATCCCCGCGGGCGGCACGGCCCGCAGCTCGCCGTCCACGAGGACCGCGTGCCCGCGGATCTCCACGCGGTGCCCGGCGACCGGCACCGCCCTGGCCCGCGCGGGCAGTTCCTGGCACAGCAGCTGGACGAGCGGGCCGATCCTGAACCGTTCCGGCTGCACGGTGTCCACGCCCAGGCCCTGGAGCGGCAGCGCGGTCACCGGGCCCACGCAGGCCGCGAGCACGTCGTGCGCCAGGGCGGCGCGCAGCTCCCCCGCCATCCCCCGGTCCTCGGCCCGCGCGAGCAGCGAGGCGGCGGCGGGCGCGCTGGTGAACGTGAGCGCGTCGACGCCGTGCGCCACGGCCGCGTCGAGCAGCCGGTCCACGGGCGCGAGGTCGGTCGGCGGCAGCCACCGGTACACCGGTACGAGGACGACGTCCGCTCCCCCGGCCCGCAGCGCCTCCACGAACCCGGGCAGCGGCTCGCCGTGCAGCTGGAGCGCGACGCGCCGCCCCGCGACGCCCTCGGCGAGCAGCCGGTCGAGGACCTCCGCCATCGACTCCGACGACGGCGACCAGTGCTCGACGAGCCCCGCCGCCCGCACGGCGCCCTTCACCTTCGGCCCGCGCGCGAGGAGTTCGACCCCGCGCAGCCGCGCGAGGAGCGCCTCGCCGTGGCCCCAGCCGTCGGCGGCCTCCACCCACCCGCGGAAGCCGATGGCGGTGGTGGCGACGACGACGTCCGGCGCGTGGTCGATCAGCTCCTTGGTGGCGGCGAGCAGCCGTCCGTCGTCGGACAGCGGCAGGATGCGGAGCGCGGGCGCGTGCAGCACGGTGGCGCCGCGGCGCTGGAGCAGCGCGCCGAGCTCGTCGGCGCGGCGGGCGGCGGTGACGCCGACGGTGAACCCGGCGAGGGGGCCGTGGTCGTGGATCACGTTCATGTCTGGCGTCCCGCTCGTCGTAGTGGCCGGTAGTGCCCGGTAGTGGCCCGTAGCGACCCGGTAGTGGCCCGTCTTCCCGCCGCCCTGCCGTGGCCGTCTGCGCGGGTCCACGGGCCGTCGAGCCTGCCAACGCCCGGTGACGGGCCCGGATCACCCCGATGTCCGCCGTGTTACGTCACACCTCGGCGTACGACGGCCTCGGCTCGGCGCCCGCACCGGCCACGGACCGCGTACGGGCCGCGGACCCGCGCAGGTACACGGCCCAGGTGACCCCGAAACACAGGGCGTAGAAGGCGAGGAAGGAGACGTAGGCCCCGGTCCCCGAGCCGACGCTCAGGAACGACTGCCGGAAGGCGAGGTTGATCCCGAGCCCGCCGAGCGCGCCGACGGCCCCGATGAGCCCCATGGCGGCGCCCGAGAGCCGCCGCCCGTACCGGTCCGCTTCGTCCCCGGTGAGCCCCTCGCGCAGGGCCCTGGCCTGGAAGATGCCCGGGATCATCTTGTACGTGGAGCCGTTGCCGAGGCCGCTGAGCACGAAGAGCACCACGAACGCGCCGGTGAAGAGCCCGAGCGAGCCCCGCTCGGAGGCCAGGACGACGACGCCGGTGGCCGCCGCCATGGCGACGAAGGTCCCCAGCGTGATCCGCGCCCCGCCGTAGCGGTCGGCGAGCCGCCCGCCCACGGGCCGGACGAGCGAGCCGAGCAGCGGCCCGACGAAGGTGAGCTGCGCGGCCTCCAGCGGGGTGCGCCCGAACTGGGTCTGGAGCACGAGGCCGAAGGCGAAGCCGTAGCCGATGAACGACCCGAAGGTCCCCACGTACAGGAACGCCATGATCCAGGTGTGCGGGTCGCGCGCGGCCTCCCGCGCGGCCCCCGTGTCGTTGCGCACGGAGGCGATGTTGTCCATGAACAGCGCGGCGCAGACGGCGGAGACGACGACCAGCGGGATGTAGACGCCGAGCAGCAGCCGCGGCCCGCCACCGGCTCCGATGACGGCGAGCGCGGCCAGCTGCACCACGGGCACGCCGATGTTGCCGCCGCCCGCGTTGAGCCCGAGGGCCCAGCCCTTCTCGCGCAGCGGGAAGAAGGAGTTGATGTTCGTCATGGAGGAGGCGAAGTTCCCGCCGCCGATGCCGGTGAGCAGCGCGCACGCCATGAACGTGCCGTACGAGGTGCCGGGCTCCATGACGACGAACGCGGCCACGGTGGGCACCAGCAGCAGGCCCGCCGCGACGACCGTCCAGTTCCGTCCCCCGAACCGGGCCACGGCGAAGGTGTACGGCACCCGCACGACGGCGCCCACCAGCGTCGCCATCGACACGAGGGCGAACTTCCCCGCCGGGTCGATGCCGTACTCCGGCCCCATGAACAGCACGAGCACCGACCACAGGGTCCACACCGAGAACCCCACGTGCTCCGACAGCACCGAGAACGCCAGGTTCCGCCGGGCGACCCGCTCCCCCTCCCGCGCCCAGAACCCCACGTCCTCCGGTTCCCACCGCGCGATCCACCTACTCCTCATGCCCAGCCTCCCCGGCCGACGACGGTGCCCCCGAAGGTAGGGACAACGCGTTTCAGCCCTGTGCCGACGCATGACCACGGGGGAACGTTGGGCTCACTACGGGGGGTGGGGGGTGGTGAGGGCGTCTGCGCGGCCGCTGCCCCTCACCGGAGCCGAGGCCGCCCGCGCTTCCGTCGGCCTCCGGCTCCCGCCCGTCAGCGGTTCACGGACTGGATCTCCTTGACCACGACGTCCTGATCCGCACCGAACTCGCCGTCCGGCAGGTCGTCGCCCTTCTCCGTGGTGCTCGTCCAGCTGATCTTCCAGGTGACCGTGGCCTTCAGGCCGTACGTACCGTCTCCCGAGGACCGCAGGTACTTCACGCCGCACGGCGGCGTCTCCTCGCTCCCGCCCCTCGCCCAGGGCTCACCGATCCGCCCCTTCACCACGGGGCACTCCCCCGAGACGGGGTAGGTCTCGGCGTCCTTCGTCCCGGGCTCGATCCGCAACGAGACCGGCTTCGCCGTCGTCGTAGCCGAAAGCCCCGTCCCCGGCAGACTCGCCGTGACGGAGACCTCCTTGAACCTCGCCCTGTCCAACCAGACCCAGGTCGGCAGATTCACTTTGGTCTCGCCCTTGGGCGCCATGGTGACCTCGGTTCCGGGGATGGGGAGTTCGTCGTAGGCGTACTCCGCGAGAATCCTCGGGGTGACGGCGAGAGGCTCGTCGGGGGTCTCCTTCTCGTCCACCCAGAAGGGCGGCTTGTTGCAGGAGTTCACCTTCGGATCGTCGAGGCGGTTCTCGTTCTTCACCGCCGCCCAGAACATCCCCTTGCCCTGCTTGTCCAGGTTGTAGTCCTTGTACTCGCCGTCCTTGTAGCGCTTGTCCAGAGCGTCTCCGAGAACGCCCCCGATGCCTCCGATGAACGGCAGGGAGTCCAGGCTGCGCAGCGCCTTCACGGTGGACTCCAACTGCTTCGGCGAGAAGGCGGGCTCGTACCAGCAGGCGGGCGGCGTCCAGTTGCTGTCGGCAGGAGTGAGCGTGCCGCTCTTCGGCGAACGCGAACTGCCGTTGGTCGTCGTCTGGATCTTCGTCCGAGCAAAGATGGTGCCGCCGTTCTTGCCACCCTTGCCACTGCCCTCGATCGGCTTGCCGCCGCCCTTGCCACCGCTCGCGTAAGCGCTGCCGGGCACCACCACGGCCAGCGCGAGCACCGGCACGAGCGCGCACCGAATCACCAGCCGGTTCACAGGCATTGCTTCGCCGCCTCGATGGACGTGACCGAAGTCGTCTGCCAGACCCCTTCGGCGTTCCTCTCCAACCTCGTGTTGAAGAACGCGTAATCCTTGCCCGAGGCCGGGATCGACTTGTCCACCTTCTTGGACTTGCGATCCAGGGGATACGTCTTGCTCGAGTCCATGCAATAGGTCACCGCGGCGGTTCCCTTCTTGAGGATGGTGACGTTTCGCTGGTAATAGCGCGTCGTGCCGACGAACGACCTGCCCTCGTCATAGAAGCTCTTGATGTACGTGGCCGCCGACACCAGGGCATCCCCCGCCGAGTAGAACTTCAGCGCCGGGTGCTCCTTGGCGTTGACCGTGATCGCCTCATCGAGGGAGTCGATGCGCCGCTCGCTGTCCGCGAGGATCGCGTCCTTCTTTGCGTCGCCCGTCCGTCCGCCCTCGAAGACGTTCTCGACGTCCTTGGGCAGCTCGATCCGCGGTCGCTCTATCGCGTCGGCCGATGCCTTCGGGGACGGTGTGGCGGTCGGGCTGCTGCTGTTGCCGGCGCCCTCGATCTTGTCGTCGTTCTTGGAGCCGCCGTCTCCGCCGCCGCAGGCGGAGAGTGACAGGACTGCGGCAGCGGTCAGAGACGCGGCAGCGAGCAGTGTGGGTCGGCGGTTCACAGTAGCTCCCATGGGACGTGGGTTCACTTGAGTGAACCCACGCTATCCACGGGCAAAGCGGCGCGCGACGGTGAGGTTTGCCGAGGACGGGGGCAGATGGGGGCATACCCCCGCCGTGCGGCGGGGGTTGTTGCGGAACGGTCGCAGAACGCGGGGGCCCGCGTCACGCCCCCTCGGCGTCACGCCCCCTCGGCGTCACGCCCCCTCGGCGTCACGCCCCCGCGACGCCGCTTCGCGGCGCCGTCCGGCCACACCCGTGGGCTACGCCGCGCGGCCAGGTCCTCCACCCAGCCCACGGCCAGCACCATCACTCCGATCAGCGGCCACACCAGCATGAACATCCACATCGTGTACGTCGAGTCGAGCGCCGCCATCGTCCGCTCGGTCATGAACGGGACGTCGTACGCCATATCGATCAGTGGGACCGTCGCCATGATCAAGAGGTTGTGCCAGAGGTAGATCGTGACGGCACGGTTGTTGGAGAGGGTGATGAGTTTGTCCGCGTGGGCGAGGCGGCCGGGGAGCTGGTGCCAGGACGGGGAGTGGACGAGGAGCACGACGACGAAGCCGAGGGACCAGGTGGCCTGGGCGAGGGGGATGTCGTTGAGGTCCCAGCCGTCGGGGCCGAGGTGGCCGGAGGCCCACCACAGGCCGAACGCCATGGTGAGGGCGGCGAGGGAGACGGCCAGATAGCGCGGGACCCGCGCGAGGACGCCCTCCTGGTGGGCGAAGCCGAGGATCCAGCAGCCTCCGTAGACCGCGAAGTCACCGATGGCGTTGCCCGTTTCGCCGGGGATGCGGACGAGGCCGGTGGACAGCAGGGCGGTGAGGGCCAGGGGGGCGAGGAGCGTCGGCCAGGGGGCGCGGCGGAAGGCCCGCAGCAGCAGGGGGGACGCGAGAACGAACCACAGGTACGCGCGGAGGTACCAGAGCGGGCCGACCGCCTGCACGGCCCAGGTGTCCTCCAGGAGGCCCGCCTTGTCGCCCAGTTGCCAGGGGAAGGGCGGCGCGCCGAGCGGCAGCACGTAGTCGGCGAGGCTCAGCAGGCCCCAGGTGCCGCCGTGGTCCGGGTCGTCGGCCGGTTTCCAGCCCGCCGCGAAGAGCAGGAACAGGGCGGCCGCGCCGAACACCCACAGGGGCGGCAGGAGGCGCCGCAGGCGGGACGTGAGGACCTGCCGCGCCGGTCGCTCCAGGGAGCGCGCCGTCAGGGAGCCCGCGAGCGCGAACATCACGCCCATCGAGGGGAACAGGATCGTCAGCCAGGCCCAGCCGAAGAGGTGGTAGACGACGACGCGGACCAGGGCGAGGGTGCGCAGCAGGTCGAGGTAGCGGTCCCGGGGGGCCCGGGCCGAGGGGGCTTCCCGCGCGGGAGGCTCCCCCACGCGCGTGGGGTGGGTCATGCCACCGACCCCCCTTCCGCGCCGCCGCCCCACCGCCGCGGCGCCGCGCCCGGCGCCTCCACCACGCCCGTGCGGCGGAGCTTCTGCCAGCGCAGCCGCCCGCCGGTGAGGGCGGTGATCCAGGACTGGAGCAGGACGACGTACATCAGCTGCCGGTAGAGGACCTGCTGGAGCGGCAGCGAGATGAGGTGGGTCATGGGCTCGCGGTCGAGGCGGAAGGCGTACGCCGCGCACACCGCCTGGACGGCGAGGACGCCGAGCCAGGCCGCGACCGTCTTCTGGGTGGGGCCGAAGACCAGGCCGTAGAGGAGGAAGACGTCGATGAGGGGGGCCAGGAGCGGGGCCAGGACCATGAACAGGGAGACCAGGGGCAGGCCGACGCGGCCGAAGCGGCCCGAGGGGCCGGTGTCGACGAGCGCGCGCCGGTGCTTCCAGATCGCCTGCATCGTGCCGTACGACCAGCGGTAGCGCTGGGACCACAGCTGGCGCACGGTCTCGGGGGCCTCGGTCCACGCGCGGGCCCGCTCCGCGTACACCACGCGCCAGCCGTCGCGGTGCAGGGCCATCGTGATGTCGGTGTCCTCGGCGAGCGTGTCGTCGCTCATGCCGCCGACCCGCTCCAGGGCGGAGCGGCGGAAGGCGCCGACGGCACCGGGGATGGTGGGCATGCAGCGCAGCACGTCGTACATGCGGCGGTCGAGGTTGAAGCCCATCACGTACTCGATGTGCTGCCAGGCGCCGATGAGCGAGTCCCTGTTGCCGACCTTGGCGTTGCCCGCCACGGCGCCCACGCGCGGGTCGCCGAAGGGCCGCACCAGCTCCCGTACGGTCGACGCCTCGAAGACGGTGTCGCCGTCCATCATCACGACGAGGTCGTGGCGCGCGTTGGCCAGGCCCCTGTTGAGCGCCGCGGGCTTGCCCGCGTTGAGCTGGCGCACGACGCGTACGTTCGGCAGGCCGAGGCCCTCGACGATGCGGGCGGTGCCGTCCGACGAGCCGTCGTCGACGACGACGACCTCGATGGGGTGGTCGCTCGCCATGAGGGAGCGGACGGTGTTCTCGATGCACTTCGCCTCGTTGTACGCGGGCACGAGCACCGAGACCGGCTCCGTCACGGGCGCGCCCCACCGGAAGCCGTGTTTGCGGACGCGACGGGTGTGGATCGCGGAGAGCGCCAGCATCAGGGCGAACCGGCCGAGGACCAGGAAGCCGATCACGGCGAGGCCCACGACCAGGATGTCCGTGACGTACTCGGACGCGGTGACCAGGGCGATCCAGATCCGGCCCTGCCAGAGCGCGAAGCCGCTCACGCGCGCGTGGGCGCTGGGGGCGTGCAGGGCCTCGGTGAGGTTGGTGAACCGGTAGCCCTGCTCCTCGAGCGTCGGCAGGAAGCGGCCGAGGGCCGCCACCGTCTGGGAGCGGTCGCCGCCGGAGTCGTGCATGAGGACGATGGCGCCCTTGCCGTCCGCGGGGGTGGCACGGCGGATGATCTCGTCGACGCCGGGGCGCTTCCAGTCCTCGCTGTCGGTGTCGTTGACGACGGTCAGATAGCCGCGGCTCCCGATGTGCCGCGCGACCGGCCACGACGCGTTGTCCATGGCGTCGGCGAAGGAGGAGTACGGCGGGCGGAAGAGCGAGGTGCGGATGCCCGCGGCGCCCGCGAGCGCCAGCTGGTTCTGGGACAGCTCCCGGTCGATGCGGCCCTTCGACTGGTACGACAGGTCGGGGTGGTTGAAGGTGTGCAGGCCGACCTCGTGGCCCTCGCGGACCATCCGCGCGACCAGACCGGGGTGGCGCGAGGCCATCGTGCCGGTGACGAAGAAGACGCCGTGCGCGTCGTGTTCGGCCAGGACGTCGAGGACCTTCGGGGTCCACCGGGGGTCCGGGCCGTCGTCGAAGGTCAGCACGACGTGGTGGTCGGGCACGCGCAGGGTCTTCTGCCGGTCTCCGCGCGTGTCGATGACCGGACCGCCCCGCAGGATCTCCCGGGGGACGCGATCGGTGGCGACGGGCGGGCGTACGCGGTGGTCGGCGAGGATCTCGCTGTGCACGTACCCGCGGAGCAGCAGCATCGCGCACAGGGCCACGAGCAGGAGGCTGGGCAGGAGATAGCGCATGGGGAGGCGGCGGCCCGCGCGGACGGGGGAGCGTACGGCGCGGTGGGCCGCCCCGCGGCCGCCGGAGCGGGAGGGCACGGCTGGGCCTCCTGGGGTGGGGAGGCGCCCGCGTCGGTCACGGGCTCTGTCCCGGAGGAGGCCTCGCCGCCCACCTGTGAGCCGTCGCCGCCGCTCCCGCTCCCGGCCTCGGCCTCGGGTGACGGGGCGGGCGGGGCGACAGGGGGCTCGGGGTCCCGCGACGGCTCGGGGGCCGGAGGTTCGGGGTCGCTCGTGGGGGCCGGGGCGGGGGCTGCGCCGCCGTCCGTCGGGCGGGGCGCGGGCCGCTCGCCGCGGCGGGTCGGGGCCGGTGCCGGCGCCGGGGCAGCGGGGGCGCCCGGCCCGCCGTCGTCACGGGCCTTGGAGGGCGCGGCCGGGCCGGGGCCGCCGGACGGGACGACGACACGGTCCGGGGCGGTGCCGCTCGTCGTCCGCGAGGGACCGGGCGAGGGCGTCCTGCCGGGCGTGGGGGCCTTATCGGGCGAACTCGTCGACTCCGCGGGCACGTTCGGCGTGTCGACCTTGCTCGCGGGCTGCTCGTCCGCGGGGTCGGGCACGGGCAGCCAGGGCGCGCTGGAGTTGCCGGAGGCGAGGGTCGCGACGATGACGACCGCGTACCCGGCGCAGGCCAGGCCGACGAAGGTGCCGATGCGGCGGTATCTGCGGCCGCGGCGTCCCGTCTCGTCGACGAACACCGGCCTGTCGGCCATGTCTGTGGTGTCTGAAACCGTTCCCATGACGCGGGTGTCCCCGGCACCACCAGGAGACTCCCCCGCCAAGTGCCGCCCCACACCGTCGATCTGGACCGTGACCTCGTGCGGATCGTGCGCGTACCCCGCCGGCGCGAGGGTGGGGCCCAGCGGTTCCGCCCCCGGGCGACCGCGCGGGTCCGCCGGGGAATCACCTGGTAGATCGCCTGTCAGCACGCTCGCCGGGTCGTTCGACAGCGTGTTCTCCCGCCACTTCTCGCCGCGCACGCGCAACCCCCCAATGGACCGGTGCGGGTGCGCGTACGACGCCCCGGGCCCTCGTCGTCCGGGCCGGTCCCCCACCCGGCCCGAGCGCCCCTTTTATCACACCGCACCCGGGCCCCGAATGTAGCGCACGCCGGTGACAACAGCGTTTTCTCGTCAGTCTCAACTCACCATGATGAGTGCATCGGTGTCCGGAATCCATGCGTTCACCGGTTTGAGCAGCCATCCTTCCGCCGCGGCGAGTTCGGCCGCCGCGCGCCGCAGCGCGTCGAGACCGGGGTGGTCGAGACCGCGCCGCCACACCAGGGACACCGGAGACAGCGGCACCGGGTCGACGAGCGGCCGCAGCACGCAGCCGGGCAGCTCGGGGAAGCCGACCACGGCGAGCACGGGGTTGCGGTGCTTGGCCATGATCCGCGCGAACTCCTCGGGCCCGACGGCCAGCGGGGCGGGCGGCGCGACCTCGATGCCCCGGCCCGCGAAGAGGCGTTCGGCCAGGTCGGTCCACTCCAGGGTGCGGTCGTTGCCCGCGCCCGCGTACACGCGCTCACCCGCGAGCCGGGCCAGCGGCACCTCCGCGAGGGCCGTCAGCGGATGCCCGGCCGGGAGCAGCACCGCCATCGGCTCGTACCGTACGGGCTGCTGCGCGAGCCCGGCGCGCAGGGCGGCGGACAGCCCCGCGTACCGGCCGAACGAGGCGTCGATCCGGCCCGCGGCGATCTCGGCCGCCGCGCCCGTCAGACCGCTCTCGAAGCGGGCCATCAGCTCGCAGTGCGGGGCCAGTTCGCGGGCCCGCTCCAGGATCCGCCCGAAGACCAGGCCGGGGCTGTTGAGGTCGACCAGGAGGGGGCGGGCGGCGGTGGTGTTGCCGCGCGTGAAGGCGGCCGTCAGCTCGTCCTGTGCCGCCAGGACCCGCCGGGCGTACGGCAGCAGCCGCTCGCCGTCGGCCGTCAGCGCGACCTGTCGCGTCGACCGCGCGAACAGGTCCGTCCCCAACTCGCGCTCCAGACGCCGCACATCACGGCTCAGCGCCTGCTGGGCGACGTAGAGGCGGGCGGCCGCCCGCGTGAAGTGCAGTTCCTCGGCGACGACGACGAACGCGCGGAGCAGCCGCGGCTCCACATCACGGGGCGCCCCGGGCGGTGAGGTGAGCATCCGGGGAACTTACAACGCGGGCGCGTCAATCGCCCTCCAGTAGGTGTTGGACCACTCCTGGGGGCAGCGATCAGCCTGGAGCCATGCCGCAAGCCCCTTCCGACTCCCCCGACATATCCCCCACCGCCGCCGCCCCCACCGCCGCCGCCCCCTCCGCCGTCCCCTCCTCCGCCGCCGCCGACGCGCCCGCGTCCCCCTCCCCCGAGGCACTCGCGTCCCCTTCCCCCGGCACCTCCGGGGACAGGGGCGCCCGCCGCAATCCCTACGCCCGTCTCTTCGCCGTCCCCGGAGCCACCGCCTTCACCGTCGGCAACCTCATCGCCCGGCTGCCCATGGGGATGTTCAGCGTGAGCGCGGTGACGATGATCGCCGGATCCCGCGGCTCGTACGCGCTCGCGGGCGCCGTCACGGCCACCGGGCTCGCGGCCACCGCCGTCGTGGCGCCCTGGACGGCGCGGCTCGTCGACCGCTACGGCCAGGCGCGCGTGGCCGTGCCCGCCACCGCGTTCGCCGTGCTCGGCTCGCTCTGCCTGCTGCTGTGCGTGCGCTACGGGGCCCCCGACTGGACCCTGTTCGCCTCGTACGCCGCCACGGCCACCGTCCCGAACACCGGCGGCATGTCGCGCGCCCGCTGGGCCCACCTCCTGAAGGGCGACGCGCGCGCCCTGCACACCGCCAACTCCTTCGAACAGGCGGCGGACGAGCTGTGCTTCATGCTCGGCCCGGTGCTCGCGGCCTTCCTGTGCGGGACGTTCTTCCCGCAGGCGGGCACCCTCGTGGCCGCCGCGCTGCTCCTGACCGGCGTGCTGCTCTTCACCGCCCAGCGCGCGACGGAACCGCCGCCCCACGGGCGCCCGGACGCCGCCGCGCGGACGGGCTCGCCCCTGCGCGCACGGGGGATGCCCGCGCTGCTCGTCGTGTTCCTGGCCACCGGCGCGGTCTTCGGCGCCATGGAGGTCGTCACCATCGCCTACGCCGACGAGCGCGGCCACAAGGCGGCCGCGGGCGCCGTCCTGGCCCTCCAGGCGGCGGGCTCGTGCGCCGCGGGGCTCGTCTTCGGCGCCCTGCGGCCGCGCGGCCCGCTGCACCGCCGCAGGCTGCTGTGCGCGGCGGCGATGGCGGCCCTGATGGGGCTGCCGCTGCTCGCGGCCACCGCCACCGGCTCGCTCGTCGTCCTCGCCGGGGCGCTGCTGTGCGCCGGGATGGCCACCGCGCCGACGATGGTGACCAGCATGACGCTGGTCCAGCGGCTCACCCCCGAGGGGCGGACGAACGAGGGCATGACCCTCGCCGTGACCGGCCTCCTCGGGGGCATCGCCTGCGGCGCGGCGGCGAGCGGCTGGACCGTGGAACACCTGGGCGCCACCACGGGCTACGTCGTACCGGTGGCCGCCGCGGGCTGCGCGCTGCTGCTCACGCTGCTCGGCGGGGACCCCACCAGGGGCACCGGCGGCGCCGTCAGCACCGGGCGGGCTTGACCCACGAGCACTCGAGGTCGCCGCCGCCCCGCTCCCCGGAACCGGCCCGCGGCGAGCGCGGCTCCACCAGGACCGCCTTGTCCGCGGTGGACTTGGCGAGGGTGACGACGATCGCGTCCTCCAGGGGCTTCACCGAGGAGGCCAGGTGGTTGTTGAGGACGATGCTGAAGACCAGTTCGCGCCCGCCCGCGTCGGTCACGTACCCGGAGAGGGCCGACGCGCCGGTCAGCGTCCCGGTCTTCGCGCGCGCGTTGCGGGCGGCGGGCGTCCCGCACATGCGGGTGCGCAGCGTGCCGCCGACGAACTTGTCCGGCTCGCAGGCCACCGGCAGGGACCGGTACCAGTCGGCGAACCAGGGCTCGCCCTTGGCCGAGCGCAGCAGCGTGATGAGCTGGCCCGCGGGGACGTTGTCCTTGCGCGAGAGGCCGGAGCCGTCGACCTGGCGCAGCTTGCCCGGGTCGACTCCCGCCGTCTTCAGATAGCCGCCGATCGCCGCGATCCCGTCGCCCCAGTTGCCGGGCCGCCCGGTCGCCTCGTACCCCATGGCCTTCGTCAGGGACTCGGCGTGCATGTTGTTGGACAGCTTCATGAACGGGACGAGCAGGTCCTTGAGCGGCATGGAGGCGTGCGAGGCGAGCTCGTGCGCGCCCTTCGGGGTCGCGCGCCCCGCCCTGGTCGGCCCGCTGACCTTCACCCCGTGGGCGGCGAGCGCGTCCCGGAAGACGGCGGCCGCGTACCGGGTGGGCTCCCAGACGGTCACCCATTCCTTGACGGCCGCGGCGCCGGCCGGGACGGAGCCCGTGACGGTGATGGTGTTCTCGCCGTGCCGCCGCTCGACGGCGAGGCTGTTCGCGCTGCCCGCGGCGCCCGTGGTGGCGCGCAGGTCGATGTCCACGTAGTCGGTCTTCGGGGTGAGGGACACCCGCGGCTCGTCCCCGGGACCGGCGCCCGGCGTCACCGCGACGATGACGGTCCCGGTGTCGTAGTCCGTGTCGGGGGCGAGGCTGAGCGCCGAGATCTGGGCCGCGTAGTACGACGACTCGTCGTCGCCGCCCCAGGTGTCGCCGACGCGCCGGTCGTCGAACCGGGTGTCGTCGGCGACGAGCCGCCCCGAGACCCGTCGGACCCCGGCCGCGGCGACCTTCGCCGCCAGCGCGTCGTAGTCCTTGGCGAGGGTCGTCGGGTCGCCGGTGCCGCGCAGATAGAGGTCTCCCTTGAGCACGGGCCCGTGCCGCTCGCCGTCGGCGAGGACGTCGGTGGTGAACCGGTGGTCGGGGCCGAGGAGCTCCAGGGCGGCGGCCGAGGTGAGCATCTTGGTGTTGGAGGCGGGCATGAGCCGCCCGGTCGGCCGGTGCTGGTAGAGGACGTCGCCGCTCTTGGCGTCGGCGACCACGACGCTGGCGACGCCGCCCTCCATACGGGGGTCGCCGAGGATGGTGTCGATGGCTTCGGGGAGCCCGCTGCGCTCGGCGTCGGCCCCGGCGGGGGCGCTGAGGGACAGCGAGGCGGCGGCGACGCCGAGGACGGCGGGCCAGATCCAGTGGCGCATACGGGTGTTGACGCGACTCACGGGTCTACTCATGAACCTGGAGGATCCCCGATGACGGCCCGAAGCAAAAGAGCACACGACGAAGGCCCGGCGGTCGGGTGACCACCGGGCCTTCGTCTCACATGGGAATTGTGGAGATGGCGGGAATCGAACCCGCGTCCAACGGTGCAGAATCAGGGCTTCTCCGTGTGCAGTCCACTGCGATTTTCTCAGCCCCGGAGATCACGTGGACAAGTCTCCGACGGGCTCAGTCACTGTTTGATTTCCTCCTAGGCCCCGTGACCGGGTCTAGAAGTTTAGTCCCCTAGCTGATGCCAGGATCCGGGTCGGGAACAGCCCCGGGCTGACACTTCGCAAAGTCGCTACTTAGGCAGCGAGGGCGAAGGAATCGCGCTTGGTGTTGGCGATTATTGGTTGCGACATATGGTTAACGAGATCATTGCCGCTTCCTCGACACGCTTCCCCTGCTTCGACATCCGCTGTCGAAACCGATCATCCCCATGTTGATTTTTCAAACCCCCTTTTCAAGCCCCCCGAAGAGGGCCCTCCGAGGAGGGGCTGCCCCGTCACCAGCGGAGCATGAACCATCGTACGTGACCAACGCCGTCGGGTGCCAGCGTATTCCCCGCCACGGAGGACCTAGGCGATGCCCTGGCGCCGCCGGACGGCGGAGATCGCGCGGTTCGTCTCGCGCAGGTCCTGCTTCTCCCGCAGCGTCTGCCGCTTGTCGTACTCCTTCTTGCCCTTGGCCAGGGCGATCTCGACCTTGACGCGGCTGTCCTTGAAGTACAGGGCGAGCGGCACGAGCGTGTGCCCCGTCTCCTGGGACTTCGCCTCCAGCTTGTCGATCTCCGCGCGGTGCAGCAGCAGCTTGCGCTTGCGCTTGGCGGAGTGGTTGGTCCACGTGCCCTGGACGTACTCCGGGATGTGGATGTTGTGCAGCCAGGCCTCGTGACCGTCGATCTGCACGAAGCCGTCCACCAGGGAGGCCCGGCCGAGCCTGAGGGACTTGACCTCGGTGCCCATCAGGACCACGCCGCACTCGTACGTGTCCAGGATGTGGTAGTCGTGCCGCGCCTTCTTGTTCTGCGCGATCATCTTGGGACGGGCGGCCTTGCTCTCGGCCTTAGCCGCCTTGCGCTTTACCTTTTCCTTCGCCATAGTGCGGCCATTTTCGCACTAGGAGGGGGGTCCGAGGCCAGTCAATACTGTCTCGGCCCGCTCCTGGGCACCTCCGCCGACCTCCAGGTCCGGGGTGATGCCCCGACGGTCGACGCCCCGCCCCGAAGGGGTGCGGTAGTGCCCCACGGTCAGCTCGGCGACGGAGCCGTCGGGCAGGCGGCTCGGCATCTGCACCGAGCCCTTGCCGAACGTCCTCGAGCCCACGACGACCGCGCGCCCGCGGTCCTGGAGGGCTCCGGTGAGCAGCTCGGCCGCGCTCATCGTGCCGCCGTCGACGAGCGCGACCACGGGTCTCGCCGCGTCGCCGCCGGGCCGCGCGTGCAGCGCGCGCTGCCGGCCGCGGACGTCGTACGTCGCCACCAGGCCGCCGTCCAGGAGCGCCGAGGCGGCGGTGACGGCCTCGGTGACCAGGCCGCCCGCGTTGCCCCGCAGGTCGAGCAGGACCCCGGCGCCGCGCGGGGCCCGGCGCACCGCGTCGCGCACGGCCGCGCCGGATCCCTTCGTGAACGCGTCCACCTTGATCTTCACGGCGCCGCCGGTCAGCCGGGTCACGCTCACCGAGTCCGTCGACAGGCGCTCGCGGTGCAGCGTCGTCCGCCACGCGCGCGTGCCGCGCTCCAGGCCGAGCTCGACCGGGGTGCCCTCGCGGGCGCCGCGCAGCAGGGACACGACCTCGGTCACCGGGTGGCCCTTGACCTTGTGGCCGTCGACGGTGACGAGCCGGTCGCCCTGGCGGATGCCCGCGCGGGCGGCGGGGCCGTCGCCGCGCACCTTCGAGACCTCGATGCGGCCGTCGGCCGCGCGCCGGGCCCACAGGCCGACGCCGGTGTAGGCGCCGCCCAGGGCCTGCTCGAACTCCTCGTACTCCCCCTGGGAGTACACCGACGCCCAGCGGTCGCCGCTGCGGCTGACCGCGTCCTCGGCGGCCTCCGTGCCGGACTTGCCGTCGGCCATGGCCTCGGCGGCGGCGTCCGCCGCGTCCTCGGCGGGGCCCCTCTCGCGCTCCGGGTCCCGGTCGCGGTCACGGTCGCGCGCGGAGGCGACGGAACGGGTGGGAGGCGCCGCAGAGTTCCGGCCTTCCGGGGAGTCCTCGCTCCAGGAGCCGGTGGCCGCGCCGGTGGCGAGGACGCTCGCGAACACCAATGTCAGGGCCGCCCCGCGGCGGACGCGGCGGGGCGAGGAGAGCCATTCGGGGCCTGACATGTCGGTGAGTCTAGGACAACGAGGGGCGCCGCACGGTCGGTTGACCGCACGGCGCCCGAGGCACTCCTCACATCAGCGGCACCCCGCGCCGCCCGCCGCCTCACACCTTCAGGTACTTGCGCAGGGCGAGGAAGGCGGCAAGGGCGGGCATGAGCAGTCCGATGACGAGGACCAGCGGAAGGACCGCGAAGACGGAGTCCCAGCCGATGAAGTTGATCAGCGTCAGCTTCTCGGAGAGCTCCAGGCCGTGGTCGATGATGAAGTACCGGCCGAGCAGCAGGAACCCGCAGGCCAGCCCGCCTCCGATGAGCCCGGAGACGGCGGCCTCCAGGATGAACGGCATCTGGATGTAGAGGCTGGACGCGCCCACCAGACGCATGATCCCGGTTTCACGGCGACGGCTGAACGCCGAGACCCGCACCGTGTTGACGATCAGCATCAGGGCGACGACCAGCATCAGGGCCATCACCGCGAGGGCCGCCTTGTTCATGCCGTTGAGCAGCTCGAAGAGGTTGTCCAGGACGCCCTTCTGGTCCTCCACCGACTGCACGCCGTCACGCCCGGAGAAGGCGGTCGCCACCACCTGGTACTTCTCCGGGTCCTTCAGCTTGATGCGGTACGACTCCTGCATCTGGTCCGGGGTCAGGGAGCTGGACAGCGGGGAGTCGCCGAACTGCTCCTTGTAGTGCTTGTACGCCTCGTCCGCCGACTCGTGCTGGACGGTGTCCACGACCGACATCTTCTTGAGGTCGGTGAGGATCCGGTCCTTCTGCTCGTTCGTGACGGCGCCCTTGGCGCACTTGGGGTCCTGCTCGGCGTCCGCCTTGTTGCACAGGAAGATCGAGACGTTGACCTTGTCGTACCAGTAGCCCTTCATCGTGCTCACCTGGTCGCGCATGAGCAGCGAGCCGCCGAACAGGGCGAGCGAGAGGGCGACGGACACGACGACGGCGAACGTCATCGTGAGATTGCGGCGGAGACCGACGCCGATCTCCGACAGGACGAACTGGGCGCGCATGGCGGCCTTTCGGTGGATCAGGTGGAACAGATGGTTCCGGCAGGCGGGAGCGTCAGGGCCGGGAGGAGGGGCCGGCGGCCGACGGGGGCAGACGAATCAGTGCTGGTAGCCGTAGACGCCGCGGGACTGGTCGCGGACGAGACGGCCCTTCTCCAGCTCGATGACGCGCTTGCGCATCTGGTCCACGATCTGCTGGTCGTGGGTGGCCATCACGACGGTGGTGCCGGTCCGGTTGATGCGGTCGAGCAGCTTCATGATGCCGACGGAGGTCTGCGGGTCGAGGTTGCCCGTCGGTTCGTCGGCGATCAGGAGCTTCGGCCGGTTGACGAAGGCGCGGGCGATCGCCACGCGCTGCTGCTCACCACCGGAGAGCTCGCCGGGCATCCGGTCCTCCTTGCCGCCGAGCCCGACGAGGTCGAGCACCTGGGGCACGGACTTGCGGATCTCGCCGCGCGACTTGCCGATGACCTCCTGGGCGAAGGCCACGTTCTCGGCGACGGTCTTGTTCGGCAGGAGCCGGAAGTCCTGGAAGACGGTGCCCAGCTGGCGGCGCATGTGCGGCACCTTCCAGTGGGAGAGCCGGGCCAGGTCCTTGCCCAGGACGTGCACCTGGCCGTGGCTGGTGCGCTCCTCGCGGAGGATCAGCCGCAGGAAGGTGGACTTTCCGGAGCCGGATGACCCCACCAGGAAGACGAACTCGCCCTTTTCGATCTCCAGCGACACATCGCGGAGCGCCGGGCGGTTCTGCTTCGGATAGGCCTTGGAGACGTTGTCGAATCGGATCACGGGTGCACCACGGTTAGCCGGGGGTAGGTGAGCGTGACCCTACGCGAATGCGGTACGCCAGCGCAGTCGGCGTCCTGAGTTGCGCGATTTGTCGCGCCGGGGGCGGGAACGGAACGGCCGGAAACCGGCGGAGCAGGGCGGGCCGCGCCGAAATCCGCGGAAGCTGGCACAGTGGTAGGGGGAACGGTTGAGGTTCCCAGAGCGTTGGGCAGGCTGAGACTGTGCGGGAGGAGAAGCGCATGACCTTTGACAGGTTGGTGTGCGCGAACTGCGCGGCGCCTGTGAGCGAGGGCCGCTGCCCCGTGTGCCGGGCCAACCGGGACCGTATGCAGCAGGAAGGCCCCTTCGGCGGCCTCAGCCCCGCGACCCTGATAGGGCTGCTCGTCGTGCTGATCGCGGCGGTGGCGCTGCTCGCGCACCAGACCGCGTAGCCGCGCAGCCGGGTGACCGGGTAGCCGCGTGACCGGTGGGCGCGGGGACGGATCGCCCGCCCGCGGATGGCTGTGACCGGCTGTTACTCGACGTCACGGACTGGTGCCCGTCGTCACGGACTGGCCGGTCGGCCGGTCGGCGGTGGCCGTCCGTGGTCGCTGGTGATCGTCGGCCGCGCACGCGAAAAGGGCCCGGAGCCGCTCGGCTCCGGGCCCTTTTTCAGTTTGTCGCCCCGGGAGGGTTACGCCGCGGCGCCGCGGTTGCCGACCAGGCGCGGCAGCAGGCGGAAGCCGATGCCTCCCGCGATCATCGTCGCGGCACCGATGACCAGGAAGGTCACCTCGGTGGCGCCGGTCTCGGCCAGCTCGCCGTCGTTCTTGCCCTGCCCCTTGTCGGCCACCTGGTCGACCTGCTGCGGGGAGGTACCGGTGTCGGTCAGGCTGTCCTTGCCCTGGCCCTGCTCGACGGGCCGGTCGCCGCCACCGGCGGGGTCGGCGCCGTTGCCGCCGCCGTTGCCACCGCCGCCCGTGCCGCCGTGGCCCGGGTCGCCCGGGTCGCTGGTGGGCTTGGGCGGGTTCGTGGGCTCCGTGGGCGGGTCGGTGGGCTCCGGCGGGTCCGTCGGCTCGGTCGGCTGGTCCGTCGGCTCCGGCGGGTTGGTGGGCTCCGGCGGGTCCGTCGGCTCGGTCGGCTCGTCGGTCGGCTCCGGCGGGTTGGTGGGCTCCGGCGGATCGTCGTCGTCACCCGGGAGGTCCGTGTCGACGCCGACGCCGTTGTCGTCGGCGGAGGCGCTCGCGCCCGTGCCGCCCAGGTCGACGCCCACGTCCAGGGCCGAGGCGGCGCCGGCGGCGGTGAGCGACGCACCGGCGGCGATCACCGCACCAGCGGCTATCCGCGCGATGCGGATCCGCGTCTTCTTGGTCATCAGGCTGCTACCCCCAGTAGCTGAATCGTCAGTGAGGCAGCGCCCGGGGCCCGGGTCACGGGGTGGCTCTCGATCGGCCCCCCGGATCACACGCGCCCCAGAAACACGCATGCCGCCCGACAGCTTTTCCACTTTCCTGAGCACCGTCAAGGACGTTGCGCGCGCGATGCCCGTTATGCGCTCAGTTGACCGTCGAGCGGACATGCGACTGTGACGAAAGGACGCGGGAAAAGCGCGCGGGGCCCACAACTGCCCCACAGAACACGGCAACCGCGGCCCTGTGGGCCGCGGTTGCCGTGAATGCCGCGGGGTGCCCGACGACCCGGCGGAGACCCCGCCATGTCGACAAAGCGCCGAAATTACTTCTCCTGCTGCTTGCGCCAGCGAATTCCGGCCTCCAGGAAGCCGTCGATCTCGCCGTTGAACACCGCTTCCGGGTTACCGACCTCGTGCTCCGTCCGCAGGTCCTTCACCATCTGGTACGGGTGCAGGACGTACGAACGCATCTGGTTGCCCCAGGAATTGCCGCCGTCGCCCTTGAGGGCGTTCATCTTCTCCTGCTCCTCCTGGCGGCGGCGCTCGAGCAGCTTCGCCTGGAGGACGTTCATCGCGGTCGCCTTGTTCTGGATCTGCGAGCGCTCGTTCTGACAGGAGACGACGATGCCGGTGGGGAGGTGGGTCAGGCGGACCGCGGAGTCCGTCGTGTTGACGCCCTGGCCGCCGGGGCCCGACGAGCGGTACACGTCGACGCGCAGCTCGCTCTCGTCGATCTCGATGTGGTCGGTCTGCTCGACCACGGGCAGGATCTCGACGCCCGCGAAGGACGTCTGACGGCGGCCCTGGTTGTCGAACGGGGAGATGCGCACCAGGCGGTGCGTGCCCTGCTCCACGGAGAGCGTGCCGTACGCGTACGGCGCCTGGACGGCGAAGGTGGTCGACTTGATGCCGGCCTCTTCCGCGTACGACGTCTCGTACAGCTCCGTCTTGTAGCCGTGGCGCTCCGCCCAGCGCAGGTACATGCGCTGGAGCTTCTCGGCGAAGTCCGAGGCGTCGACGCCGCCGGCCTCCGCGCGGATCGTGACCAGGGCCTCACGGGCGTCGTACTCACCGGAGAGGAGGGTGCGGACCTCCATCTCGTCCAGGGCCTTCCTGACCGCCGTGAGCTCCGACTCGGCCTCCGCGCGGGTGTCCGAGTCGTCCTCCTCCTCGGCCATCTCGAAGAGAACGCCCAGGTCGTCGATGCGCCCGCGCAGGGTCTCCGCCTTGCGCACCTCCGCCTGGAGGTGGCTCAGCTTGCTGGTGATCTTCTGCGCCTCGTCCGGGTCGTCCCAGAGCGACGGCGCGGCCGCCTGCTCCTCGAGCACGGCGATGTCTGCCCTCAGCTTGTCGAGGTCCAGGACGGCCTCGATCGACTCCATGGTCGAGGAGAGGGACTTGAGCTCTTCGGATACGTCGACGACTGCCACGACACCAGCGTAACGGCTGCGGCTGGCGTCCCTCCCCCCTGCGGGGCGGGACGCCCCTGCGGCGGCCTGCGCCGGAGCCCGGCCGGGCCTCCTCGGGCCGGGCCTCCCGCCCGCCCGCTGCCCGGGTCCGGCGGGCCGGGGCCCTTCACTCGGGGCGCCTGGGCCCGGGGCCCCCGGTGTCCTTCCGCCGCTACCGCGGCGGTGCTCCCCACCCGCCCACCCGTCGCTCCCCGGCTTCGCCCGCCCGGCCCCGACGCGGGGCGCCGCGGCCGCCGTCGCCGACTCCCCCGCCGCTGCCGCGGCGGGCCTGCCCACCCTCCCACCCGAATCTCCTGGCTTTGGGGGTGGGCCTCCACCCGGGGCGGCGGGACCGGGGCGCGGGGCTCGGCACGGGGCCAGTGCGCGCTGGGCACTGCGGGTGAGGTGGGGGCGGGTGGGTGGGGCCAGGCCGCGCTAGCGGGTGGGGCCGGGGCGGGGCACGGGGTGGGTCAGGGGGTTGGGGGGGCTGTGGTTTTGGGGGTGGAGGGCGGGGGGTCGTCCGTGGTGGCGTACCAGGCGCCTGCGCCTATCGCGGCGGCCAGGGCCGCCCCCGCCACCCCGAGGGCGATCCGGCGGCGCCGCGTCGTGGAGCGGTGGCGGGCCGAGCCGGGCCGGGCGGTGCCGGTCGCGCGGGGGACGCGGGCGGTGCCCAGGGCGCCTCCGGCCAGCTCCTCGGGGCCGGGGACGCGCATGGAGGTGTGGGTGTCGCGGTTGGCGTCGGCGGGGGTGGCGCCGGGGACCAGGGGGACGGCGCCGCGCCGGGGGGCGCGCGGCCGGGGCTCCGGTGGCGCCTCCTCGCGCGCCTCGGCGCCCTGCGTCTCCGCGTCCGGCTCGTCGACGTCCAGGGGCGGGATGCCCGCGAGCAGGGGGAGCTGTTCGCGCAGGCGGGCCGCGAGCTCGGAGGCGCGCAGACGGGACGCGGGCGCCTTGGCCAGGCACTGGACCATGAGCTGCCAGAGCTCTTCGGGGATGCCGGGCAGGGGCACGACGGTCTCGGTGACGTGGCGGCGCAGGATCGCGCCGGGGTGGCCGCCGCCGAAGGGGGTGAAGCCCGCGAGGAGCTCGTAGAGGACAGTCGCGAGGGCGTAGATGTCGACGGCCGCGCGCGGGGGCAGGCCCTCGATGATCTCGGGCGCCAGATAGTCCGGCGTACCGATGATCTTCGTGGCCCGGGTCCGGCGCGGGGTGTCGATGAGTTTGGCGACGCCGAAGTCCGTCAGGAGGGCGGGGTGGGAGCCGCCGGGGCCGAGGGGGCCCTGCATGTCCAGGAGGACGTTCTCGGGCTTGACGTCGCGGTGCACGATTCCGGCGGCGTGCGCGGCGGCCAGGGCGTCGGCGACGTCCGCGACGATGGCCACGGCGGCCTCGGGGGCGAGGCGGCGCTCGCGCTCCAGGCGGGTGCGCAGGTCCGTGCCGCGGACGAGGTCCATGACGAGTGCGAGGTCGTTGCCGTCGACCACCAGGTCGTGGACGCCGACCACGCGCGCGTGGTCGAGGCTCAGCAGGGCCGTGCGCTCCTGGACGAAGCGGCCGACGAGCTCCTGGTCGGAGGCCAGGTCCTCGCGCAACAGCTTGATGGCGACGGGCCCCTCGGGCCCCTCGCCCAGCCACACCGTGCCGGCGCTGCCACGGCCCAGGATCTGATGGGCGGTGTACCGGCTGCCGATCTTGCGTGCCAAGACTGCTCCTACGGATGTGTGTTGGCGTCAAAAGTACGCGTCCGTGACACCAACCTTCACTCCGGGAGCGGAAATCACCCCTCAGATGTCGACAAATCCCCTAGGTCGCGGGGATGTTGCCGTACGGCGGCCCGGACGGGGTCCGGGCCGCGGGCTCAGCCGCTGATCGCCGCGGGCTCAGCCGTTGATCTTGGAGCTCCACTCCGAGAGCTTGTCCCAGACGTCCTGGAGCTGGTCCCAGTACCCCTTCGTCGTGCCGATCCAGTCCTGGAGCGGGCTCAGCTCCCAGACCAGCCAGCTCGCGACGAACAGGATGACGAGAACGACCAGGCAGCCCTTGAGGCAGCCGAGGCCCGGGATCTTCGTCGGGTTCGCGCTGCGCTGGCGGCGCTGCCGGGGCGGCTCGGGCTGCGGCGGCTGGGGCGCCGGGGCGGGCGCCTGGGGGGCGTACGGCTGCGGCTGCTGCGGCGCGTACGGCTGGGGCTGGTGCTGCGGCGCGTACTGCTGCTGCGGGGGGTACGGCTGCGGCTGGTGCTGGGGCGCGTACGGCTGCGGCTGCTGCGGCGGGCGCTGCTGCTGGGGGCGGGCGACCTGGCGCTGCGGCCGGCGGCGCAGCGGGTCCTGGCTGGGGTCCAGGTACTGCACCTGCGTCTGGTCGTTGCGGTCGCGGGCGGCGCGCATCTGGCTCTGCCAGGGGTGCGGGTCGTCCGGGCCCTGGCCGGGGCCCACGGGCGGCATGACGGCCGTGGGGTCGGCGCCCTGGGGGCCGCCGGTGTGCGGCATGACGCTGGTGGGCGCGGCCGGGTCGTAGGCGCCCGGGGCGCCCGAGGTGTTCGGCAGGACCTGGGTGGGGTCGGCCGCGCCGGGGGCGCCGGGCACCGGAGCGGGCGCCGGGTCGGGCGCGAGCAGGGCGGCGACGCCCTCGGCGGCGGCGATCTGCGCGGCGGAGGCGTGCACGCCGATGCCGTCGGCGACGGTGCGCAGGGCGCGCGCCAGGTTCTCGGCGCTGGGGCGGCGGTCCGGGTCCTTGCTCAGGCAGCGCTCGATGACCGTCCACAGGGGGTCGGGGACGGTGGAGGGGCGGCGCGGCTCGGCGCTCAGGTGCTGGTGCAGGACCTCGAGCGCGGAGCCGCCGGCGAACGGCGGGCGCCCGGTGACCAGCTCGTACAGCAGGATGCCGGCCCCGTAGATGTCGACCGCGCTGGTCTGCGGGCGGCCCTCGGCGGACTCCGGCGCGACGTACGCGGGCGTGCCGACGAACTCCTGGGTGCGGGTGAGGCCCGGGGAGTCGGCGAGGCGGGCGATGCCGAAGTCCGTGAGCATCGGGTGCATGCCGTCGGCGTCCTGCTTGACCAGGACGTTCGCGGGCTTCAGATCGCGGTGGACGACGCCGTCGGCGTGGCTCGCGGCCAGCGCGTCGGCGATCTGCGCGGTGAGCAGGGCGGCGGCGGCCGGGCTGAACGGGCCGTTCTCGCGCAGGTACTTGTGCAGGTCCGGGCCCTCGATGAGGTCCATGACCAGGGCGAGCAGATCGCCCTCGACGACGAGGTCGCGGGTGCGGACGATGTTCGGGTGCGTCAGCCGGAGCAGGACGGAGCGCTCCCTGAGGAAGCGCATCACGACGTCCGCGTCGTTCGCGAGCTCCTCCTTGAGGACCTTGATCGCGACGGTCTCGCCGGGCTGGCCGGGGACGGCCGCCTCGGCACCCGCGGTCTCCCGCTGGCGGGCTCGCCAGACGGTGCCCGTGGCGCCGCGCCCGAGCGGCTCCTCGAGCAGGTACTTGCTGCCTACCGGCCGCACGTCATGCGCTCCCTGCTGGATCGGTCTGGATCTGTGGTCCTCGGGCTCCCGGTGACCCGGGGATCCCGGTCGGCCCTCGCCGCGATGGGCGTTCCGACCCACTGTAGTGCCGCCGGACGGGGCACTGGACGACGATCTTGCCAGTGGCCGCCGCCCGTGCGGACCTTTGTTCGCAGGGAAGACGCGCTACCAGGGCCGTTGGTTGCCGACGCCCTCGGACCGGGGTGCGAAAGGGGCCCCGGGCGGGGCTCTCGCAGGGGTTCGACAGGGGCTCGATAAGGGCTCGGCAGGGGCTCGGCGGAAGCGCGCGCCCTCCGGGGGGTGACGATTTTCCTTCTGGCCCGCTTCCCGCACTTTTCCGGGCACGTTTCCGTACAGAGGCGACCAATCAAGATCACTTACGGGTGGGGGGCGGGCGTGTTGTCAGTGGCAGGTGCGAGGATGCTTCCGTACTGGCCGACGTGCCCGTGTGCGGTGGGGGGAATCACAGCGCGAGTCCCCGTGCCGGGCGCCCAGCGCAGAAGGGACCGCTGACGGCATGCAGATCCGGCTGACCGTCCTCGGGCCGCGTGGCGGCCAGACCGCCGAGCCGGGGGGACGCCCCGCGACGGCCTGCGACGTGCTGGTCACCGCGCCCGCCGGGACCGCGCTCGCCGCCGTCGCCTCGGGCCTCGCCGCCGCCGTCGCCGCGGGCGAGGGCCCCGCCGTCCTGTACGCGGAGTCGGAGCGGCTCGACCTCCAGCGCTGCACGCTCGGCGAGCCCCCGCTGGTCGACGGAGCGGTGCTGTGCGTGGGCACCCCCGCCGAGCCGGGCCCCGAGCTCGCGGACGCCGCCGCCCAGCTCCACGTCGTCGCCGGTCCCGACGCGGGCGGCGTGCACCTGCTGCACGGCGGCCAGATCCGCGTCGGCCGCTCCGCGCAGGCCGACGTCCCCCTGGACGACCCGGACGTGTCCCGGCTGCACTGCGCGGTCACGCTCGACCCGGACGGCCGGGTCACGGTCACGGACCTCGGCTCGACGAACGGCACGGCGGTGGACGGCCGCGTGCTCACCGACCGGCCGGTGCGGCTGGCCTCCGGCTCGCTCCTGCGCATCGGCGAGTCCGTGCTCCGGCTGACCACGGGCAGCGGCATGGGCGGCGTGCTCGACACCGCGGCGGACGGCGAGGGGCACGTGCGCGTGCGGGTCACCGCGGAAGGAGCCGAAGGAGCGACAGGAGCGACAGGAGGGGCCGGAGCCACGGCGAGGGGCGTCGGGGATCTGCGCGGCGCCTGGGGCGCCCAGGTCGCGGGAGGCGCCGGAGCGCCCGGCTTCTCGCCCTCGCCGGGTGCCGCGTCCACCGTGCCCGGCCCGGCCGCCGCACCCGGCCGCCGCGCGTCGTCGTCCGGTCCGTCCGTCCCCGTCACCCCCGGAGAGGGCGTGACGCAGCACGCGTACGGCACGGCCGAGTGGGGTGCCTCCGGAGGCAGCGGGGACGGTGAGAGCGGGATCGCGGAGTCCCCCGTGGTGCCCCGGCAGGGCGGCGTGCCCGAGGCCGAGCGGCACCGGACCGGCACCCCCGCGCGCGGGACGCCCCTGCCGCGCGGCGTGCGCAAGCGGGGCGGCCTGTCCGCGTGGGCGCGGCGGCTGACCGGCGGGCGCGGCGAGGAGACGGCGCGCGAGCACGGTGCGTACGACGAGGTGCACGAAGGGCCACAGGACCCCGAAGCGGTGGAGGAGTGGGGCGACGCCGGGCCGCTCCCGGAGCCGGTGCCCGAGGTGTGGCCCGACGCGGCGGCGCTGCTCCTGACGGCGCTCGGGCCGGGGACGCGGCTGTGGGAGCGCGGGCCCGCGCACCCGGAGGCACTCGCGGTGCGCCTCGGCACGGTCGACCGGGCGGCACCCGGGCAGAGCGCTCTGCTGCCCGCCGTGCCGGTGACGGTCAGCCTCGGGGAGACCGGCGCGCTCGGTCTCGCCGGGCCGCGCGAGCGGCTCGCGGGGCTCGCCCGGTCGGTGCTCGCCCAGCTGGCCGCGCTGCACTCCCCCGCGGACCTGGAGATCGTGCTGATCAGCACGGACCGGGCGCGGACGCCGGGCGAGCGGGCCGCGGAGTGGGCCTGGCTCGGCTGGCTGCCGCATCTGCGGCCCGCGCACGGCCAGGACTGCCGTCTGCTGCTCGCGTACGACCGCGAGCAGGCGGCGGCGCGCACGGCCGAGCTGCTGCGCCGCCTGGACGAGCCGGAGCCGGCCGAGGCGGGTCCCGGCGGGCCGGGGCGGGCTCAGGAGCGGACGGTCCGGGAGGCGTCCGGGCCGCGCACGGTGGTGGTCGTCGACGGCGACCCCGGTTCCGCCGCGCTGCGGGAGGCCGCCGTGCGGCTCGCGCGGGACGGCGGCCGGGCCGGGATCCACGTCGTGTGCCTGGCCGAGACGGCCGCCGCCTCGCCCGCGTCCCCGGTGACGGAGACGTACGAGGCGGCGTGTTCGGTGTCGCCCGCCTTCCGCGCCTGCGGGGCGGTCGCGCTGCTCAGCGGTGACGTGGCGACGGCCCTGCGGGTGCTGCGCACGGCGGACGGGCAGCCCGCGGGGCACGGCACGGTCGCCGTGGTGGACGCCGTGTCGGCGGCCTGGGCGCAGCGCTTCGCGCGGGCGCTCGCCCCGCTGCGGCCCGACGGCACGGGCGGCGGGCACGCGCGCGTGGCGGCGCCGCTGCCGCAAGCCGCGCGGCTCCTGGACGAGTTGGGGCTCGCCCGGGCCACGCCCGCCTCGCTGATGGCGCGGTGGGCGGCCGCCGGGGACGACGCGGGTGCCCTGGGCGGGCGGGCCTGGGCGGTGCTCGGCGCGGGGGCGCGCGGGCCCGTCGTGGTGGACCTCGCCGCGGACGGGCCGCACCTGCTGGTGGCGGGGCCGCCCGGCAGCGGACGCACGGAGCTGCTGCGGTCCGTCGCCGCGTCCCTCGCCGCCGCCGAGCGGCCCGACCGGCTCGGCGTCGTCCTCGTCGACGGCGGGGTCGACGGGCGGGACGGGGGCACGGCGGGCGGCACCGGTGCGGGCGAGCGGCCCGGCGAAGGGCTGCGGGCCTGTACGGACCTCCCCCACGTCGGCACCCACCTCGCCGCCAACGACCCCGTACGGATGCGGGAGTTCGCGCAGTCCCTCACCGCGGAGCTGAAGCGGCGGGCCGAGCTCCTTGGACGGCAGGGGTTCGCCGAGTGGCACGCGGGGCGGCTGGTGGCCGGGCGGATCGTGGCGCCCCGCGGGGCGCCGGACGCCGAGGCGGGCGGGGCCGTGGGGGCCGGGGACATCGAGGCGCCGAGCAGCTCCACGCTGCGGCTGCGGCCGCCGGGGGCCGGGGCGCGGCCCGAGCCGGGGCCGCCGCTCGCGCGGCTCGTCGTGGTCGTCGACGACTACGACTCCTTGCTGGCGCCCGCGCTCGGGTCGCCCGGGCGGCCCGCCGCCGGGTCCGTCGTCCGGGCGCTCGACGCGGTGGCCCGGGACGGGGAGCGGCTCGGGGTGCATCTGGTGGCCGCGGTGCGGGGTGCCGAGCGCGTGGCCGAGACGGAGGTCGGGCGGCGGACGGGGCTTCGGGCCACGCTGGACGCGCCCGGGGGCGGGGTGGAGGATCCGGCTCCCGGGCGGGGGGTGTTGGGCGGGAGTGACGGGCGGGTCACCGCCTTCCAAGCGGGGCGGGTCACGGGGCGCATCCCCCGTACGGCGACCCTGCGGCCCACCGTGGTCCCCCTGGAGTGGGATCGCATGGGGGATCCCCCCACGCGCCGCCCCGTCCGCGAACTGGGCAACGGGCCTACGGACTTGGCGCTGCTGGCCAGTGCGCTCGATCGTGCGGCGCGGGAGGTCGCTGCCGACCAGGTGCCGTCCCTGCTGTGACGCCGGGGCCGCGTCCGGGCCGCGCCCCTGCGTGAAGGCCGCGCGGCACCTGGTGCGGCCCCGCGGGACGACTGCCCACGGCAGGGACGGAGCCGAGGAACTGACCGTCACAACGGCATCACGATCGGCGACTTGACAGCGTAGGCCGTCTTGCCGCCCCACGCCCCCGGGCGTAGACAGACCGGAACGGGACTGTCAGGGGAAGAGAACGGGGCAGTGATGCGCAGCACTCTTCGTACACGCACGACCGGCAGGATGGTCGCCGCCACGGCGGTGGGCGCGCTCGCCCTCGGCCTCACCGCGTGCGGCGGTGACGACGACAAGGACGACGACGGCAACGGCAAGGGCGGCGGCAAGAAGACCGCGGCCACCGTGCAGCTGCCGAAGCTGGACGGGCAGAAGCTGTCGGTCTCGGCCGTGTGGGGCGGTGCGGAGCGCAAGGTGTTCCTCAGGGTCCTGGACGAGTTCGAGAAGCGGACGGGCGCCAGCGTGTCGTTCGTGCCCGCGCAGGAGCCGATCATCAGCTTCCTCGCGTCGAAGGTGGCGGGCGGCCAGCCCCCGGACGTGGCGATGCTGCCGCAGGTCGGCGCGGTGCAGCAGGCCGTGGCGAAGAAGTGGGCCAAGCCGCTGGGCGCGGCGGCGCAGAAGGAGCTTGACGAGAACTACGCGCAGGGCTGGAAGGACCTCGGGACGGTCGACGGCAAGCAGTACGGCGTGTACTTCAAGGCGGCCAACAAGTCGCTGGTCTGGTACAACACCAAGGTCTTCGAGAACGCGGGCGTCGACGAGCCGAAGACCTGGGACGCGTTCCTGAAGACCGCCCAGACGGTGTACGACTCCGGGGTCGCGCCCGTGTCCGTGGGCGGCGCGGAGGCCTGGACGCTCACCGACTGGTTCGAGAACGTCTACCTCTCGCAGGCGGGCCCCGAGAAGTACGACCAGCTCGCCCAGCACAAGATCAAGTGGACGGACCCCTCCGTCAAGAAGGCGCTGACGACGCTCGGCGGGCTCTTCGGGAAGAAGGGGTTCGTCGCCGGGGGCGCGGACGGCGCGCTGCAGACGGAGTTCCCGGCGTCGGTGAAGCAGACGTTCGTGGGCGGCGAGCAGCCGAAGGCGGGCATGGTCTTCGAGGGCGACATGGTGTCGCTCTCGATCTCCGAGACGAAGGCGAAGATCGGCACGGACGCGAAGGTGTTCCCGTTCCCGGCGGTCGGGGACGAGTCCCCCGCGGTCGTCGGCGGTGACGCCGCGGTCGCGCTGAAGGACGGCAAGGGCGCGCAGGCCCTGCTCACCTTCCTGGCCTCGCCGGACGCGGCGAGGATCTGGGCGGAGGCGGGCGGCTTCGTGTCGCCGAACAAGAACCTGGATCTGGCCGCGTACCCCAACGACGTGCAGCGCGGCATCGCCAAGGCGCTCATCGCGGCCGGCGACGACATCCGCTTCGACATGTCCGACCAGGCGCCCCCGGCCTTCGGCGGCACGCCGGGCAAGGGCGAGTGGAAGGCGCTCCAGGACTTCCTGAAGAACCCGAAGGACGTCGCGGGCACCCAGCGGACGCTGGAGGACGCGGCGGCCAAGGCGTACCCGAAGAGCTGACGGGGCGATGACGACTCCGGACGCCGGGGGCACCGCCGCGGTGCCCCCGGCCAGGCCGACGGCGCGTACGTCCACGACCGGCCCGCGCGGCGCCGGTCCGCGCAGGAGCGTGACCGGGACCCGCAGGACGGTGGCGGCCCTGTTCCTGCTGCCCGCCCTGGTCCTGCTCGGCGCGCTCGTGCTGTATCCGATCGGGTTCTCGGTCCTGCGCAGCTTCTTCGACAAGAGCGGTGACTTCGCGGGCGTCGACAACTACGAGACGATGTTCGAGGACTCCGGGATCCGTACCGCCGTCAAGAACACGGCGATCTGGGTGGTGTTCGCGCCCGCGGTGGCGACCGCGCTCGGCCTGATCTTCGCCGTCCTCACCGAACGGGTGCGCTGGGGCACGGCGTTCAAGATCGTGATCTTTATGCCGATGGCGATCTCGATGCTGGCGGCGGGGATCATCTTCCGGCTCGTGTACGAGGCGAACCCCGACCGCGGGGTGGTCAACGCCGTGTGGGTGGGCGTGCACGACACGTTCGTGGAGTCCTCGCACTTCCCGAGCGGGCACCTGGCCGCGCGGTCCCCGATGAAGGAGGCGGGCGGCGGCGCCTTCGTGACCCGCGCACCCGTGCGCGCCGGGCACCCGGTGGCCCTGCCGCTGACCGGCGTACCGCCCGACAAGATGCCCGACGACGCCGCGTCGGCGAAGCGCGCCGAGGCCGACCCCGGCAAGGTCACCGGCACGGCCTGGCAGGACTTCACCCGCGGCAAGGGCCGCGGCGAGGTCAACGCCCCGGACGCCGTCGAGCTCGGCTACCCGGGCATCAGGATCGAGGCGGTCAAGGACGGCGAGGTGGTGGCCTCGACGACGGCGGCGGACGACGGCACCTTCGCCCTGCCGAAGGAGGCCGACGGGGCGCTCCTGCGCTACCCCGCGTCGAACTTCCGCGAGCCGTACGACGGGGTGAACTGGCTCGGCCCCTCGCTCATCACCCCTGCCGTCATCGGCAGTTACGTGTGGATGTGGGCCGGGTTCGCGATGGTCCTCATCGCGGCGGGCCTCGCGAGCGTGCCGCGCGAGCTCCTGGAGGCCGCGCGCGTGGACGGCGCCAACGAGTGGCAGGTGTTCCGCCGGGTCACGGTGCCGCTGCTCGCTCCCGTCCTCGCGGTCGTCCTGGTCACACTGATGATCAACGTGATGAAGATCTTCGACCTGGTCTTCGTGATCCCGCCGGGCTCCTCCAAGGACGAGGCGAACGTCCTCGCCGTCCAGCTCTACAACTCGGCCTTCGGGGACCAGAACGACGGCGTGGCGAGCGCGATCGCGGTGCTGCTCTTCGTCCTCGTGATCCCGGTGATGTGGTTCAACTTGCGGCGGCTGCGGCGGGAGGCGAAGCGATGAGCACGCACACTCGGGCCGCCGCGGAGACGGGCGTGGTGAAGGCCCGGCAGTCGCTGGGCGGGCGGATCGCGGGGCTGCTCGGCGGCACCGCGGTCCGGGTCTTCCTGATCCTCGTCGGCCTGTTCTGGCTGGTGCCCACGCTCGGCCTGCTGCTCGGCTCGCTGCGCACCAAGGAGGACATGAGCGCGACCGGCTGGTGGAAGGTCTTCGGGGCGCCGTCGCAGCTGACGTTCGAGAACTACTCCAGCCTCCTGAAGGACGAGACGATCACCGACTCGATCCTGACGAGCGTGTCCATCACCGTCCCGGCGACGCTGCTGGTCGTGGTGCTCGGCTCGCTCGCCGGGTACGCGTTCGCGTGGATGGAGTTCCCGGGCCGCGACTGGTGGTTCCTCGGGGTGGTGGGGCTGCTCGTGGTGCCGGTGCAGGTGGCGCTCGTCCCGGTCTCCGACCTCTTCGGCAAGATCGGGATCTTCGAGACGACGACGGGCGTGGTGCTCTTCCACACGGCCTTCGGGCTGCCGTTCGCGATCTTCCTGCTGCGGAACTTCTTCGCGGAGATCCCCCGCGAACTCCTGGAGGCCGCGCGCCTGGACGGCGCCGGTGAGCTGCGGCTCTTCATCCGTGTGGTGATGCCCCTCGGCGCGCCGGCGATCGCCTCGCTGGGCATCTTCCAGTTCCTGTGGGTGTGGAACGACATGCTGATCGCGCTGATCTTCGCGGACGCGGGCAGCCCGCCGATCACCGTGGCGCTCCAGCAGCAGGTGCGGTTCTTCGGGGACAACGTGCAGATCCTCGCGCCCGGCGCGTTCATCTCGATGGTGATCCCGCTGGCGGTGTTCTTCGCGTTCCAGCGGCAGTTCGTGTCCGGCGTGATGGCGGGCGCCGTCAAGTGAGGACGCGTGCGCGCCCGCGCGCCCGGTGGCGCAGAAATGATCAACTGCCTTACGCCGTACGGGGTTTGAGCGGAAGGGGACGGTCCGGCACCGGACCGGCCCCTTTCCGTTCGCTTGACGGGCGTCCCCCGATGGGGAGACCCGGGCGTAACCAGATCACCCCACCGGGCGTTCCCGGGCAGAGTGCCCGCGCCGACCCATGGATGTGCCGTGCCCCGGTTCAGTGTCATCGTCCCCGCGTACCAGGTGCAGGCCTATCTGCACGAATGCCTCACGTCCGTGCTCGAACAGAGCTTCGCGGACTGGGAGCTGATCGCGGTCGAGGACCGCTCGCCGGACGGCTGCGCCGCGATCATCGACGAGTTCGCGGGCCGGGACGCCCGGGTCAGGGCCGTCCACCTGGAAGAGAACGTGGGTCTCGGCCGCGCGCGGAACGCGGGCATGGAGCACGCCACCGGCGACTACCTGGTCTTCCTCGACGCCGACGACAGCATGGCGCCCGGCTCCCTCCAGGCCATCGCCGACCGGCTGAAGGAGACCGGCGAGCCCGACGTCCTGGTCTACGACTACGAGCGGACGTACTGGACGGGCGAGCGGGTCCGCAACCAGCTCGCGCACCTCCTCGACGAGGACGGCCCCGCCCCCTTCGAACTCGGCGACAGGAGCGGCCTGCTGCGGCTGCTCATGGTCGCGTGGAACAAGGCGCACCGCCGTGAGTTCGTCGAACGCATCGGCCTCACGTTCCCGCCCGGCACCTACGAGGACGCGCCGTGGACGTATCCGCTGATGATGTCCGCGAAGTCCATCGCGACGCTCGACCGGGTGTGCGTGCGCTACCGGCAGCGGCGGCGCGGCGGGCTCCTCGGCACGGCGAGCCGCGCGCACTTCGACGTCTTCGACCAGTACGAGCGGGTGTTCGCGTTCCTCGACGCGCGCCCCCACCTGCCGGAGGCCTGGCGGGCGCTGGTCTTCCGGCGCATGGTCGACCACTTCCTGACCATCTACTCCCGCCCTGAGCGGCTGCCGCACGGCAGCAGGGCCGAGTTCCTGCGCCGGGCACGCGCCCACTACCGCCGCTTCCGCGTCCCCGGCTCCCGGCCGCGGGCGGGCGCCCGGCTGCGGCACGCCCTGGTGCGGCTCGGCTCGCACCGCGCGTACCAGGTCCTGCGGTCGGTGCGCCGGTTCGGCGCGGCGGCCGTGCGGTACTCCGC